>JABDGF010000007.1 GCA_013286165.1 Acidobacteriota bacterium | reverse complement strand
TCAAGCCCGGCGAAAATCCGATCGGACAGCATTTCGGTGGTTCGGCCGAATCGGTGAACGACAACGAGATCGTCGGCGTGGTGGAAGACACGGTGTACACCACCGTGCGTTGGGAAAATCATTCCATGTTTTTCATTGCGCCTACTCAGGAGGCGGCGAGCAATAAGGATCCGGTTTCGGAGGACATTTCTCTTTACGCCGGCGCTGTGGTGATCGCTACCGAGGCGCCGATGCCGGAAATCGAGTCGCTCACGCGGCAGACGCTAAGTAGCATCAATCCGAATCTCGCGGTGGTGAAATTCGAAACGTTCTCGAAGCAGATTGCCGACCGCACCAACGAAGACCGCATGATTTCGCGGCTCACGTTGATTTTCGGCGGGCTCTCGCTCCTGCTGGCGGCGCTTGGGCTGTACGGAGTGACGTCGTACACCGTGGCGCGTCGCACGAGCGAGATCGGGATTCGCATCGCGCTCGGCGCGCGGCCGTCGCAGGTGGTGAGTATGGTGATGCGCGGCGCGATGGTGCAGACGCTGATCGGCCTCGCGATCGGCATACCGGTGGTGCTGGCGTGCGCGCGTTTTGTGGAATCGCAGCTGTTTCAAATTAAAGGCGTCGATTGGCGCGTGTTGCTCGCGGCGGTTGCGGCGTTGGCGTTAGCGTCGGTGCTGGCGGGCGTGATTCCAGCGCGTCGCGCTGCCACTACGGACCCGGCGCGCACGCTTACGGTGGAGTAGTTCTTTTACGGGTGCCGCATCCTTTTCTTCCAAAAAGGGTGCGTGAGGAAATGTAACCGGTTCGATCGAGAGTAATACGGTGCTCCGGGCTGAGTTCTCGGCGCGCACCCTTTTGAAGTGAAAAGGGTGCGGCACCCGGAAAATCTGAGGCGCGACGATGATGCAATTGCGATGGATGGAAAAACTACGGCTGAGGCTGCGCAGCGTGTTTCATCGCGAAGACGCTGACTATGAACTGAGCGACGAGCTGCGCGATCACATCGAGCAGAAGACGCAGCTGTATGTCGAACGCGGCTCATCGCGCGAAGAAGCGCACCGGCAGGCGCTGCTCGAATTCCGCGGCGCGGAACGCACCAAAGAAGAGTGTCGCGACGCGCGCGGTACTCGGTGGCTCGACGACCTGGCGCACGACGTTCGCTACGCTCTGCGCATGCTGCGCAAAAATCCCGGCTTTGCGGCGATCGTTATCCTAACGCTCGCGCTGGGCATCGGCGCCACCAGCGGCGTCTTCTCCGTGGTGAATGGCGTGCTGCTCGAGCCGCTGCCGTACGCACATCCCGAGCAGCTCGTCGCGCTCAGTGAAAGCAAGCCGAACTTCGCGACCGGCTCGATCCCATGGCCGAATTTCGTGGACTGGAAACGTGACAACACCACGTTTTCGTCGATGGCCATCTCGCGGCCGTACAGCTTCACGCTCAGCGGGAGGGGGGAGCCCGAACGCGTGCAGGCGCGCCTGGTCACGTCCGAGTTTTTCACGGTGTTTGGCGTGCAGCCTGCCGTCGGACGCGCGTTTCTCTACGGCGAAGATCAGCGCGGCGCCGCGCCCGTGGTGATGATCAGCGCGTCGCTGTGGCAACGGAAATTCGGGGGCGATCCCCGGGCCGTGGGCCGTTCGCTCACGCTGGACGACAAGAGCTACACGATCATCGGCGTATTGCCCGCGGATTTCGATCTCGAAACGCGCACGTTCAGCGCGCCTGACCTGTACGTGCCCGTCGGCCAGTGGGCGAATCCCGCGCTCACGTATCGGGGTGCTGGACTGTTCTTCCACGGATTCGGCCGCTTGAAGGCCGGCGTGACGATCGATCAGGCGCGCGCTGACCTGGGGCGCATCAGCGCCGGGCTCGCGAATGAATATCCGGACACAAACAAAGACACCGCGGCCTACATGGATTTGCTCACCGACAACATGCTTGGGGGCGTCCGTCCGGCGCTGCTGATTTTGCTCGGCTCCGTCGCGTTTGTGCTGCTGATCGCGTGCGTCAACGTCGGCAATTTGCTGCTCGCGCGCTCGAGTGTTCGCGCGCGCGAGATCGCGATCCGCGCCACGCTGGGTGCCGGCTCGAGCCGGTTGATCCGGCAGCTGCTGACGGAAAGCGTGCTGCTGGCGCTCACCGGCGGAGCGCTGGGCCTCTTGATCGCGCAATGGGGAACTCGCGCGGCGATTCATTTGTTGCCGGCGACGCTGCCGCGTGCGGCGCACGTTGCCGTGGATGGCCGCGTTCTCGCGTTCACGTTCGCGATTTCGGTGGTCGGCGGAATTTTGTTTGGTCTCGCGCCGGCATTCAAAGTGGCGCATTCCGATTTGCAGCGGTCGCTCAAAGATGGCGGACGGACATCGACCGGAGGCAAACAACGGTTGCAGGCGGTGTTCGTCGTCGTCGAGATGGCGATGGGACTTGTGCTGCTGGCGGGTGCGGGACTCATGATTCGCAGCCTCTCGGCCGTGTGGAGCATCAATCCCGGCTTCGTCGCCGATCAAGTGCTAACGGCCAGCATTTCTTATCCGCCGTCCCTTGCGCAGAAGTCGCCCGAGCAAATCCGCCAGACGCTGCGCGACACCGAAGCGCGCTTTGGCGCCATTCCCGGGTGCGCGCCGTGTCGCTGGTGTGGGGATCGTTTCCGCTGGCAGAAGACGACCAGGAACTTTTCTGGATGCAGGGCCATCCGAAGCCAACGACGGACGCGGAAATGAATTGGGCGACACGCTATTTCGTCGGGCCGGACTATTTGAAAGCGATGCGCATTCCGCTGCTTGCGGGGCGGTTTTTCACGCCGAGTGATGACGATAAGGCGCCGCTGGTCGTCGTGGTCGATGAAGCGTTCGCGAAGCAATTCTTCGGCAACCGGAATCCGGTCGGACAACGAATCGAATTGACTGAGCCCGAAGGCGAAGCCGAGATCGTCGGCCTCGCGGGGCATGTGCTGGAGTGGTCGCTGCTCGAAGACACGCCCGCCGTCAACGCTCCGCCGATGCGCGCGGAGATTTACTTACCGACAATGCAGGTGGAAGCCGGCGTGATGCGGTTGGTCGTGCCTGGAGCCAACGTTGTGGTGCGGTCCGACGCGCCTACAGCGAATGTGCTTGCGGCGATGCGCCAGGCGAGCGCGGAAATGAATTCCGAGCAGGTTCTTTCGAACGTCGAGACGATGAGCGATTTGGTGAGCGACACGATCGCGCAGCCGCGTTTCACGACGATGCTGCTGGGCGGCTTCGCGCTTATCGCGCTGCTGCTGGCGATGATCGGAGTGTATGGCGTGATTTCGTATTCGGTGCAGCGGCGTACGAACGAAATTGGGATTCGCATGGCGCTGGGCGCGGAGCGCCGTTCCGTATTTCGACTCGTGCTGGGCGAAGGGATGCGGCTGGCGGTGGTTGGCGCTGCGGTGGGAATTGTCGCGGCGCTGGCGTTGACGCGTTTGCTCGTGGGGATGCTTTACGGCGTAAGCGCACACGATCCACTCACGTACGGCGCCGTGGCGCTGGTGCTCGGCGCGGTCGCAGCGGTGGCGTGCTGGTTGCCGGCGTGGCGCGCGACGCGCGTCGATCCGATGGTGGCGCTGCGCTACGAGTAGTGCCTTTACGGGTGCCGCACCCTTTTCTTTCCAAAAGGGTGCGTGAGGGAACGTGAGCGATTTGATCGGTAGTGCTGCTGCTCTCCGGGTTTGGTGCTCGGCTCGCACCCTTTTGAGAAGAAAAGGATGCGGCACCCGGAAAATCTGAGGCGCGACGATGATGCAATTGCGATGGATGGAAAAACTACGGCTGAGGCTGCGCAGCGTATTTCACAGCGAAGACGCTGACTATGAACTGAGCGACGAACTGCGCGACCACATCGAGCAGAAGACTCAGCTTTACGTAGGTCGCGGCATGACGCGCGAAGAAGCGCGCCGTCAGGCGCAGCTCGAATTCGGCGGCATCGCGAAACGCACCGAAGAATGCCGCGACGCGCGCGGCACTCGCTGGCTCGACGACCTCGCGCACGACGTCCGCTACGCGCTGCGCATGCTGCGGAAAAATCCCGGATTCGCGGCGATCGTGATTCTCACGCTCGCACTCGGCATCGGCGCCACCAGCGGTGTCTTCTCTGTAGTGAACGGCGTGCTGCTGCAGCCGCTGCCGTACGCGCATCCCGAGCAGCTCGTCTCGCTGTGGCAACGCTGGCCGACGTTTGCCACCGGCTCGATCTCGTACCCAAATTTCAAAGATTGGAAGAAAGACAACACGACGTTCGCATCGATGGCGATCGCGCGCCCGTACAATTTCACGCTCACCGGCGCCGGCGAACCGGAGCGCCTCGAAGCGCGCCTGGTCACGTCCGAATTCTTCAATGTATTTGGCACGCAGCCTGTCGCCGGCCGTACATTCACGGAAAGTGAAGACGTGCAAGGCGCGGCGCCCGTGGTGATGATCAGCTCATCGCTGTGGCAGCGAAAATTCGGCGGCGATCCCGCAGTGGTGGGGCGAACGCTCACGCTCGACGATAAGGCGTACACGATCATCGGCGTGGTTCCGGCGAGCTTTGATTTGGAAACGCGGATGTTTCATCCGGCGGACGTTTACACGCTGGTCGGGCAGTGGGTGCACCCGTTCGTCAATTACCGCACCGCGGGATTGTGGTTCCACGGCTTCGGGCGATTGAAGCCCGGCGTTACCGTCGAGCAGGCGTACGCGGACCTCACGCGAATTTCCGACGCGCTGGCACAGGAATATCCTGACACGAACAAAAATACGGGCGCCACGGTCGAGTCGCTCAGCGACGACGTGCTGGGTGACGTCCGCCCCGTGCTTCTGATTTTGCTCGGTGCCGTCGTGCTTGTGCTGCTGATCGCATGCGTGAATGTGGGCAACCTGCTGCTTGCGCGGTCGAGTGTGCGCTCGCGGGAAATCGCGATCCGCGCCACGCTCGGCGCGGGTTCGTCGCGCCTGATTCGCCAGTTGCTCACCGAAAGCGTGCTGCTTGCGATGACAGGCGGCGCGCTCGGCGTCCTGATCGCGCAGTGGGGAACTCGCGCGGCGATTCATCTGCTTCCTGCCACATTGCCTCGCGCCGCGAATGTCGCTGTTGACGGACGCGTACTCGCGTTCACCTTCGCCATCTCCGTCCTCGCGGGAATTTTGTTTGGCCTGGCGCCGGCATTCAAAGTGGCGCATTCCGATTTGCAGCGTTCGCTGAAAGACGGCGGCCGCACATCGACTAGCAGCAAGCAGCGCCTGCAGGCCGTATTCGTTGTGGTGGAAATGGCGATGGGCCTGGTGCTGCTGGCTGGAGCGGGCCTGATGGTTCGCAGCCTCGCCGCGCTTTGGAGCGTGAACACCGGGTTCAACGCTGAGCATGTGCTCACGTTCGATCTAGCGTTTCCGCCTGCGCTTGCGAATGCGCCGGTGGAACAGATTCGCCAAGTGCTGCGCGACACCGAAGCGCGCTACGCGGCGACGCCGGGCGTGATCTCTGCGTCGATCTCCTGGGGATCGTTTCCGCTTGTCGCGGACGACTACCAAGGTTTCTGGCTACAAGGCAAGCCCAAGCCCAACGATGAAAAGGGTTACGCGTGGGCGCTGATGTACGCCGTTGGCTCGGACTATCGTTCGACGATGGGGATTCCTCTGCTGGCGGGCCGCTTTTTCGCGCCGACGGATACTGCAACCTCGCCGCGCGTGGTGGTGATCGACGAAGAACTCGCGAAGGAATATTTTCCGAACGAAAACCCCGTTGGCAAGCATCTCGAAATTCCCGGCGAGCGCGACGCGGAGGCGGAGATCGTGGGCGTCGTGAGCCACGTGAAGCAGTGGGCGATTGCGGAAGATGCGCTGGGCGCGAAGGCGCCTCCGCTGCGCGCCGAAATTTATGAGCCTGGGCAGCAGCGCGCGGACGACATTAAGCACCTCGTGGTGCCGTTGGTGAACGTGGTGATCCGATCGGATGCGCCGCCGGCCACGATTCTGCCCGCGCTGCGCCGCGCAAATTCGGAGATGAATCCCGAGCAGGTGATTTCGAATGTGCAGATGATGAATGAGCTGGTCGGCAGCACGATCGCGCAGCCGCGATTTGCGACGATGCTGCTCGGCGGGTTCGCGCTGATCGCGCTGGTTCTCGCGATGATCGGTGTGTACGGCGTGATTTCGTATTCGGTGCAGCGCCGCACGAATGAGATTGGGATTCGAATGGCGCTGGGCGCGGAGCGTTCTACGGTGTTTCGGCTCGTGCTCGGGGAGGGAATGCGGCTCGCTCTCGTGGGCGCGGCCGTCGGGATTGTTGCGGCGCTCGCGCTGACGCGCTTGCTCGCTGGGTTGCTTTACGGTGTAACCGCGCATGACCCGATCACGTACGCCGCTGTCGCGCTCGTGCTCGGCGCCGTCGCGGCCGCCGCGTGCTGGATTCCCGCGTGGCGCGCCACGCGCGTCGATCCGATCATCGCGCTGCGCTACGAGTAGCGCGCTTTTACGGGTGCCGCACGCTTTTCACTTTAGAGGGTCCGTGAGGAAACGGTATCGATTTGAGCGGTAGTACTGCTGCACTCCGGGTTTGATTCTCGGCGCGCACCCTTTTGACTTGAAAAGGGGTGCGGCACCCGAAAAGTCTGAGGCGCGACGATGACGCAAACGAGATGGATCGACAAACTTCAACTGAGGCTGCGCTCGCTCTTTCACCGCACGGAAGTTGACGCCGACCTCGACGACGAGCTGCGCGACCACATCGAGCAGAAGGCGCATCTCTACGTGGCGCAAGGCGTCGCGCGCGACGAAGCTCGCCGGCGCGCTCTGCTTGAGTTCGGCGGCGTGGCGAAACGCGCGGAAGAATGCCGCGACGCGCGCAACGTTACCTGGCTCGAGCATTTCATCGCCGACGCACGCTTCGGCCTGCGCACGCTGCGCCGCTCGCCGGGCTTCAGCCTCGTCGCGATTCTCACGCTCGCTCTCGGCATCGGCGCGAACACCGCCATCTTCTCCGTGATCGACGCTGCGGTACTGCGCCCTCTTCCGTATCCCGAGCCCAATCGCGTGGTGGAAATTAATTTCTACACCGCCGGCAACGGCGGTTCCATGAACGACGGCGATTCGCAGCAGTATGTTTTCTGGCGCGACCACGCCACCACGCTTGAATCCGTCTCCGCGCTGTTCGGCTCGTTGGGAGGATTCAATCTGAGCGGCTACTCGGGCGCCGTTCACGTCTCCGGCATGAAGGTGAGCCATGAATTATTCTTCGCCGCCGGAATGCAGCCGATCCTCGGCCGCGGATTTTCTCGCGAAGAGGATCTTCCTCACGGGCCGAACGTCGCCGTGCTTAGTTACGGGCTGTGGCAGAGCGCGTTTGGCGCCGATCCGAATATTGTGAATCGCTCGATCGTGATCAACGGCGTTCCGCACCAGGTGATCGGCGTGCTGCCCGCGCAGTTCCGCCTCGAATCGCTGATGCGTGCAGGTGAAAACCCTGAAGTTTATTTGCCGCTGCAGATCGCGGGAGCCGGCAGCAGCGATGGATCGAACTACACGATCCTCGGCCGGCTCAAGCCGGGCGTGACGATCGCCAGCGCGAACGCGGACATGGATCGCGTCGCAGTGGAATATGAGAACGAGCATCCAGAGACGGTGCATCCCGGCTTTCCGCTGCGCTCGATGGTGCGGACGCTCCACGAAGCGATGGTAAGCGATAGCCAAATCGCGCCGATTCTTTATGTGTTGATGGGCGCGGTGGGATTCGTGCTGCTGATCGCGTGCGTCAACGTCGCGAATTTATTTCTTTCGCGCGCTGCCACGCGTCGGCGCGAAATCGCGGTGCGGTCCGCGTTAGGCGCGAGTGCGAGCCGCATCTTCAGCCAGCTGATTGCGGAAAGTCTCGTCTTCGCCGTGCTTGCCGCAGCGGTGGGGCTGGCGATCGCATATGCGGGCACGCGTGTACTGGTCGCGCTCACGCCGGAGTCGGTGCCGCGCGTGGAGAGCGTTTCGTTTGACTGGCGCGTGCTGAGCTTCACGCTCGCCCTGTCTGTGATCGTGGCGCTCGCCACCGGCGCGGCTGCGGCTGTGTACGCGCTGCGCACCGACGTGAACGAATCGATCAAAGGTGGCGGCGAGCAGCCAATGGGCGCTTCCGGCCGCAAGCTTCCACGTGTGTTGATCGCGGCTAAGGTCGCGCTTTCGCTCGTGTTGCTCGCAGGCGCAACGCTGCTCGGCTCCACCGTGGTGCATCTCTACCGTGTGCCGCTCGGCTTCGACGCGGTTCACCTCACAAGCGCCAGCGTGTCGCTCACTGCAAAGAAATTCGATCGGTCCGAGGCCGTCGCCGATTTTCAGGCGCGCGCGATCGAACGCCTCGAAGCGATTCCCGGCGTCGAGAGCGCAGCGGCCGCATCAAGCACACCGCTTGAGCGCGGGCTCAATACTGTGGCGTTTCCAAACGGCTCGTTTTCGCGCGACCACGCAAACATGATGCAGATCGAATTCCGCGCGATCAGCCCACAATATTTCCGCACCGTGGGAATTTCTGTGCTCGGCGGTCGCGAATTCGCGCCGTCGGACAGCGGATCGAGCGCGCGCGTGACCATCGTGAACGAAAAGCTTGCGCACATGCTGTGGCCCGGTGAGGAATCGACGGCGGTGGGGAAGCCGCTGCTGGTTGGCGAAGGGCCGCCAACTACGCCGGCGCGCACGATCGTCGGCGTCGTGGCGGACATTCGCGAAATGGGCGTCGATCAGGATGTGCGGCCCACGGTTTACGTACCGCAGGCCCAAGTGCTCGATGAATTCACGGCGATGACGAACTATTGGTTTGCGTCGTCGCTGCTAGTGCGCACGGCAGGAGCGCTGGACGTCACGAACGACATACGCCGAGCTGTGGCGGAGGTTGACGCCGAGCAGCCCGTCGCGCGCGTGGAGTCGATGCACGCCGTGCTGAATAAATCGATTGGCCTGTCGCGCTTTCTGATGTTTTTGATGGCGGGGTTTGCGGCGCTCGCGCTGGTGCTGGCGTGCGTGGGAATTTACGCCGTGCTGAGCTACCAGATTTCGCGGCGGACGCGGGAGATCGGGATTCGCATGGCGCTCGGCGCAGAGCCGCGCACGGTGTTGCGCCTCGTGCTTGGCGAAGGCGCGCGGCCGATCATTGCTGGCATTGTGGTCGGCGTGTGTGCGGCGCTGGCGCTGTCGCATTTGCTGGAGAGTATGCTTTTCGGCGTAACCGCGCACGATCCGGTTACCTACTTCGCAGTCGCGCTCGCGCTGGGTTTTGTAGCCGCCGCAGCGTGCTGGTTGCCCGCGCGACGCGCCACACGCGTCGATCCCATCGTGGCGCTACGCCACGAGTAGCGTGCTTTTCCGGGTGCCGCACCCTTTTCCCTTGAAAGGGTGCGTGAGGCAACGGAATCCGGTCGAGCGGTCGCAATACTGCTTCGTCGGCTTCCTGCTCGGCACGCACCCCTTTTGGAATGAAAAGGGTGCGGCACCCGAAAAATCTAAGCGACGCGCCTCGCTCCAGTCGAAAGATCACATCAGAATTGATAAGCTTGCGCGAACGCTGATGGTACGAAAAGAACTCTCTATCGAAGATGCGCTGAAGCTTGTGTGGAGGCAGGCGCTCATTGAGGGCTCAGGTACGGCTAGTTGAGAGGAGAGGTTCAGGTAACTATGAAGCAGTCGCGCCGCCTAGCCGCGGCCGACCTGGGCCAGATCGACGATCGGACCCGGCCGATTCCGGCGACGAATCCAAGCAAAACACAATAAGCCCGCTGCAAGTATCACCGCGCCAGCCACGTAAGCCTCCGCAAGCACCTTGAGATCCGGAGGGACGGCGCTCATCGGAATCTCAACTCCGTCGTGGGCGTATCGCAACGCCACGACTCGCGCACTCCATTTCGTGTACGTTACGGTCACAGGTTCAAAAGTATGTAAGTCGTGAGCTGCGGCGGAAGGCATCGCTAATTTGACGCGTATGCCGCTGTCGCTGCGCAATGTGATTCGAATCGGTTCATACACGCTCACATTGAGATCAGTATTCGTGATAACGCCTGTGCTCTCGACTCGTGGAGAAAATCGCCACGCGACCAGAGAAAACAGCGAGCCGTGGAGCAGGATCAAGCTAAGGTAAAGTATCCGAAAGAAGAGTCCCTTCGGTGAGTCCCAAGTGCCGCCGAAGAAGTGAAGGGCAAGAAAAAAGGCCGCAACGAGTATCAGGAAGAAGATCGCTTCGGGCTGAAAGAATTCGGCGAGCATTGAGCCATTCATATCGCACTGCCAGGCCGGATGTCAAAAGGCTTTAGTCATCGTGCGGTTACCGTTGGACCATGTCGCGACGCATCTCCGCTTTTTCATGCGTGAATTGTCTGGTTTGCAATCGGGGTGGTGGTATTATCGCGGCGATTCCCGGTCCAGCCCGGAAGAGGACTGATCGCATAAAGTATTCGCCCGCTCGCGCGTCTCGCCCCGAACGCCGCGCGTGAAAGGCAGCCGTACGCTTTGACTTCACAAAAGACGCCCGCGCGCCGCAAGCGCAATCTGCTGGAAGCTGCGGCACTCACCGTTGTGCCCGCCATTTTGATGTACCCCGTGCTTGTGTTCTTCGCTGGGCACCCGAGCGCGCACGCGATTCTTTTCGCGTCGATTTTTCTGATTGTGTGCGCAGCCGCGGAGGCAAGTGGATTGATCGCCGCCACGCGAGTGCTTACCGGGGATTTTGACGCGCTCGAATTTGGCGGAATTGTGTGTCTGGTGGTTGGAGTGGTCACGCTGGGATTTGTGGCGTGGGCTCTTGCCACAGGCTACAGGCCGTAGCCGGGAGCATTTCCGAAGCCAGCGGTGTCTAACTTTCTGTGACTCGATACCTGCTCAGGCTCCTGGCTGCGTTTTGTGTGGTAGTAGCGTTTCTGTTTAATCTCATCGCCATACTCCACTTGATCGATGTATCGAAGCAGCCAGGCAGCCCAATCACGAATTGGCTCGATTGGGTAGTGACCCTTCAAGATTTCGACCCGCTGTCCAGAATTTCGGTGCCGCGCGCGGTGTACATTCATCGATTTCTCGTCGTCATGTGTGTTGTGGATATTGTCGGCGCGTGCTGCCTTCTCTTCATCCGACGCACGAATCCTAAGGCGGAGTCGTCGGAGCTTCGCAACTAGTACTTCGCCCTCTTGACAAGTACTACGGCGAAAAAGCAAAGCCGCTCCACAACATCGCAAAATATTTGTCACATTTTTTGTGACACGCCCACACGAGAGGAGTAGTATCCCGCCAACAGTAGTCGCAATCAGCAGTCGCAACAGTTGTAGCAATCAGTCGCCTCGGGCCTGCACCCTCTCCCTCCCTCAGGATGCTTGCATCCAGTCCCTTGGGCCGAAAACCGTATCAGGGGGAATTACCAAAATGGGAAACCATGGATGTAAGTCGAAGTCTGCCCACTCGTCCTCCCGCAAGCAAACCGTAACGCGAACATCACAGCTGGCAGCCGGAGCCGTGTGGCTTGCCGGCCTCGCCGGACTTGCACTGCTTGGCGTCACGCAAGCCGGCGGCCAGCAGTCCAGCAGCGCACAGCAGGCAACCGAGGCGACCACCAGCAACGCAGGCTCGTCGAACGTGCACGATCCCGGCGTGCGTGCAGGCGCCGGCGAATCGGGTGCGCCGCTCGCGACGCTGTCCGCGCAAGAGCTGGCGTATTTTCAGGACGGCCTCGCGCGGTTCATCGCCGTCGATTCGGTGAGCGGCGGCGCGCCGAACGAGCCCGGCACCGGCCTCGGCCCTACCTACAACTCCAATAGCTGCGGCAGCTGCCATTCGCAGCCGGGCATCGGCGGGTCGAGCCCGCCGCTCAATCCGCAATTCGCCGTGGCCACCGACTACGGTGCGAAAAACTCCATCCCGCCGTTCCTTGCGAGCGACGGCCCGGTGCGTGAAGTGCGCTTTCCGTATTTGCTGAATTCCAACGGAAGCGTCAGCTCCACGCCCGACGGCGGTGTGCACGACCTTTTCACTATCGCCGGGCGCGAAGACGCGGAGGCGTGCACCATGGCGCAGCCGAACTTCGCGCAAATGGAAAGGCTCGGCAACATCATCTTCCGCATCCCGACGCCGATTTTCGGTTCGGGGCTGATCGAGGCGATCTCCGAAGCGACGATCTACAGCAACATGAACGCGAACGCGTCGCTGAAGAAATCGCTCGGAATCAGCGGACATCCCAACCTCAGCGGCAACGACGGCACGGTGACGCGCTTCGGCTGGAAAGCGCAGAACAAGTCCGTGGAGATTTTCGCGGGCGAGGCTTACAACGTGGAAATGGGCGTGACGAACGAACTGTTTCCCGAGGAGCGCTCGTCGCCGCCGTCGAACTGCATGTACAACGCAACGCCGGAAGATTCGACGAATTTCCCCGCGTCGGGCGCGGCGATTCCCAGTGACACGGTGGCGTTCGCGAACTTCATGCGCTTCCTCGCGCCGCCCACGCCGTCATCGGTGGGAATTCCCGGCAATCCGTCGTCGGCGTCGATCGCCGATGGGCAGGCGATGTTCAACCAGGTGCACTGCACGATGTGCCACACGCCATCGCTGCCCACGGGCACGTCGTCGTTCACGTCGAGCTTAAGCAACCAGAATGCAAATCTGTATTCCGATTTGCTTTTGCACAACATGGGCTCGGGCCTTGCGGACAATATTTCACAGGGAGCGGCGGCGGGAGATGAATTCCGCACCGCGCCATTGTGGGGCGTGGGGCAGCGGTATTTTTTCCTGCACGACGGCCGCGCGACGCCCGCGAACGGCGGATTGCTCACGGCGATCGAAGCGCATTCGAGCAATGGCAGCGAGGCGAATGCGGTGATCGCGCAGTTCAACAGACTCAACCCGCAACAGCGGCAAGATCTGCTGAATTTCCTGCGGTCGCTTTAGCGGCGAACGACACAACAACTTTGCGCCGAATCCTCGCGGCGCAAAAACGCCCGGCGCGCGGTGGGGGACATCCGCGCCGGGCGGTCTTTTGAGGAATTGTGATTTTACGGGTGCCGCACCCTTTTTCATTTCAAAAGGGTGCGTGAGGAAACGAAATCGATTCGCTCGGGAGCACTACTGCTTTGTTGTGCTGTGCTCGGTACGCACCCTTTGGAACGAAAAGTGTGCGGCACTCGGAAAGGCGCTAGCTTCTGCTGGCTGCGCCGCGCTTGGCGGTGAAATTACGCGTGAATTGGCCGCCGCCGACGGTGCCGGTGATCGTGTCGCCGTCGAGCGTGCCTTTCCACGTGATGGTCATTTTGTTTCTGTCGCGGCCGTCGCGCTCTTCGGTCCACGTGATGGAGTTTCCGGTGACGGTCGCGGGATTCGTATTGTCGCCGCGCGGCGTCTTGTGCGTGACTTTGTAGTTGCTGCCGTCCTGCACGATCACGAGGGTCCAGGGGCCCATGCCGCGGCGCCCGCCGCCGCCGCCGTTTTCTCCGTTGTTGCTGCCGTTGTTGCCACCGCCGTTGTTCCCGCCTCCACCGTTATTTCCGTCGCCGCCGGGGCCGCGTCCGCCACCGCCTTGCATATCGACGGTCCAGGTGCCGGCGAAATTTGCGGCGGCTGTAGGTGCAGCTTGGGGCGCGGCGTAGGCAAGCGTCGCCACCAGCAGCACGGCTATTGCGAGCGCGCCTGCGAATTTTAACTTTGTAGTCTGCATGATCGATCCTCCTCACACTTCAGCATTGCGATGTCGTTACCGCTTGGGCGGTCCTGTATGTATTGACGTGAAGAGATGCGCGAAGTTCCAAAACTTCGTGGACGCCTACTGCGGCTTTTGAACTTGTAGGAGCACGATGTCGCTGGTGCGGGTGCCGCGCACGGTAAAGAGCGTCTTGCCGTCGGGCGACCACGAGAAACTGGTCATCTCGAGCGAGGTGAAGTTTGTGAGTTGCTTCGGCTCGCCGTGGTTCGGCTGGCGCCATAAATTTCCTATGCCGCCGCGAGTCACCGGAACGTCAATCGCCAGTCCGTCGGGCGACCACGTCGGAATCGCTTGTGGCGATGTTCCCGGAAGCAAAGGGTTCGAAAAGACGGCGGGGCCGCCCTCGAGCGGGACGGCGGTGGAGCGGGCTGGCCGCGAGAGGTCCTGCGCATCCTCGGCGTCATAGGCGATTAACTTCCCGTCCGGCGAGACTCGGGCGATCGGCGAAACCTTACGCGGCATTTTGAGTTTCACAGGCGCGCCGCCGTCGATCCCCACAAGCCATGCGCCGTCGTCGCTGCCGGTGAAGTAGGTCACGACCTTGCCGTTCGGTGAGCAGAAGGGCAGGGTGACGTTTCCTGAGTGCGTCAGCTGAATGGGATTCGAGCCGTCGGCGTTCATGCGCCACGCGTCGGATTTTCCATCGACGTTTGAGGAATAGACGATGTAGTCGCCGGTAAGGCAGGGATTGGCGAACGTGATGTTGCGATCGCTCACCGGAAGCTGCGTTTGCTGCGAGCCGTCGTAATTGGCGGTAAAAAATTCTCCACTGCGCGTGACCAGCAGCACCCTTTCCGCGCTCATTGCAGCCACGTAGTACACCGCGCCGCCATTCGAATGGATCGGAGTCACATGTGAAAAGTCCGGAGCATGCGACACGAAGGCGTCGAGGGTGTAGCTGAAGTCCACCGAGACGAAGGCGGACGCGTCGCGCGTCATGCCCAGCCACTCCAAACTGTAATCCGTGAGGTCGTTGGTCAGCCGGTGCGCCTGCCCCGATGGATAGGAAATCGTCCACAGCTGGCCGGGCATTCTCGGGCCGCCATCGTCACGGATCGGGACGAGAAACGAATTTCCGTCCGGCATCCAGACCGCAGGGCCAACGGAGCCTCTGGTCTCATAGAAAATTCGCGTCGCGCCGTTTGCCGCGTTCACCTCGGTGATTTTGCCGCCGCCGGTTCGAGCCAGCGTGGAAAATAGAATTGTCTTCCCGTCAGGAGACCACGCGGGGCGGATCAGTCCCTGAGAGGAGACGTTGCCGGAGATCGCGATGATCGATCGGGCATTCGAGCCATTGGCATCGGCGAGGTAGAGATCGGCTTCGTTTTTGTCGGTGTCGCCGCGCACGAAGGCGAACTGTTTGCCGTCGGGCGAAAAGCTGATGGAAGTGTCGATGTCGTCGATGATTTTCTGCGGGCTGCCGCCCAAAACCGGCATTTTGTAAAGTGAGCTGTAAAGCGGATTGTCTTTCGAGGACTCGGTGAAATAAATGTAGTTCGCGTCGGGAGAAAACGTGAGGCCGTAATAGACCACGACGGCGGGCGGACGAATCTGGACGTCGCTGCCCGTGGCAACCTGGCGGACGTTGAGGCTTTCCATTTCGCCGTCGCGCAGCACATACACCACATATTGGCCGTCGGGCGAGATCGCCACGCCGGCGGCTTTGCCGGACTGCGTGAGCGTTTCGATTTTCATGTCCTGCGTGTTTAGCGTGAAGGACGGCTTGCGATTCTTGTACGCGTAGAATGCGATGAGCGCGGCGACGAGGATCGCGACGGCGGCGACGGCAGCGAGAAGCTTGCCTTTGTGCTTTTTGGCTTCGCCGTAAACGATCGCGGCGCTGCCGGAGCCGCTCGATGATGAGTGTGCCGTGGCAGCGGTGGCCGCGTGCGTACCCGACGGCGGAAGTGCTGCTCCGCCTGATGCTGAGGGCGTCGAAAGGGAACTGCCGCTCGCGGCGGGATCGGCGCCGACTGCGCTGACCGCGGTGCGGCCGGAACTGGAATCGCGCTGGAGGCGCTTGAGGTCTGCGCGCAGGTCGGCGGCGGTCTGGTAGCGCAGCGTGCGATCCTTTTCGAGGCTCCTATTGATGATGCGCTCGAGCTCGGCGGGCACGTCGGGATTCACGCGCACGGGCGCGACGGGCGCGCGATTCAGGATCGCGTCGAAAATGGCGGCGGACGTGGAGCCGCTGAAGGCCTGGCGTCCGGTGGACATTTCGTAAATTACAACGCCGAGCGAAAAAACGTCGGTGCGCGGGTCGAGGTCCTTGCCGAGCGTCTGCTCGGGAGACATGTAGGCGACGGTGCCGACGGCGACGCCGGGGCTGGTGAGATTTGGATCTTCCGGGCTGGCGGACGCGCCGCCGGTTTCCGTGAAGCCGCTGGGGCTGCCCGGCGCGACGACTTTTGCGAGGCCGAAGTCGAGAATTTTGGTCTGGCCGCGATCGGTGAGGAAAATATTCGCGGGCTTGATGTCGCGGTGGATGATGTTTTCGTGATGCGCGGCGTCGAGCGCGTCTGCTGCCTGGATGCCGGATTCGAGGATGGCCTCGATGTCGAGTGGGCCGCCGCTGATGCGGTGCTTCAGCGTAGCGCCTTTGAGGAGCTCGAGCGCGATGTAGCTGCGGCCTTCGAATTCGCCGATTTCGAAAATCGTGCAGATGTTGGGATGGCTCAGTGCGGCGGCGGCGCGCGCTTCGCGAAGGAACCGGTCAAGCGCCACTTTGTCGCGTGAGACGTCGTCGGGCAGGAATTTCAGCGCGACCATGCGGCCGAGCTTGGTGTCTTCGGCTTTGTAAACGACGCCCATGCCGCCGCCACCGAGCCGTTCCACCACTTTGTAATGCGCGATTGTTTGGCCTACGAGGGAGGGCGCGTCCGGCATCGCGCACATCTTAGGTTCACGCGCGGGGTTAGTCAACGCAGCGCGCGCGATTCACAGGAACGTTGGGCGCGCAGCGATGGCGTTACCAAAGCCGGCGGACGCCGTACACATCGAACGCGCGCTCATTCGTGACGATGGGAATGCTGCCCGTCTGGGCTTGCGCGATCAGCATGCGATCAAACGGATCGGAATGGTGCGCCGGTAGCAGGCCCGCGCGGATCGCGTCGTCAGCGGAAATCGGGAGTTCTTCGAATCCCTCGCGATCCATGCGCACAGAGAAATCGCCGACCAGTTCTTCCGCCGATCGAAGTTTTCCTAGGCGAACTTTGATCGCGATCTCCCACGCGGAGGCCGCGCTGACGAGAACGGTGTTGTGCGGTTCCTGTATGAAGCGCCGCGCCTTGGTGGATAGGGAAGGGTCGTTCGTGAGCCACCACAGCAGTGCGTGAGTGTCGAGCAGCACGCGCAATGCTTAACGCCAACCTTTCAGCTCAGACGGCGGCAACGGCTCGAAGAATTCGCGGCCCACGCGCAGCTTTCCCTTCATGGAGCCGGGCTTGCGCTTGCCCTTGATCCCGCGCACTGCGACGAGCTGCGCTACGGGCGTTGCGCCACGGGCGATTACGATCTCTTCGCCTGCCTCGGCCTTCTTGAGCAGACGCGAGAGATTGGTCTTAGCTTTATGAACGGAGAAGATCGCCATATTTAGCTCTTAGCTAACCTAGTGTAGCTAAGACGGTTCCGAAGTGCAATCGGCATGAGGCACCCGGAGGCACAACGTGCCTATTCCACGTGCACACAGAGGATTGCGTCGCGCGTTGACTTGCTACTAACCTCACCATAAAATTTGCGGTGCATGCCCGCCTCCGACCCCTTCCTGGGTAAAACCATCTCGCATTACCGCATCACGGAAAAAATTGGCGGCGGAGGCATGGGCGTGGTTTACAAGGCCGAGGACACGCGCCTGGGCCGCCCCGTCGCGCTGAAATTCCTGCCCGAATCGCTGGCCGACGACGCGCACACGCTCGCGCGCTTTGATCGCGAAGCCCGCGCTGCCTCCGCGCTGAATCACCCCAACATCTGCACGATCTACGACGTGGGCGAAGGCGAAGTGGACGGCAAAACGCGCGCGTTCATCGCCATGGAATATCTCGAAGGCGAAACGCTGCGCCACGAGATCAACGGCCGGCCGATGGATTTCGACCGGGTGCTCACGCTGAGCCTGGAAATCACCGACGCGCTGGAAGCCGCGCACGCCAAGGGCATCATCCATCGCGACATCAAACCGGCGAATATTTTTGTCACCAAGCGAGGCCACGCAAAAATCCTCGACTTCGGCCTCGCGAAAGTCGGCGCGTCGCAAAATTCCGGTATCACTGCCGCGCCCACCGCCGATCAGCATCCGCCGGATGAGGTGATGACAAGCCCCGGCTCGACGGTTGGCACCGTGGCGTACATGTCGCCCGAGCAGGTGCGAGGCAAGGAGCTGGACGCGCGCACGGATCTTTTTTCTTTTGGCGTGGTGCTTTACGAAATGGCGACGGGCGCGATGCCGTTCCGCGGCGAGACGCCGGGCGTGATTTTCGACGCGATCCTGAATCGCGAGCCTGTGGCGCCGTCGCGGGCTAATCCTGATGTGTCGCCGAAGCTTGAAGCGATCATCTCCCGCGCGCTGGAAAAGGATCGCGCGCTGCGATACCAACATGCGTCTGATTTTCACTCCGACTTACAGAGGCTGAAGCGCGACAGCGGCAGCGGGCACTCCGCCATCTATCAATCACCAGGGCAGTCGCCTCAGGAAGGGCAGCGGCCGCGGGTGGCGCCGGGCGGCGGTCCCGGCTCGGATACGATCATCGCTCCAGCATACGAAGCGCCGGCGTCGGGTTCGCGCAGCGGATCCACGCCGCGCGGCGCAACGGCGGAATCGACGGGCTCCGCATCCGCGGCAGGGCTGGCGACGGGCTTGGCTGGTTCCGTCGAGCATGGCGCGCAGTCGGGCGCCACGCACCGCAGGCCGGGGCGCGCCACGATCGTGCGCGGCTTGATTGGCGCCGTAGCGGCCGCTGCTCTCGTTACTGCGGGGCTTTACGTTTGGAAAGAGCGGTCGCCGCTGCCGATTCCCGATCCGAAAGATTGGACGCAGCTGACTTTCTTCAACGACTCGGTCGTTTATCCCGCGCTCTCGCCTGACGGCAGGATGCTCGCCTACCTGCGCGGCAACAGCTCGTGGATGGCTGAAGGCCAGGTTTACGTGCAGCTGCTCGCAGGCGGCACGCCGGTGCAGGTGACGCACGACGACTCCATCAAGCTCGCGCTCGCCTTCACGCCGGACAGCTCGCTGATCACCTACGGCACCGTGGATCCGTGGAACGTGTACCAGGCCAGCACGGTCGGGGGCGGCCAGCCTACGCTGATGCTCCCGAACGCATCGTCACCGAGCTGGATCGACAACGGAAAATCGCTGCTCTACAGCGAGATTGTCGGCGGCGGTCTGCACATGGTTCTGGTCACCAGCGATCTGGCGCGCGGGAACCGCCGCCTGGTTTACGAGTCGCCGCAGCAGCGCGGGATGATCCACCACTCGCACCTGTCGCCCGATGGAAAGTCGGTGCTCATCGTGACGATGGACGGCGCGGGCGTAGTCGGGCCGTGCTCGATCATTCCGTTCCACGACGCGACGCACCCGCGCGAACTGACGCCTCCGGACAGCGTGTGCCGCGATACGGCATGGTCGCAGGATGGAAAGTGGATGTACTTCGACTTCGATACGGGCCTGGGCTTTCACATCTGGCGCATGCGGTACCCGGACGGGAAACTCGAGCAAATCACGCAAGGGCCGACGACGCAGGAAAATATCGCGATGTCCGGCGACGGAAAATTCCTGGTGACGTCGGTGGGCAATAGCGAATCGACCGCCTATTTTCACGACAAGGACGGCGACACGCCGCTTAGTTCGATCGGAAATACCTACGAGGCGAGATTTTCGCCGGACGGCAAGAAAATCTATTTTCTGCAGGTGAACCCGCAAACGCACGATGCCGAATTGTGGTCGAAGCCGCTTCACGCGGATCATGCCGATCCGGTGGTGCCCGGGTATGGCATGGAAAACTACACGATCTCGGCGGACGAGAAATCCGTGGCGTTCGTGCAGCGCGATCAACATTCGTCGAGCGTGTGGGTGGCTCCGACGGACCGCCGCGGCCCGCCCGTGAAGATTTCCGGCGATCGTGTGGAAGACTCGCCGTTCTTCCTGCCGAGCGGCGAAATTCTGGTGCGCTCCAATGAAAGCGGGAAGAACTATCTGGTCGCGGAGAAGCAGGATGGTTCCGGCCGGCGGAAAATTATCGACAAGCCGATCGTGGAATATTACGGCGGCTCCCCGGACGGGAAGTGGGCTTACGTTTATCTCGCCGTAACCGATCCGGATATTCCCGCATACGGCGTGCTGCAGCCGCTCGACGGCAGCGAGCCGATCGTGGTGTGCCGCGGATTTTGCGGCATGGTATGGGAACGGAGCGGAAAGTACGTGCTGATGGGAATGGGACTGCACGCCGGCAGCGTCGTCGCCGTTCCGAAGGATCCGGCTACCGGGTCGGCGCACATGCCCGCGAATGGCTTCGCCACGTTTGAAGACGCGGTCGCCGAGAAGGGATCGATCGTGATCAAGCGGCCCGTTGAGGACGCGCTCGACGTGAACACCTACGTTTACACGGACAATGTCGTCCGCCGCAACCTCTACAAAATTCCGCTGGAATAGGGCACGCGCTGAGTGAATTTGTCAGCGCAGTCTAAGGCGAGCGCTGTCGCGCTCTTCGAGCGTCCTGAAACGCTGGCCACGAAGCGCGTCTTCGCTTACCATGCACCCAATGAGAGGAGCACTGAATGGCTGATACTGCTGCCGGCGCTGTGAACTCCGGCGTTAAATTCGCGAAGATTGTGTACTGGGCTGCCGGAATTTGGGGCGTGCTGATCCTGACGCCGCTCTATTTCATCATCGACCAAATCGCGCTGAAGGATCCGCCGGCGGTGACGCATCCGCTTTTCTACTACGGCTTCGCAGGAGTGGGCCTGGCGTGGCAGGCCGCGTTCATGATCATCGCGACTTGCCCGGTGCGCTACCGGCCGATGATGATCGCCACGTGGGTCGAGAAATTCTCGTACGCTGCCGCCGCTTGGGTGCTGTACCTGCAGGGCCGGCTGCATGTCGTCGACGTCGGCTTTGCTAGCATCGACCTCGTGTGGCTGGTGCTCTTCATCATTGCGTACCTCAAAACTCCGTCGCGTGCGAACGAGGCTTACTAACACTATGGCGGACAAACTCGAGCCCAACGATAATTTGCGCGCTGCGCAGCGGAAGATTGGATTTCTGGCGCTGGTCGTCGCGTGGGTCGCAGTGATGGCGATGTTTTTCTTCTACCACAAATTCGGAGCGAAGGTGAACGTGCAGGTGGTCCTGATGGGTGTGGGCGCGCTCGCGATGTTCATCGTCGCTGCCAGAACGTTCAGCCGCTCGCGGACACGGTAGTCGCGCGCGAATCGAACTCCTGCCAATCCCTCGAGTGCTGGGCTTGGTCACAATCGGCGGGAATGATTGCGGAATAGGCAGGTCTTGCCTGTGGTTTTCTGTTTCGTGCGACGCCACCAATTCAAATTCAAGAACACAGGCAAGTCTGCCTATTCCACTGACGTACTTCCCTCATTTGATCGTGCTGGGGCGCATAAATTGCCAGTATCGGGCGCGGTGAACTATGGCACTGCAACTAATGTTGGGGTGTGTTTTGGGGCGGTTCGGTGCTGTGGGATTGCGATGAGGGCGCGGAGCCGGCGCCGTTTGCAGTGCCATTGGGCGGCGGCGTGGCCGGAGAGCCTAGGGCGTCTTCGGCGGCGCTTTCGGCGGTGACGAGTCTGTCGCGCTCGCGGCGATATTCCTGGCGGAAGGCTTTCACTTTTTGCCGCTCGTCGCGCCAACGCTGCCAGCGGCCGTAGAGCGGCGCGCCCACCGATTCCTGCGTGATTTCCATGCTCTCGTGGCGCTCGTCGTCGCTCTCGCGCGTTTTCGCGTTGTGAATCGCACGCGAAAGCTCGAGGCGCAGCTGCTTCTGTTTGAGGCGCTCTTCGTGCAGCCGGTCGAGCAGCGCATTGTGGGTCTGCACGACGGTCACCAGCGCGCTGGTCGTCCACGCAAAAGTAAAAAGTCCCGATATGCCGATGATGGGGCTAATGATTCTGTAGTTTGGATCGAGATCGACGGTGCCGTAGCCGAGCGTGGTATAGGCATTCGCACAAAAATAAATCGCGTCTTTTGCGTCCGCGATCAGGCCCAGATTCGTGAGGATCACCGACCACGCAATCACTCCGGCGATATGCAGCGAGAGCAGCAGAAACACGGCCGATCCAAACAGCACGATCGCCGCCGCGCGGTGCGGACGGCCCTGGCGCAGCCGGACAACTCCGGCTTTGTGATATTCGAGGATGTAATGCACGCCCGTGCCGTGAAACAGCACCAGGCAGACGAGAATGACGGATCCGAGCAGAATCGCCGCCGTCAGCGTCAGGTTTGGCGGTACGTTTGCGAGCCAGCGTGCCGGGCCAATCACGACGAACTTCTCCTTCCCGTTTAGCGAAACCGCATTATGCCAAAACTTGAAGCCACGCGACGCAACGTTTCACGTAGCGACGATCGCGCCGTAGCTCAGTTCCGCTTCGCGGGACTGAGCGTGCATGACGGAGCGCGTGCAGTTGGCGCGGAGAATTGCACGGCTGCGAAGGTCGCGCGACTCGAAGCAAAAGCAGAGTCCGTCGCTGCTTCGCAGCGATGCTCAGACTGATGTCTAAGCTACTCGCCGCGCCGCGTTATGTGCCGAACGGTTCGAGGCGCGCGGTGAAGTGGCGCAGGTACGGGGCCTGGTGCGTGAGCTTGAGGCCACGAATCTCGTTGCGGCGGCGCCACACTTCGAGAATCACCTCGACGCAGTAATCGATGTGGCTTTGCGTGTACACGCGGCGGGGAATCGCGAGGCGCAGCAAATCCATCGGGCCGACGTGCTCCGTCCCGTCCTTATCGCGCTTTCCAAACATCAGGGTGCCGATTTCCACGGAACGGATGCCGCCTTCGAGGAAAAGTTCGGCCGCGAGCGCGACGCCGGGAAATTGCGCCGGCGGAATGTGCGGCAGAAACGCGCGAGCATCAATGTAAATTGCGTGTCCGCCGGGCGGCTCCACGATCGGGACGCCGGCTTCGGAGATGTGGTCGCCGAGGTACGCGGTGGAAACGATCCGGTAGTGCAAATAATCTTCCTCGAGCGCTTCGTTCATGCCGACGGCGAGCGCATCGAGGTCGCGCCCTGCGAGGCCGCCGTACGTGGGAAAACCTTCGGTGAGGATCAGCAGATCCTTTTCGCGCTGCGCAAGAGTGTCGTCATTGGTGCACAGGAAGCCGCCGATATTCACCATGCCGTCTTTTTTGGCGGACATCGTGCAGCCGTCGGCGTAGCTGAACATTTCCTTGGCAATTTCGCGCGGCGTGGCCTTCTCGTAGCCCGGCTCGCGCTGCTTGATGAAATAGGCGTTCTCGGCGTAGCGGCACGCGTCGATGTAAAGCGGGATGCGGTGCTTGTCGCACACCGCGCGCACCGCGCGAATATTGGCCATCGAAACGGGCTGGCCGCCGCCGGAATTATTTGTGACCGTGAGCATCACGAGCGGAATGCGCTTTGCGCCGTGCTCGGCGATGGTGCGTTCGAGTGCCTGCACATCCATGTTGCCCTTGAACGGCGCTGCAACGGACGGCTGCCTGCCCTCCGCGCACGGCAGGTCGAGCGCCTGCGCGCCGACGAATTCGCAGTTCGCGCGCGTAGTGTCGAAGTGCGTGTTGTTGGGCACCACGTCGCCCGCGACGCACATCACGCTGAATAAAATCCGCTCCGCGGCGCGGCCTTGGTGCGTTGGGATCACGTGCTTGAATCCCATGATGGCCTGCACGGAATCGCGGAACCGTTCGAAGCTCGGCGAGCCCGCGTACGATTCGTCGCCGCGCATGATCGCTGCCCACTGCTCGCTGGACATCGCGCCGGTGCCCGAATCGGTGAGCAGGTCAATCAAAATGTCCTGCGATCGCACGAGGAATAGGTTGTGGCCCGCCGCGCGCAAAATCTTTTCGCGCTCCTCGCGCGTGGTCTGCCGGATCGGCTCAACGCTTTTGATGCGAAACGGTTCGATGATCGTCTTGATAGGCATGGTTCCGTGAATTTTCCTTTCGAGTGAAACGGAAGCCTATCATACGCGGCGGGAGGGAAGAGGACTACGCGCGGGCACACGCGCACGACCGGCGCGCGCGAGCCAAATTGATCGTCAACGCGCGCGTCGCGGCCGGGATGGGAATACAATCACTCAGCGATGCGCTACGAAACGGTTTTTGAAATCACGCAGATTCCGTGGCAATGGTGGTGGAGTCTTTGCGGAGTGCCTTTGATCGCGATCGGAGTTTATCTGATTCGATCTAAGCGGCTCTGGTTTTACGGCCGCGGAACCGAACCTCCAAAAAATCCGGACCCTGACTTAAAACTCGTCTCGAAATTATTGAGCTGGTGCTTCTTGCTGTTTTCTGTGGGAGCTACGGTGATGGCGTTCTGGGGAACGAGGCCCGATTACGAGAGCTTGCGCACCGGCAGTTACCGCGTAGCGCAGGGCGTGGTGGACGAATGCAGCGCTTGGCCCGACAACGTTCGAGCTAGCGAATGCTTTAGCGTGGATGGCGCACCATTTTTCTCTTCGGAGAGTACGGTCGAAGCGGCACTGGAGCAGGCGTCTGCGCGGGGAGTCCCAATCCGCAAAGGCATGTTCGTCCGCGTCGCGTACGACGGTGGAACCGATACGCTGAGGAAGATCTATCGGCTGGAACTCGGGGTGAAATAGCGTGGAGGTGTGTTGTGCGGCTTACCGGACAAAAATCGGTAAACAGTGCGGCATTGAGCCGCGCCGATCGCCCGCAGGCACGATTGCCTGTGCTACCTGGAAACGGCGCCCGTGCTGACGATTACGGCTTGTAGTCGATCTTGATGTTGCCGTAGTTCATGCCGAACGACTCGCCTGGGCCGTCCTTCAGTGGCTTCACCGCGCCTAGCGATTTGCCTTTGTGCACCTTCGCGGTGGATTTCTTCGCGGATTTCTTTGCGGCGGACTTTGCGGGCATGAGGTTCTCCTCTGGGCGGACGTGAACAGCAGCGCGCTCACACAGATAAGATGAATTCGGTCGGAACCTTACGGGTTGGACCTATGTTAGTGTTCGAAGAGAAGCGTGGCGGGCCGTTCTCCGCTGCGCGCTACGATTTTACGGAGGCCCGATGCCCGCCACACTTCGCAATGCTAGTTCACAGTCGAGCAGTTCAGGGACGGGCGCGGCGCGGCCAGAGGGTTATGTGGAGGAGCATCTCCACTGCAACCACGAAAACTGCGACACGAAGTACGTGCTGGCCTATCACAATGACGAGCTTCGCGACGAACGCGAGGGCGATCCCGCGAAGTCGCAAGAGGGCCTGCTGGCGCACATGCGTGCGAAGGCCAACGACATTGTTGCGAACCACAACACACTCGCCGAGGCTCGCAACTACGTTTGGGCCGGCATCGAGAAGGGTTGGGTGGTGGTGGAAGACCTCACTGCTGCTGGGCTCTGACGCGTAGTCGCCGGTTTTGCTGGCGACGGCACGGCGCTTTGGCCTTCTCACCGCGACACCATCGTGCGCTATTTCTACTTGGCGAAAACGCCTATCGGAGTGCGGCGGGTCCTACCGCCGCTTTCCCGCGCTCCACACAAATCCAAATTGATGCAAGGCCGAAGGCCCGTGGACGCTGATACGCCGCGTCTTTGTGCGTGGCGCTGTGGTCGCTCGGCGCATGATCGATTTGCGTGAGCTACCATAAATTGCCGGCATACACGTTCGTCATGCCATTGGCATTCATCAGCGTGAATCGCATGTTCGCGAACTCAGCGGCGTTAACACCCGCCGCACTCTATAGGGTTGGTCGGCATCGAGTGACTTGAGGCGTAGTGTGGGTTGCCTCGTCGTGCGTGCCCCTTACAACCGTAGCGGTGCGGTCTTGTTGGTCACGGCGCTGCCGTGCCCGTCCGCGGACGCACCGACTCCCACCGTGCGATGGGGACCAGCCAATCGAGCGCGTGCGCCGGACTTAGGGTGTTGTGCTTTAGCGGTTTACGGCTTCTGAGGCGTGTAGGCCTGTTTCAGTCCCCCGTACTCGAAGGTGATGGTTTCGGTCAACGGCTTCACCGAGTTTAGGGATTTGCCCCTGTGCATCTTGGCGGACGGCTTCTTCGTGGCCTTCTTCGCGGCTTTCTTGGCTGGCATGCACGTCTCCTATGGTGCGGGGGACACCGTTATACCGCACGAGGGCCGGAATAGGGAAGCGCCAGGTGCGCACAAAAAAACGGCAGAGACGCCCTTCCTGGGTCTCTGCCGCCTGTGCTGATCTAGCTGGAAGCGAAGCGATTGTGCTCTTTATATTCCAGGCACGTATGCGTGTCAATACCTATTCCACCGGTCTGTCGCGCGCGATCCGGGGCTACGCCGATTTTCCGTCGGTATCGCTGAGCTGCAGCGCGGGCCATTTCAGGCGTTCGGTCTTAATACGCAGCAGATTATTCAGCGCCGAACGCATGTCCTGAAATTCGGCCGCGGCTTCCTGGTCTAAAACATCGCATGATCGCAGCTCGCGCATGCGTTCCAGGATCGCGTACTCCGCTTCCATCACCCGCTCATGGAGATGGGAAGGCTCACGTTCTTCTTCGGCCTGTCGAACGACACAAAGCCACGAATGGCTCGACATGATGGCACCTCGCTTGTCCGATTGTCGGTTGACACTTTGGACGCCGGAGCGAATGAACGTTCGGCGAGGAAGGTGTGAAAAGACGCTGTGAATGTACGCCAGCGTACAGAGGGACGCAAGACGAAACGGCGCGCATTCGGACATATCATTCCGCCGCGCGGAGGGCTACCCTTAGGGCGTCTAACAAGCATCTCGCCGTCGCATTATCTTCCTACGACAGCCCCATGCAAACTCAGACGAATTCCTCGGGTTTCGTCGCTATGCCCAGGGTGTTCCGGCGGTGCGGGACTGTACGTCACCGTACCGACTTGGAGTACCGAACTGGGTAGCATCAGGCCGTCTCACTAGCATCGCATCCGCTTTCGGCGGCTCCCTTGCGAAACCAGACAGACCTCTCGCAAGGGGAAATAATGTCAGTTCAAAAACGCGCGGCAACGTCCGCGAACGCCGCTGGAAGACTGCGAAACAAGATCCTGCTTGGCCTTCCGTACAATGAGTGCAACGCCGTGTTACGGGCCGTTGAATTTGTGCGCCTGCCGCGCGGCACGATCCTGAACGAACCCGGAAAACCGATCAGTAAAGCGTACTTCATCAATAACGGTCTCGCGTCGCTTCTGAACGTGATGAGGGACGGGCGGTCGGTGGAGGTTGGCTTGGTGGGGCATGAAGGATTCGTTGGCGTACCGTTGCTGGCGGGCCTGAAGACAAGCTCGACCGAAACCATTATGCAGGTTGGCGGCGACGGCTACTCGATCAGCGCGAAGCGTTTCGAATCGATGCTGGCGAAGTCTCCAGGGCTGCTTCAGGCGGCTTCGCGGTTCAGCCAGGAGCTGACGTTTCAAGTGATGCAGATCGCGGCGTGCAACCGGCTGCATCCGATTGATCAATCCCTCGCCAAGTGGCTGCTGATGAGCCATGACCGGCTCAGCGGCGGAACGATTCCGCTGACACAGGAGTTCCTGGCGCACATGCTGGGCACGCGGCGAGCGAGCGTAACGGTGGCTGCGGGGCAGCTCCAGCGTAAGGGCCTGATCGCCTACAAACGCGGAGCCGTGGAGATCAAGAACCGGCGCGGATTGGAAGCCGCCAGCTGCGAGTGCTACGCGCGGATGAAGCAGCAGTCCGACGAGTGGCGGAAGTAGCGGCGCGGAGCCGGCGCGGGCGTTTATGCCTGCCCGGGGGCAAGCGGTCGAGGCGGAAGCAGCGCGAGCAATAGCGCGCCGATCACAACGAGGATGCCCGACGCGGCGATGAAGCCGGTCTTCTGTTCTGGAATGGAAAGGCCCTGCCAGGTCATCACCACGGCGTGCGCGAAGCTCGACCACGCCACGAACCAGATCGCGCTGCGATACTTCTCCGGATTGCGGACCGCCAGCAGCAGAAAAATACCCATCGTGAAGTAGAGGCTCATCATCATGGTGTCGCCGGTATCGTCCGCGGCGGTGGGATGGCGGAGGCCCATCACGATCGGATAAATCGCCGCGGTGAACAGCAATCCCACGAGCACCAGCACAACTTGCAAGCTACGGTGACGGATCATTCCATCCTCCCTTCGAATTCTGCTCCGCGTTGCGCCCGAACGCCATACTAGTCTGCATTGAGGCGCTTCTCGCTTTGGCTGTGCGGCACATAATTTCCGTGCTCAATCCGCGAGACCAAGGGTAGAATTTTCTCATCACACTCCCAGCATGCATTTCTACCACCCCTGCTTAATTGTGCGTTTTCGCTCGGCCTAAATCTTAAGCGGTTCACGATAGGGGGACTATCGTATGAAGCAGTCCGGATTTGCGTTTTCACGTACATTCAAGGCTCGATTTGGAATTTTATTGTTTGTGCTGGCGGCGCTGCTTGTGCCGTCTGCGCTGAGGGCGCAGGACGACTATCAAGATCCACCGTCGCGCGTGGCTCGACTGAGCTACATCGGCGGCAACGTTTCATTTCAGCCTGCGGGCACGGACGATTGGATTCAGGCCACATGGAATCGCCCGGTGACCACAGGCGACCAATTGTGGAGTGATTCCGGCGCGCGCGCCGCGCTGCACATCGGCTCGGCGTCGATCGTGCTCTCGGAAAACACGGGCTTTTCGTTTCTGAATCTCACGGACGGCATCGCGCAGATGCAGCTCACCAGCGGCAGCGTGCGCATCCGCGTGAAGCGTCTCGGCACAGACGAAGATTTCGAAGTCGATACGCCAAATCTTGCGTTTTCGATTTTACAGCCGGGAATTTACACGATCAGCGTGGATCCTTCGGGGCAGACTACTGTGATCGAAGACCGCGCAGGCGTGGGCCAGGTGATCGGCGCGGGCGCGTCGTACAACGTGAATCAAGGTGAACTCGACACATTCAGCGGCACCGATCAGCTGTACGCGCAGACCGACAGCATTTACGACAGCAACGACAACGATTTCGAATTGTGGTGCGAGCAGCGCGATCACCACGAAGACAATTCGATTTCCATGCGTTACGTTTCCGACGACGTGATCGGTTACGACGACCTCGACGACAACGGCGGCTGGCGCCAGGATCCGCAGTATGGCGCCGTGTGGTTTCCGCACACGACGATCGTTGGGTGGGCGCCGTATCACTACGGCCACTGGGCTTACATTGCGCCGTGGGGTTACACGTGGGTCGATGATGCGCCGTGGGGCTTTGCGCCGTTCCACTACGGACGCTGGGCAAATTTTAACGGCACCTGGGGATGGATTCCCGCGCCGCCGCGCGCTTCGTACGGTGGTGCGGTGTACGTGCGGCCGGTGTACGCGCCGGCGCTTGTGGCGTGGGTAGGAGTCGGCGGTGGCGGAGGCGGCGTAGCGTGGTTTCCGCTCGGGCCGCGCGAAGTTTTCGCTCCGTCGTATCCGGTGAGCCGTAATTACTGGACGAACGTAAACGTTTCGAACACACGCGTGGAAACGACGGTGGTGAACAATTACTACAACACGGTGGTCGTGAATAAGACGGTGAACGTGACGAACATCACGTACGTGAACCAGCGCGTCGCAGGTGCAGTGGTGGCGACTACGCCGCAAGCGTTCAGCTCGGGGCAGCCGATCGCGAAGAACTTCGTCGCGGTGCGGCCGAATGAGTACGCGACGACGCAGGTGACGGTGTTGACGCCGCCCACGGTGCCTCAGCGGGAAGCGGTGCTTGGTGGCAGGCCGGCGGCGACTGTGCGTCCTCCGGCGGCTGTGCAGGCTCGCGCCGTGGTGGCGAAGACGACTCCGCCGCCGCGACCGCCGGCGTTTGCGCAACGGCAGGCTGCAATTCAAGCCAATGGCGGCAGGCCGCTTTCCGCGGCGCAGGTGAAGCAGATTCCGCCGCCGGCGCACGCGCAGGCTCAGCCCCTGGCGCAGGTGAAAGTTGCGCCGCCGGCGAAACCGGCGCAGATGAAGCCGGCTCCTACGAAGGCGAATGCGCCTGCCAACGCGAATGCGAATCGTCCGCCTGCACCCGCGGCGGAACCGAATCGTCCTGCGGAACCGAATCGCCCGGCGAATCCGCCGCCCGCTCCGGCTCCGGCAGCGAACAACAAGCCCGCGCCGCCACCGCCTCCCGCTGCGAACAATCGGCCAGCGGATCCGGTTGTGGCTCCTCCTCCCGCGGCGAATGTGAACAACAATCGTCCGCCGACGGCGCGGCCGCAAGACGAGCAGCTTGAGCAGAAGCATCAGCAGGAAGCTGCCGATCTGCATAAACAGCAGGACGAAGAGCGCCAGAAGCTCGAACAACAGCAGCAAACCGAGCGGCAGAAGCAACAGCAGCAGGCCGCCGACGCTGCGAAACAGAAGCAACTCGACGCGCAGCATCAGCAGCAGCTCGAACAGCTTCAGCAAAAGCATCAACAGGAGCAGCAGCAGCTCCAGCAGAAGCAGGAGCAAGAGCATCGCGACGCGGAAAAGAAAAATCCACCGCCGCCCGCGAAACCGAAGCCGACGAACCCGCAGTAAGCTTCACCGTCACAAGCTGTGTTGTTGTGAAGACGGAGCCGCTCGCGCGGCTCCGTTTCTTTTTGTCCACGCACGCCCGCAGTTCTGGCAACACGCGCGAGTCTGCACCGCCAAAATTGGAGCGAACGGTTGTGGAATAGGCATATTGCCTGTGGTCTTCGTATCGCTCGCTACAAAGTCAAACCCACAGGCAGAACGTGCCTATTCCACAATCGTTCGCTCCCTAATTTGTTGGTCGGTTCGCGATCGTGGTTGCCAGAATCGTACTTGGAGGTCGCAGGAGAATAGCTTGCGCGAGAATCAGTACGACCAGCGTCCCATGCGCGATTTTCGGTCGAGGTCCATGGTCCACTCGTCGCGCGGCTCGAGTGGTTTTCTGCGGTCGCGGGTGCAGAGGACGAGCACGAAAACGAAGAACAGAATCAGCACGATGCCGGCGAGAGTGAAGGCAAACATCGCGGGCTCCTTTCCAATTCCAAGCTGAACTGCGAGGCTTGCGCGAGTGTACACCCGGCTTGTGGGGCGCGTCTATCCGGGCGGCGCAGGAGTGGTAATAGGCGCTGGGCGCTTGGGATCGTATTGCGCGGCCGTGGCGTGCGTGTCGGGGAGCGTCACTTCCACGCGCATGAAGTACGGCGTGCCTGTGGGGAGGTGGTAGCCGTAGCCCATCGAGAAGAGGGGGCGGCGAACGACCGGCGTGTCCGAAAGAAGAATGATCGTGGTGGGCGCGCCCGGCGCAGGCACGGCATAACAAAAATCAGGGTAGTGAACGTATTCGGCGAGCATGCCTTTCGGAATTTGTTTCGACATCGCGGTGCGAATATTCACGTTCGCGTGTTTCAGCTCTTTGGGCGTGTCACCGGAAAGATCGAAGGCGCGGATCGCGGAGTCCTGCTCGAGATAATCGTCGCGAAAAATGAGCCAATGCGAATCGTCGCTGAAGTAGGCCGTGCCGCGGCGGCGGAGATACACGACGCGCCATTTTTTATCGGTGTCGGCGAGCGCGATGAATACGGACGCGTCGTCCGAAAACGAGTGGCCGGGCACGGAGTAGATTTTCCATTTTTTGTCGGGCGAATCGAGAGTGTGCTGCGTGGAGGAATTGAATTCCGCCTGAACCGCCGGCTTGGACGCGCATTCGGCGGCGCGTGCGGGCGCGGCGGCGCACAGCGCGAATGCAACGACGAACGGAAGTGCGCGGTACATGTGCGGGAAATAATAACACTCGAAAGGCAGTGGCTAGTGGCGAGTGACTAGTGGGCGAGGAGGACCGGGCTTGGGCCCTGTCCGACGTTACGTGGCGCGGCCGAGTAGCGTGCCGATGCGGTGATGCAGGTCGCCGACGGCGTTGTAGAGATCGACGATGCCTTTGGTCTCGAGGCCCACATCTGCGCACTGGATATCGAGGCACAGATCGTTCGCGATTTGCGTGGCGCGGCGAACGCGTTCAGCAGACATGATCGGCAGCACGGAAAACGGATCGCCGCCGGACTGCTCGGCGAGACCGACCCACTTCTGCACAGCCCACGCGGTGGTACGAATGTGATCGACGGCGTTGCGAAATTCGGTGAGCACGCGCTGGTCGAGTTCGCCGGATTTCACCAAATCTTCGAGGCGCTGAAGTTCGCTCGTCGCGGCTTCCAGACGATCGGTGAGAGTGCCCGGTGCGTCAGGGCCTGCGGCGTTGGGTTCGGTCGTGGCCATCGAGAATCTCCGTGTATCAATTGGGCCGCGAGCGTGAGGGCGGGTGCGGGCCGCTGTTACTCCGATGCTTTCGAGAGGGGCACGGGCTGACGTTGTGGGTCGAATTTGTAGCGGCACGCGCACGAGCGCGCGTCGATGCTCAGACTGAAGTCTACGCTCAGCGCTAAAAACGGTACGTGTAGCCGGTGGTGAGCTGGAAGTTTGATTGGCTGACGTAGTAATCGTTAGACAAGATGTCTCCTGGAGGCTGGCGCGGATCGGTGTGGCTGGTGAGGTAGCGCACCACGGTGGTGCCGGCATCGACGCGCAGCGTGGAGTGGCGCGTGGCGAACCATTCGAAGATCGAGCCAAAGTCCCATGCGAAGCGAGTAGCCTCGACGAACGCCGCGCCGGAATCGAGTGTGAGAGTTTTATCGTAATAGATGAAGCCGGGCCGTAGCTTCACGTACCATCCCCAATTTTTTCCGGTGTAGCCGTAGCGCGGACCGAATTCGCCCTGCACCATCGTGCCTTTGCTCGCGTAGCCTCCGCCGGACGGAAAAACATTCACGTCGGAATCGACCCACAAACGATTGGTGATCCGGTACGCGAAGTTCACGCCGAAGCCGCTGTTGCTCACCCGGCACGAGTAACAAGTTTCGGTGCCCACTGGAAGGCTCAGGTAGGAATAGTGCGCACCGATTTCCCAGCGCTGGATGCCGGTCCAGTCGTACGGATCGTCAGCGCGGTGATTGTGAGACGGAAATAGATTGCCGTCGTCGGGGCCGTAAATGCGGTAGCGATACCATGGCACTTTTCCGGCGACGAAATTCGACATCACGTGCGTGGGGCTCAACGCGCCACGCACGATTTTCCATTTCAGTGGATCGTCGGGCTGGCCGGGCGCCCAACGGTCGGTGACTTCTTTCTCGATCACGTCTTCGAGGACGATCCATCCCATGCCCACCGTGGGCGTCACGACGAAATCCACCCAGCCCGTGTTGTTGGTGATCGGCTTTCGGCCGTCTGGGCGCGAGCACGTGAGATACGGATCGCAGCCCGGCCGGTAATAGTAGCCGCCTTCGTTGCCGATGGCCGCTTCGGAAAGAATCGGCCCGATTTCAAACTGCGCACTGTACACCGCGGCCCAGGCCATCGCCTTTAGACGACTTGTCCAGTAATCCCGATTCATACCGAAGACCAGCGAGCGGCCGCGCGGATCATTCTGAATCTGAATGTAGCCGGTGACGCCGCCTTCCATCGGATGGCCGACGTAGTTGACGATGAAGTCGTCGCCGTCGCCCCACTGGTTCATGTTGAAGTGCCGCGTGGAAGCGATGTAGTCGTGCCAGAACGGCTTGTGCCACAGCAGGTAACGCAGAAATGGATCGTCGGCGATGCGGAAACCGTGCTCGATCAGCAGGAAGTAAAACGATTGCTCGAGCGCGGGCCACCAGTGGAAGCTTTCGGCGTGCGGGATGGTGCGGTCTTGGTAGGCGAGCGCGTCGAAATAGGATGGGCTGGCGGGTGAGGGCACCGAACTGAAAATTCCGGGCGTGGAGGAGGCGCCGATCGTGAACGAGGAGGAGTAGGCGCCTTCGCCGTCTGCGGCAGGCTCTGAGGATGAATCTTGTAGCGCAGTCAGGCTTGCGGCTGGAGTTGCTACGGAAAAGTCGAGGCCGGTCTCAAGGTGATAGCGTGGCGCGGAGGCGGGTTTTTGGACGGCGCAGTTTGCGGGCGGCGGTGTGGCGATCGTAACCTGCGCGTGCGCGACGACGGAGGCGCAGGGGATCAGCGTGTAACGCTGGAAATTCGTGAGTGCGACGTCTGGTCGCGAGGATTCCAGATCGGCAAATTCAGCGGCGGCGAAATCGGCGTGCAGGGATTGTGCGCGGGCGGGAACGTGCGAACCGGCGAGTAGAGCTGCGCAGAGACAACACCAGCGAATCGCTTTGCGTAAGCTCGACAGCGACAACGGACCTCCCAGCGGTAAATCGATTCGCGGCAACGAAAACGGGGCACTACAAAATACCATAGACGGAGAAAATGCCGGGAGGTTACAGGGAAATTTCTTGGAGGCGGCTGGCGTTTCACAGTGAAACGTTTGTTGAGAGCGTGGAATAGGCACGTCGTGCCTATTCCACCGCGAGAGGACAGGGCTTGTGCCCTGTCCGACGCGCTACGTTTTCCAGAATGGCGACGGGCCGACGTACTCCATTTCGTAGCGGCGATTGAACGCGACTGGGTCTTCGGCTGCTAGGTTGTGCGACTGCGCGTCGATGAAGTATTGCTCCATTTTTCCAGCAGGCGTGAAGGCGATAAGTAGGCGCGACTCGCCAGGGCCCGCGGGCGAAAAAGTGTGCGGAATGCGGCGCGGCGCGAGCACGGATTCGCCGGCGTGCAAGCGAAGCCGCTTGTCGCCGACTTGAAAGTCCACGTCGCCCTCGATCACGTAGAACCACTCTTCCTGATTTAAATGGTAGTGCAGCGACGGCCCGCCGCCGGGCTTGGCATGCTGATGTTCGATCAGGAAGAGGCGGCCATCGCAGTCGGCGGTCGTCACTTTAAACAGGATGGTGCTGAATCCGAGGCCGTGCGGCTGGCCGGCTCGGTCCTCATTCGCGCCGACGATGTGCAGCGCGGCCTGCGTGGCGGATTCCTGGTTGGGCGCGGACGCGGCGGACGATTGCGCGACGACAAAATCGGGGAGCGCGGCGGCGGGGAACACGGCGGCTGCGGTTTGCAGGAACGCGCGACGTTGCATCAGTTGGCCTCTCGATACTGCAGGGGAAAGTTGCGGCCACGATAGCGATGCACGGCAAGATTCGCAAGCAGATTTAGGCGCTGGCGGCCCATTGCTGTAGACGAAAACGTTACGTAAAACCCCAGTTCTATCGACGCAAGAGTGCAGTATTCTTCGCGCAATGCCGCAGATCGATCAGGACACCTATACAGCGATCCAGCCGGAGTTGCTTTCGGGGGAAAGCATTGTCTGGGCGGGGCAGCCGACGACGAAAATAGTATTCCACGCCTCCGATGCGCTAATGATTCCGTTCAGCTTGCTTTGGGGCGGATTCGCGATGTTCTGGGAAGCTATGGCGTTCGGAGTAGGCAAGCACGCACGCGGAATACCCGACGTATTTTTTGTGCTTTGGGGAATTCCCTTTGTGCTGATCGGGCAGTACATCATCTGGGGACGATTTGTTTACGCGGCATGGCTCAAGAAAAGGACGTATTACGCCGTGACGGATCGGCGAGTGCTTGGAGTTCAGCGCGGTTTCACAAGGAAAACGTGGGCCTGCGATATCCGCACGGTGCCCGCGATAGAAAAGGAGTTACGCGCGGACGGTTTTGGGAGTCTGCGATTTGGGATGGGTACGGATACCGCAGGGTCATGGCAGGGATTTGGCATCGGAACGCGGAACAGACAATCTCCATGGAACAGTGTGAGTTTTGGCGCTACGACTGCTTTCGTGGACATCGAAGATGCCGATTCGGTTTACCGTGAGATTAACGAATTGAAAGCAAGGCTGTAGCCCAAAAGGCCCAAGCAGAGCAGCGCGGCACTTCTGGAATCCCGCGAGTCAAACTTTCCAGCCTTAGAGCTTTGTTTGCCAGTCTGTGGATTTGAACCAGTAGGCGCGTTTGCGTTCGAGCCAGTGGTTGCTGGTGCGCGAGGCGATCCAGGCGTTGAGGAAGTTGACGAACTCCACGTCGCCGCGCGGGACGGCGAAAGCCGCCGGGTAGGTGGAGAGCGCGATGTCGCACAGGCATTTCACTTTGTCGGGGAAAAGTTGCGCGACGATATCTGGGCGCGGGCTGTCTGCAACGGCGGCGTCGAGCTTGCCATCGACCAGATCGTTGAACGCTTCGCCTGAATCGGTGTAGTCGATGATTTGCGCGTTGGGCAGTACAACGCCGGTCATATCTTCGGCGGTGCTGCCTTCGAGCACGCCGATCCGAATCGACTCCTTGTCGAACGCTTCGAGTTTCGCTTCACCAGCGGCGGGCGATTTCGCGCTGGCGATCAACTTCACGTCGGTTTCGTTGTAGGGATTGCTGAAATCCACTTTGAGGGCGCGTTCGGCGCTGATCGAAAGGCCGCTGACGATGATGTCGTACTTTCCGGCGAGCAGGTCGGGGATCAAGTCGCGAAACGGCGTGGGGTGAAACTCGGGCTTCACGCCGAGGTCGCGCGCGAGTTTTTTCGCGACGTCGATCTCGAAGCCGATCAGCTCGCCATTTTTATCGTGCATCGCCCACGGAATGATCAGCGCGACGCCGACGCGCAGCACGCCGGCTTTTTCGATGGCGACGAGCGTGTCGGCGGTGGCGCGCGGTGTGACGGTGCGGTGGCCTGCGCGCGCGCCGGGCTGCTCGACGCCGCTCGACTTCGGAGCATTCGCCGTCGGCGATTTTTCGGTCTGTGCCGTGGAAGCGCGGTTCGGCGCGGACGCTTCATCCTGCGCGAACGCTACGGAGCTTGCGGCGAAGTACAGCGCGGCTGCGGCGCACACAGTTCGTATAAATTTCGCGGTCATGTCGATCGAATCTCCTGTCGGGCGAATTGCACGCGGTTAGTAGCGGCTCTGGCGATTGTTGTAGCCGTCGTTGTAGCCTTCGGCGAAATCGCGTTCGAAGGCGGAGGGGTAGCGATCGTTGTAGAAACGGTAATCGGAGGTGCGATCGTTGTCCCAGTCGCGCGCGCCGTGGCGGTAGCCGTCGCGGTAATACTGGCGGCGCAGCTCGGCGGTGTCGTCGTGGTTGCTGTTGTCTTTGTCGGCGGACGCGATGGCCGAGCCGACGATGATCGCGCCGAGAATTCCTGCGGCGACGGCGGCGCCGGTGTTGCTGCCTCCGCCGCCACGACCGCGTCCGTAATCAAATGTGGCGCGGCAGCCGCGATCGACCCAGATGCCGCGATAGTCGTAGCCCCACGTGCGGCCGTACACGCAAGGGCTGCCGGAATTTTGTCGAACGAGGCGCACGTAATTTTGCGTATCGACGCGGCAATATTTGTAGCGGCCGTCGTTGCTCGCGCAATTCATCGAGCCCTGCTGCGCGGTGGCGAGCGGGCACAGAATCGCGAGCGTGAGGACCATCACGATGGCGGTGGTGCGGCGAAGGCTCAACATAGTTGGCGGCTCCGAGTGCGGTGGAAACGCGGAAACGATACAACGGCGCGCTGCGAAATTCCAGCGGAGTGCGCGTAGCTTAGACTTTAGTCTGAGCATGCGCGATGGAACGCGAGAGCGCGAGATTTGCGCGCGGAGACTGGGACGGATTCGATTTGTACGGGCACGGCGTGAGTGGTTAAGTTCTAGGTGAACGCGAGGAATTCAAATGGGGCTCGACGCGGTTGTGTATCGGGATAAGGCGCACCTCGAATTAGGGGCGGACGAAGAAGCCGCGATCGTGGCGCCGGAGACGGGAGAAGTTTATTTCGAGAGCGACGCGCTCGCACGAAAGTACAGTGAGCAGGGTCGGGCGGTGGCGCGTCGCATCAGCAATATCGCGGCGATCAGCGAGTTGCGAGAAGAGGTCTCGCGACTGATCGGCTCCAGTAGCTTCACCATCACGAAAATACTCTATTCGGGATCGCACTGCGAGGATACGATCGCTTTGGAGTCGCTGCCAGCGCTGTCAGCGGAGCTTGCGCAGTTACGGGGCACCGCGAAGCAGTCAGCCGAGTTGCATCAGTTCGTGGATTCATTCGAGGAGCTTGTGCGCGCTGCAAAGGCCGAGCGCAATCCGATCGTGTTTGTGTGAACTTTTGTTGGAAGCGATTTTCCGGGTGCCGCACCCTTTTCTTCTCAAAAGGGTGCGAGCCGTGCGGCACCCGGAAAGGCACAAACACCGCGCTACTGCAAATTGATGGTCATGGTGGTCCAGTCGAGGGTCGTGGTGGTGGACTGGTTGAGAAGGTCCATGCCTACATTACCGGCGAACCATTTACTGGTGGGCGTGTTGTCTTTTGCGAGGACGTGCGCGGGCTTGAGCGTGACGGGCAGGCCGCCCACGGTGAGCGGCACGCTCTCAAGCAATACGGAATCGAAATCTGTGCTGCCGCCGACGCCGGTGACTTTTTTCGTTTCCTTTGTGCCCGCGGCGACCACGGCAGGGAACGCCGCCGTGAACGTGGGATAGAGGTACGTGTGCTGCGCGCCGGTGTCGAGGCTCATGAGCAGCATCGTGTGTTTGTAGAGCACCTGCGTGAAAGTGGAAGTGTCCTCGAGCGCGAGTCCGTACGTTGTGGCGCTGGTCCGCACAATCGCCGTCAAAAAATTGAATTCGAAGGTTTTCTTCGTCGCACTCCAGCGCTGATTCTTCATCGCGAGCAGCACGGGCAGACCGATGATGCCGCGTTTCCCCGCGGGCAGTTCGTCGAACGGCGGATTCGCATCGGGCACCACATCGAAAACAACGTGCGCGAAGTGCATGCCGCCGATCGCGAGATCGTTCGCGATGGCAATGCGCATCGCGATGTTCGCGCCGGTCATGGTGTACATCGATGCGCCGGTGGACTGAACGGTAAGGCCGAGGCGCTTCGCTTCCGACTCGCTCATCATCGAAACGGACGCGCCGTTGTCGAACGCATACGAAGCGGGCGAATTATTGACCGTGATGGGCAGAAAGAGGTTTCCATCCACGAGATCGATCGCGACGCTCGCGGACTGCTTCGCCACGGAGACGCTGAGGTCGCCGGCTTGCGCCATGGCGACGAGCATGGCGCGTTCTTTGTTCTCGTCATCATTCGCGGACGTGTAGTGGTAAAGATCGAACGACGTAAGCGCCGTCTTGTAGCGGCCTTGGCGGTAATAGAGAGCGACGAGCAAATCTCGCGCGGACGGCGAACGCGTGGAGTGTGGTTCTCCGCGGATGTCCATTTTCAGGTCGCGGTCGGCGGCTTCGGTTTCGTTGAAGGCGGCTTCGACGGCGCCCTTGAAGAAGACGGGCGCGTGTTCAGCGGCGGCATTCACCGCGTCGCGCAGCGCGAACCACTGATGCGTTTCGTAGAGATGTTTGTAGTCGGGCGCGGCGGGTGGCTTCGATGAAAGCGTTGCGGGAACGGCGAGTGCGCATGCGGCGGCGCAGACTGCAAGAAAAGGCCCAAGGGCTGCGGAGAGGCGCATCTTTTTTAGAGTAACATGCCGCGCGCGGCGAAACTTTTGCGAATCTCACGATGCTGGGGCCAATGGGGTAACGCGCAGGACAAGTGGAATAGGCACGTTGAGCCTGTGGTTCTGAATTTGAATTCGTGGTGGCGCGCGACAAAGAACACAGGCACAACGTGCCTATTCCACTCACGATTGTTGAGTGGGCCGTCAGCGATGTTGCCAGAATCTTAATGCGCGACCGTATGAGGACCGCCTGGGAGGCTGTCCGACCGCAAATAAAAACGCCTCCGGGATGAGCGGAGGCGTCTTTGTTTTTGCGAGATCGAAACTGCGATGCAGCGATTACGCGTTCACGGTACGGCGGCGGAGCAGCGCAATCGCGAGCAGGCCCGCGCCCAACATCAAGTACGCGGCCGGTTCGGGCATCGTGCTGGTTCCCGCTGTGATGCTCAGAAGGTTCGCATCCGGCGTCCAGAAGTAGAACGTCGATGGCGGCGTCTGACCCGCAACGGTATTGAACGTGATCGTCGAAGTATTTCCGCTTTCGGTGAAGGTGATGAACTGATCGCCAGCACCGAGCGCTTCGTGAGTGCACGGTCCAAGCAGCGCCACCGGCGTCGAGTCCGCGGAAATCGCGCCCTGCGTCGGATCGTTCGGGTTGGCGCAATCAAACACACCGTAGCCATTGTTGATATTGGCGAAGGTGAGCGTGTAAGACGTGCCCGATTCGAAATTCGACGGAATCTGGAAAATATCGATCAGCGGGTCGACGCTATCGTTCACGTTGAAAAACGGCGTGACGGGAATGCCGTTGACGGTGGTCGGCGAGTCGAAATTCGCGTCGGTCGAGACGCCCTGCTGGGAAGCACTACGCGGCGCGTGAACGCTATTCGCCAACGCGGGTACGGTAGAAATGAGTGCGAGGGCCGAGGTAATGAGAGCAATGCGTTTGAACATGAACGAATCTCCTGGAGAGACTGGGTGCAAAGTTTGTATGCGCGGCGACGTAGAAAGTCAAGACGAAAGGGTTGAAAACATTACGAATCGCTCGATTTTTATGGGGTGGAGTACTAGGACTCATCTTTGGTTCACATGCGAGAAAAGTGGAATAGGCACGTCGTGCCTGTGGGTTTTGTGGCGCTAGTTGACAAAGCTGAGCAGAGATCCTTCGGCCGATGAATCGAACCTCCGGATGACATCAAATGCGAGAAACGCCCCCGGTTGGCTCAGACGATAGCTGCTCCGAATTGGAGGCTAGTTCCACTCGTTGTGTCATAATCTTGCGTTAATCGCCTGGGTCGCTCACGATGGACGAGTCCAAACGCAATCCGCCCGGCGCCGACGTCACCGCCGATGTGAATTCGCCGTCGCGCGGCGCGGCGACGTCCGACTCAAACACCGGCGCGCAATCCGGTTCGCAAGATTCCAGCTACGCCTCCGGCACCCCGATCCACGCCGTTTTTCAGCCCAATCAAGTGCTCGCCGGCCGTTTCCGCGTGATCCGTTTCGTCGCGCGCGGCGGAATGGGCGAAGTGTACGAAGCCGAAGACGAAGAGCTGAACGAGCGCGTGGCGGTGAAGACGGCGCGATTCGAATCCGGGAAGTCGGCGCACGACGTGGAGCGTTTCCGGCGCGAGATTCAACTGGCGCGTAAGGTGACGCATCCGAATGTGTGCCGCACGTTCGACGTCTTCCGCCACGGCGCAACGCCGCTCGGCGCCGCGCCCTCGCAAATTCTGATCGTCAGCATGGAATATCTTTCTGGCGAGACGCTCGATCGCCGGATTCGCAACGGCGTACCGATGACAACGGGCGAAGCTCTGCCGATTGCCGAGCAGATGTGCGCGGGCTTGGCAGCGGCGCACAACGTCGGCGTGATTCATCGCGACTTCAAGAGTGCCAACGTGATGCTGGTGCCGCCGCGCGAATCGAGCGGGCGAGGCGCAAGCGGAGCGTCGCGAGCGGTGGTAACAGATTTCGGCCTCGCGCACGCCGAGGAGCGCGCCGAGCACACGTTGACGCAGCCCGGCGACATTGTCGGCACTCCCTCGTACATGGCGCCGGAGCAACTGGAAGGCGGCGCGATTACTCCGCAGACCGATATCTACGCGCTGGGAATCGTGCTGTACGAAATGGTGACAGGCGCGTTGCCGTTTTCGGCGGACACGCCGTTTGCGGTGGCGATGAAGCGGCTGAAAGAGCCGGCGCCCGCGCCGCGGTTGATGGTGCCGGATCTCGATCCGCGTTGGGATGCGGCGATTCGGCGATGCCTCGAGCGAGAGCCTGCGAAGAGGTTCGCTTCAACGGAAGAAGTGGCGAGGGCGCTGCGGGGCGAATCGGTTGCTGTGCCGCGAACCGGCACCGAGACAGAAGTGATCCGCAAACCGAAGCCGCTGTGGGCGCGGATTGTGGTGCCGCTCACGATCGGCTTGGTGCTGATCGCCGCGGCGTATGAAGGGACGATGTGGTGGTTGCGGCATCGCGCGGCGGAACACGAAGCGGAACTCGCGCAACAGGCGGAAGTGGCCGCGGGCGCGCGGCGTTCTGTGGCGATTTTGGGATTTCAGAATCTCAGCGGGCGCAAGGACGCGGACGCGCTCGGAAATATTTTGTCGGACAGTTTGTGGTCGCAGCTCGATACCGAGCAGTTGCGTGTGATCCCTCAGGCGCGCGTGGACGAAATGATGCAGAACCTGAAAATCGGTGACGGCGCGAAATCGCTCTCGAAGGACCAGCTTGCCGCGATCCGGAAATTCCTCGGCGCCGATGTGCTGGTGCTCGGCTCGTACAACGTAAACGGCGCGGCGCAACACGCGAACGTGCAGTGGAACATTCACCTTCTGAACGGAGTGAGCGGCGAGAGCGCCGGGTCGGTCGCGCAGTCGGGCAACGAGAGCGATCTAAATGGACTGGTTGTCCACTCGGGGCGCCTCGTGCGGCAGAACCTGGGCGTAGCACTTTCGGCGGCGGAAGAGGCGCGGATGGACGCGTCGCTTTCGAGCAACGCCGACGCGATGCGCTTCTATTCCGAAGGACGCGAAAAGATGCGGCAGTTTGACGTGCTCGCTGCGACGAAGCTTTTACAACAGGCGGTGACCGCCGATCCGCAATTCGCGCAGGCCCACGCGGCGCTGGCACAGGCGTGGGATGCGCTCGGATTCGAATCGAAAGCCGCGGATGCGGCGCAAAAGGCTCTCGATGCCGCGAAAGGTTTATCAGCCGAAGCGAAGAGCCGTGCGAGCGCGCAACTTTATTCCGCGACGCGCGACTGGCCGAAGGCGATTCAGGAATATTCGCAATTGTGGGCGCAGTATCGCGACGAGCCGGAATACGGGCTTGCGTTGGCGAACACGCAGATTCGCGCCGGCAAACCGAATGACGCACTAACCACCGTCAATCAGTTGCGAAGCCAGCCTCTTTCGCCCGGCGTCGGTGCGCAGGTGGATTTGGTGGAAGCGCGCGCACACGGAGATCTATCGGACTACAAAGCTGAACTCGATTCGGCCAACGCGGCGGCAACCGCTGCATCGTCGATGGGCGCGCAAGTACTTCTCTCGCGAGCACGCATTCTGCAGTGCTACGCGCACCTCACGCTGGGCGAGCCGGACGCTGCAAAACCGCTCTGTGAAGAGGCGAAGAAGATCAACCTTGCCACGGGCGATCAACTCGGCGCGGCGCGCGCGTCGAACGATATTGCGAATGCGTATTTTAATGCGGGTAACAACGCTGCCGCCGAACCGCTTTACCAGGAAGCGCTTAGCATCGCGCAATCGATCGGCGACGCGTATGACGAAGCGGGCGCGCTGAACAATCTCGCCAATATTGAGGGCTTGCGGGGAGATCATGCGGCCGCCGTGAAATCGTACGAAAAAGCGATTGCTGTGGCGAAAGAGCGCGGCGAACAGGGCGACGTGGCGATGGCGCAGCAGAATATGGCGCTGGATTTGTATGCCGAGGGCGAAAATGTGCGCGGCGCGGAGATGTTCGCGAGCGCGCTGAAGACGGTGAGAGACATCGGCGACCGCAACATGGAGGCCGCCGTGTTGAATGGCCGGTGCGTCGTTCTCTACAACACAGGCGACCTGGTGAACGCGCAAAAGGACTGCATCGATTCGGTTAGGGTCCGACGCGACCTCGATGCGCGTGGCGATCTCGGCAAATCGCTCGCAACTCTCGGCAGTACGCAAATCGCACAAGGCGATTTGAAGGGCGCGGGCGCGAGTCTGAATGAATCGCTGACGGCCCTGGATGCAGTGGGAGCGAAGAGCGACGCTGCATACGCGCGAATTTCGCTGGCGCAGCTCGCGATGGAGCAGAACCGGCTGAGCGACGCGACGAAATTCGCCAGTGACGCGGCGGCTGAGTTTGCCGCAGAGAAAGATGCTTCCGGTGAGGCGGAGGCGCGGCTGGCGCTGGCGCGCGCGATGCTTGCGAGCGGAAACGTAAGCGGCGCGAAGGTGCTGAGCGACAAGGCGACCGAGCTTGCGGCGCAATCTGGCGACCGCGGCGCGAAGCTTGACGCGGCGGTGGTGGCGGCGCTGGTCGCGTCGAAAGCAGGAAAAGTGACTGACGCGATCGCGCAGCTCACGGCGGCGCAGAAGGATGCGCGCGCGGCAGGCATGATCGCCACGGAATATGACGCGCGGCTTGCGCTGGGTGAAACGCAAATCGCTGCGGGGCGCAAGGTCGACGGGCGCGCGACGTTGAAAGCGCTCGCGCAAGACGCGAAGCAGCACGGCTTCGGCCTCATCGCGCAGAAGGCGCAAGCGGTCGCTGCAGGGATCGCTGTCGTGGAATAGACGCGTTGTGCCTGTTCAAATTCAAAAGCGAAACATTTCACAGAGAACACTGAGAAGAGCGGAGGGCACAGAGATGCTGTGCATGGCGAAAGCTTCTCCGTGCTCCCCGGTTTTCTTCTCTCTCTCTGTGGAATGTTTTGCTTTTTTCCTTGGTAGTGTCTCGAGGCTAGAATTGAAAGCCTGATGAGCCACGCTGCCGCCACATTCACCTGGATCATTTCCGTCGCGAGCATCGTGTGCATGCTGGTGCGTCCGCTAAAAATTGCGGAGGCGTATTGGGCGTGCGGCGGTGCGTTGCTGCTCGTCGTGACGCGGCTGATTCCCACGCAGGCCGCGACCGGCGCGATCAAGCAGGGCTGGAACGTTTACCTGTTTCTCGCGGGCATGATGGCGCTCGCAGAAATCGCGCGTGAAGAAGGCGTTTTCGATTGGATGGCAGCAGCCGCGGCGGTGCGCGCGCGAAATTCTCCGGGGCGGCTGTTCGTTTTGATTTACTGCGTCGGCGTGGTGGTCACAGCGCTGTTATCGAATGACGCGACGGCCGTGGTGCTGACTCCCGCCGTGCTGGCGGTCGTGCGGCGCGTGCGCGTGGAAGATCCGAAGCCGTATCTTTTTGCGTGCGCGCTCGTGGCCAACGCGGCGAGCTTCGTTTTTCCTATTTCGAATCCGGCGAACCTCGTGGTGTACGGCAAGCATCTGCCGGCGCTGGGCGAGTGGTTCAAGATTTACGCAGGCGCGGCGGGCGTATCGATTGTGGTGACGCTTGCGGCACTGTGGTGGATTTCGCGTCGCGCGTTGCGCGTGACGATGGGCCGCACGGCGATCACGGCGAAACCCGGAAGCCATGCGCGGCGCACGCTGCCGGTGCTGCTGCTCGCGACGGCGGTGATGATCGTCGCGTCGGCGCTGGGCGTGCCGCTGGGGCTGCCGACGATTCTTGTGGGAGTGGCGGCGCTGCTGATCGCCACGCTGCGCGAGCGCGACATAACGCTGCGCGTTGCGCGAGGCGTGTCGTGGTCGGTGCTGCCGCTGGTGGCAGGGCTGTTTGTGATCGTGGAGGCGCTTGAGCGCGCGGGGCTGCTGAGTGCAGGCCTCGCGGGATTCAACGCGCTCGCGGCGTGCGCGGGCTGGGCGGGGCGTTACGTGGCGGCGTTCGCTGTCACGCTCGTTTCGAACGGCATGAACAATTTGCCCGTCGCGTTGATGGGCGGCGCGATCGTGGAACACGCGGGGCAGGCCACGCCGATGGCGCACGCAATTCTGTTGGGCGTCGATCTCGGCCCCAATCTTTCTGTGACTGGCTCGCTGGCCACAATTCTGTGGCTCATCGCGATGCGCCGCGAAGGCGTTGAGATCACCGCATGGGAATTCCTCAAAGTCGGCGTGGTGGTGATGCCGCTTGCGCTAGCCGCTAGCTTGCTGGCGCTGCGGTGATTGGCGTGATCGCTACAAAACCCACACAGACAATGTCTATGCCACACAGAGCGCTGTAACGTTCGTGCGAGGTGGAGTATGGATTTGTGGATTTGGTGCAGTTGAGAAAACCAATTGGTCACGGACGTCCGCGAGTTCATCCGCAGACAAATGATAGGGTGCTTTGTGTGGCATAGACATAGTCTGTGTGTCTCTGCGGTTCGGCGCGCGTCAGTTGGGGGCGCGGAGCTGGCGGACCATGCTGGCCAGGTCTTCGACCGTGACGAGGTGCGTGACTTTGCCTTCTTTGTTGAAGGTGAAGAACTCGATTCCGTCAATTTGGATTTTTTTGCCGGTGGCGGGAATTGAGACGGCGGAGGTGTCGAGGTCTCCGGTTTGCGTGCCGGTAATGAGGAAGCGGACCACCGCCATATTGCCATCGACGGTGATTTCCAGATCCTCGATGTGCACGTCGGAAAAAACTTTGGTGAGCCGCGCAATGCGCTTCACGAACGCGTCGCGGCCGCGAACTTCGACGCCGTTCGAATCGACGACGATGTCGTCCGCGACGAGCTCGCCGTTTTTGTCAAAGTTGCGCGCGTTGTAGTTCTTGTGAAACTCCGAGACGTTTTTCAGCACGAGTTGCTCGTAGGCGGAGTATTGGTGCGGCTCGTGGACCGGGCGGCCTTCGATTTGAGCGTGGGCGGCGGGTGCGAGCGCGAAAAGAATCGTGAGCAGTGCAAGGCGACGGAGCTTCATTGGGCGAGTCCTCGAATTAAATTGTGTGCGACTAGCGAATCCACATACTCGCAGCGGCCCATCACGGATGCAAACCAAAATAAGAGGCCTTCGGTTGTGGAATAGGCAAGTTCTTCCTGCGGGTTTGTGGTTGTGCTGGCACAAAGTCAAAATCACAGGCAGAACGTGCCTATTCCACAACTGTACTCCCAAAATGTGGCTGTGGTCCGGCGGCGATGATTGCCAGAATCGGGCGCGGCAAATCGTCCGACGCGCGCTATTGCGCCGGCGTTGCTGCGGGAGTCGTGGCGGTCGGCGGTGGAATGTCCACGCGGGCGTCGCAGTGGAGCATCGTGCCGGCGCCGACGCAGCTCAGCGTGATGTCGCCGGCTTTCAGCGTGGCGTTCGAGCCGAGAGTCATCGTACCGGTGAAGCCGTTGGCTGCGATGCGGCACGCGGGCTTGGGATCGGAGTTTGGAACTTCAGATGTGGCGCGCGCGCAGGTGATCAACGCGGGGCCGGTGACGGTGAATTTGTCGGGATGCGCGCCGGAATTCGTGTCCACCCAGGCAGACATATTGTGAACTACACCGTGGCTGCCCCGGCGCTGGGCGTGCGCGGTGAGTGCTGCGGCGAAGACGACCAACATTGCAAAACACAGAAATGAGAGGGATCGGCGATTCATATTTCCTCCGGGTGGTGGCCCGCGTGGAATTTACAACGGGCGCGACACTAGAGCAAGTGTGGGATCGCTCGCGTCTGCGTTCTGTGGTGTTACGACTGGCGTCGCGCGATTCTGGCAACGACTCAAGACGGACCACAGACACGATAAGGGAGTACGGTTGTGGAATAGGCAGACTTGCCTGCGGGTTTGTAGCTGTGCAGGCACGACCAGAGCACAGGCAAGTCTGCCTATTCTACAGGCGTGCGCTCGTGTTTCGTCTGTGGTCCGTCAGCGGGGATTGCGAGGAGTGTGATTTGTGGCCGTAGGATTACAGGGAGTCGCGGCGAACTATTCCGCGGGAGTGCAGGAGGCGGCGCGGGCTAGTAGGAAGTCGCGCTCGCGGGAATTTTGTGTGAGCGCTGCCGCGCGTGCGAATTCGGAGCGAGCTTCGTCGAGGCGGCCGAGCTTTCGCAGAAAATCGGCGCGTACGCCGGGGAGCAGGTGGTAATTCTTCAGCGCAGGTTCGCCGGCAACCGCATCGAGCACGGCGAGACCAGCGGCAGGGCCCTCCGCCATGCCGACTGCGACGGCGCGATTCAGCTCGACGACCGGCGACGGTGCCACGTGCGCGAGCGCAGCGTAGAGCGCGGCGATGCGCGGCCAGTCGGTGGCGTCTGCCGTGTTCGCGCGAGCGTGGCACGCAGCGATCGCCGCCTGCAGCGTGTACGTGCCCACTGCGCCTAGCGCGCGGCTCAATTCTTCGGCACGCGCCAGCGCTGCGAGGCCGCGCTGGATCAGCAGCTGATCCCACAGCGTGCGATTCTGCTCGAGCATCAGAATCGGCTCTCCCTTCGCGTTCACGCGCGCGCGGCTGCGCGACGCTTGAATCTCCATCAGCGCGACCAGGCCGTGCACCTCCGGTTCCTGCTGCGCGAGTTCCGCGAGAATGCGGCCGAGTCGCAACGCATCGAGGCACAGTTCGGGGCGATGCCAATCGTCACCCGCAGTCGCTGAATAGCCTTCGTTGAAAATCAGGTAGATCACTTGCAGAACGCTGGCGAGGCGCTCGGAAAGTTCGGCGCCGCGCGGAACTTCGAAGGGAACTTTCGCGTCGGCCAGCGTGCGTTTCGCCCGAACGATGCGCTGCGCGATCGACGGCTCCGGCACGAGAAACGCGCGCGCGATTTCGCTGGTGGTGAGTCCGCCGATCAATCGCAAGGTGAGCGCGAGCTGCGCGTCGGTGCCCAGCACGGGATGGCACGACGTGAAAATCAGGCGCAGCAGGTCGTCGCCAATGTCGTCATCGAGCGCGCTGACGTAGTCGGGCATGGAATTTTGTTGCTGTTCGCCGAGATCGCGGCCGAGTTCGCTGTGTTTGCGCTCGAGCATCGAGCGGCGGCGCGTGAGATCGATTGCGCGGTGCTTTGCGGCTTGCATGAGCCACGCGCCGGGATTCGAAGGGACGCCTTCGCGCGGCCACTGTTCGATCGCGGCGACGAGAGCGTCATGCGCGAGATCTTCGGCGGCGGCTACGTCGCGCGTGATGCGCGTGAGGCCGGCGATCAGGCGCGGCGATTCGATGCGCCACACGGCGTCGATTGCGGCGTCGGTTTTGGCGCGCGCGGCAGAATCAAGCGCGTTGTTTGTGGGAGTGCTCTCGGACATTGCGAGCACTCATCACAACATTTTTTGTGCAGCGCTGCAATCCGCGCTTAAGCGCGGTTCACTCACCGGCAGGATTCTCGCAAAATGCGCGAGGAGGGAGCCAGCCTATGCGACGTGCCGGCGCTCAATTCGCTGGCGCAGCGGTCGAGTTGGCCGGATTCGCGTGCCGGAGTGCCGCGCTGCCGCCGAAAGCGATGCAGAAACAGAGCACTGTGGCTGCAGCAGTGCGGAGAATCGACTGTGCAACGCTCGGCTGAGGGCTGCGCTCGCGCTGACTCAATCCGAACAGGATCGCAACGGCGACGAGCTTAATCAGCAGGATGATTGCGCCGGAACTGTCGTTCAGGGGATCGCCATTGTGAACATGAGTGAGCACCGCGCCGAACATGTCGATCATCAGGCCAAACCACACGGGTACCCTCGCCCACGGCAGCAGCAGTGCCATCCCGCCGAAAATTTCCGCGATGTCGATAAATTTCAGGAAGCCGACGGAGTAGCCTGACTGGGTGAAGAAGTCCGTCATTGGCTTCATCGCGAAGGCTTTGGCCACGCCGGCCAGGGCGTAGGTGAACGCCAGACTTAGAAAGAAGGCGTCGAGCAGCGTGGGCTCGGTGAGAAATACGCGTGCGTCTTTGCGTCTGATCGCGAATCCGAATGCTGCGCCGAACGCGACGTTGGAGAGGTCGCCGGCGAGACTTCCTGCGACGTCCACGAAATGCGGTGGAGTGGCGACTGCGCTGAAGACGTAGGTTGCGATGCGAAGCACGGTGAGTAACGCGAAAACGAAATAGAAGATGCGCGCTAACCGCGACGCGGGCAGGCGTTCGGCTGACTTGCTGAACAGCGCGCCTGCTGCGAAGCCTGCGGCGATCAGCGCAAAAAGGTAATCGACTCGATAGAACATCAGCGTGATCCTTTGACCAACGATGCCGGGCGACGAAACGTCAGCTTGCGCCCAAGCGGTCGTCGCATTGGACGAAAAAACTCAAGCTTCGGCGGCAGCGTGGCACTTTCTTCGTCACGAAGCGCTGTGTAACTGAACGCTGCGAGTGCAATTCGTCACAAATAGCGGAATAGGCACGTTGTGCCTGTGGTCTGCGTCGGTGCCGGCACTACAAACCTACAGGCACGACGTGCCTATTCCACAGCCGACCGCCAGGTTGGCTGTCCGACGCGCGCGCTACATGCTCGGAGGCGTGGAGCCGTCGGACCATTTTCCTGCGCCGATCAGGAAGATGTTGATCACCGGGAAGGACTTCAGTTCGGGGTACGCGTCGGGAGAGATGGCCCACATGGGCGCGCCCATTACGGGCGAGTTTGCTTGATTCGCGCCCCACGCTGCGGCGTCCGCCGACGAATAGAACATCATGTGCGGCATGTTGTGCCCGTCCTGATCGGTGAGATACGAATCTTTGGACATCATGTAACTCACCGTGCCGTGCTCGAGCGCGGGCAATTCTTTTTTGTCGATCGCGGCTTTGAGGCCGGCGATGATCTCGGCTTTGGATTTTCCGGCGAGCACCAGCTCGGTGCGCTTGAAATGATACGGCAGCACGGACCGGACGGCAGGCGCGTCGATACATTCCGCTGCGCGCACTTTGGGATTCCAAAATTCCGGATGGTCAAACATAGCGCCCCAGCTTCGACCCACCCAGCAGGCCCACCCGTTTTTGCCGGTCGCGGCGGATTCATAGCCGTGGCGGGTGAGCACGTAAACAGTTGCGTCGTGCGAGACGGCGTCGGGTGCAGCGCTGCGGGCTAGCGCGATTTCCGCGTCGCGGGGCATCAGATACTGATCGAGCGGAGCCATGGTGGGGTAGGGATTTGCGGCGGGTGCTGCTGCTTGCGCGGATTGTGCTGCGGTGCGATGAGGTACGAGCGCAGCGGCGAGCAGGGCGACTGCGACTAGGAAAATGGCCTGGGTTTGGTTTCGTAGCATTGGTATCCTCCAGTTTTATTGCTTGAGAAAAGCACACAGGCGAGCTTCAGCCTGTGCCACCTGCATGTCTTAACTGCTGTGGCCTTTGTACGTGGGCGATTGTGCCTACTCGTCGTGGGACGTCGTAAGACGACAGACTGGTTGGCTATCCCACTACTTCTGATTGCCGGGCGTGTACTGATCTTCGGCCAAGCGATCCGCGAATTTCTTCTGGCACTCGGGGTCGAAGTCAGATGCGTCGTAGAAGCGGCGGATTTCGACCATCTCGGTGTCCGCGCCTGGAATTTTCGACGCCCACTGTTTCGCTTCTTCGGGCGAGTCGGCCTTGATGATCCAGAAACCGCCGACCACTTCTTTGGCCTCGGGGAACGGCCCGTCCACGACTTTCGCTTTTCCGCCGGGGAACGTGACGCGAGCGCTCATCGTCGCGGGCGGCGTGAGGCCGTCTAGCGCGACGAGCACGCCGGCTTTCGCGAGGGTGTCGTTGTAGGCGCCCATTCTTACCATCGCTTCCTGCGGCGGCGTGAAGCCGGGCTGTGCTTTACCGTAGTCGCGGGGATACATGATCATCATGAATTTCATTGGGGTCTCCTAAAGAAAATCTTCCCTTCATTAATTCGTCGAACGAGCTGACAGCGAATCGACATCGGCGCTGCGAGATCGGAAGAGGACAGGGCTTGGGCCCTGTCCGACGCTACTTCTGGTTGCCTAGCTTCGAGCCGGAATCGGCGAATTTTTTCTGGATTTCCTGATCGAAGTCGGCGATCTCCACGACGCGGCGCACCTCAACGACTCCATCTTCCATGCAGGGAATTCGCGAGGCCCATTCGTATGCTTCTTCCTTGGACTTCACTTCAATCATCCAGTAGCCGGCGATCACTTCCTTCGCCTCAGTGAACGGGCCGTCGGTGATTTTTGCCTTGCCGCCTTTGAACGTGAAGCGCGCGCCCATGGCCGGCGGCGTCAGCCCATCCATGGCCAACAGGATGCCGGCCTTCTTCAATTCGTCGTTGTAGCGGCCCATGGCGTAGAAGGCTTCTTTGTCTTTTACCTCGGCGGGCTTGTCGCTGCTGAACTGCGCAGGGTTGCTTAGAATGACCATCATGAAACGCATGGCGTTCTCCTTGAGTTTTGAGCGGACGGTATCAGTGCCGTCTCTTTTATATAGGAGCTTAGTCCGCCCTCGCCTCGAAAACTTGCGGCGGGGCGGCTCTACTGATGCGTCGAACGGGCTGGAGGGGAATCGACACGGGTTCTGACGATTTTTCAGGGTGTTCCACGACCTCACAGGGCGATCTTGGCGATCGTCAACGTGCTGCGGAAATCAAATTAAGAGAGCACGGTTGTGGCACGGGCGGCTGTTGCCCGTGAGTAGGCTGCACAACCCACACAGGCAACAGCAGCCTGTGCCACCTGCTTTCTCCCTTATTGTGGCTGTGCGCCGGCAATGTTGGTTGCCAGTATTGGGTCGCGGTGATCGTAAGACGACCGGCAGGGCGGCTGTCGGATGCGCGCGCGGCGTGCGTTACTGGGCTGGCGCGAACTCCTGGCTCATCCACTTTACGAAGGCGTCGGTGGATTGTTTGCGGCCGAGGAAATTGGTGACCAGGTCGTTCGCGGGCATGCCGCCGGTTTGCTCGAGCACCGTCTGCCGGTAGCGCAGCGCGACTTCGGGCGCGAGCAAGTTCCCACGATCGAACTGACTGAAGAAATCCTCCGCGATCACTTTGTCCCACAGGTAGGTGTAGTAGGCCGAGCTGTAGCCCACCAGGTGATCAAACGCCGCGATCTGGTGATCGTCCGGCAATTGGGCCCACGGCAGAAAGCGTTTCTTGTTCTCGCTCATCTCGGACTCGATCTTCGCGCGGTCGGGTGCCGAGTTGTGCAAATCGAAGGAAACGTTTGTATAGACAAGTTGTCCACGCACCCAGAGCCCGCGGCCAAACGCATCCGCGCGATTCGCGCGTTCGACCAGCGCCGCCGGAATCGCTTCGCCCGTCTTGGGATCTTTCGCGAACGTCGCGAGCACCTTCGGATCGTGCATCCACTCTTCGAGCATCTGCGACGGCGCTTCGACGAAATCCGATTCCAGATTGCCGCTGAAGCCGACCCACTCGCGCTGGCCCTGGAAAATCCAGTGCATCAAATGGCCGAATTCGTGGAAGAAGGTGGTGACGTCCGCGTATTCCATCAAGCCGGGATCGCCCGGCTTGCCGCCGGGGAAATTGCAGATCAGCATGGCTTCGGGAAGCTGCGTGCCTTTTTTGCCGTCGAGCAGTGGATTGCTGCTGAACCACTGGTTCTTGCCCGGGCGCGGATGCATGTCGAGATAAATGCGGCCGAGCTGCTTGTTGTTGGTCGCGCCGTACACGTCGAAGGTGCTCACCGACGGGTCCCATACCACAGCGTTTTTCACCGGCTCAAAGCGGATGCTGAATAGCTTTGACGCGACGTCCAAAATTCCTTGCTGCACGCTGTCATAGGGGAAATAAGGCCGCGCCTGCTCGGAATCAAAATTGAATTCTGTGCGGCGGAGCTGCTCGTAGTAGAAGTCGCGATCCGAAGCAGAGACTTGCGAGATTGAGGGATCGGACTTGCGCGCGGTGGCGAGCACCATCTGGTATTCGCGGTCGGCCACCGGCTTTGACGCCGTGTCTAATTGATCGATGAACTGGCCGATGTTGGCGGAGGTGAGTGCCATTTTATCGGCGGCGTTGAAATCGGACCAGTGCTTGTAGCCGAGCGTCTGCGCGAGTTCATCGCGGCGCTTCAGCAGGTCGACGAACAGCGCGATGTTTTTCGGATACGCGCGATCGTCGTAGGCGAGGTAAATGCGACGGCGCAGGTCGGCGCTCTTGGCGAATTTCAGCACCGGCGTCACGTCGGGATTGTCGCTGGTGAGTGTGACGGAGCCGTCGGCGGCCGGCGGATGCGATTTCAGGAAGTCGGCGGGCATGCCGTCGAGTTCGGCGGGACTCTTCACGACGACTTTGATTTGGGATTCCTGGACATTGCGCTGAATGTCCGTGGAGATTTTGGTGATTTCGTCGCTCAGCGATTGGACGCGGGCGCGCGTCGCGTCGTCTTTATCGACGCCGGCGAGACGGAATTCGAGCAGCGTGCGCCGGAGATAATATTTGGTGGCGGCGTCGGAGTCGGCTGCGTTGATGGCGGCGAGGGCATTGTAGATTTTTGGGTTGAGCGACACCGCGGTGGCGATGTTGCTGATTTTCTGAATCATTTGCTGCGCGCGGTCGCGGATTTTGGCGTCGGGGCTGACGTTTTGCATCGCGCCGGCCTGCATGCCGGCGGCGTCGAGGTGGAGCGTGGCTTCGTCAAACGGCGCGAGCGTGTTTTGCACGGTGCGCGGACCGGTGACGGCGAGCATCTGGTCGAAGGATTTCTGCGCGAGCGCGAGTTGATCGTCGATGCGCTTTTGGAAAATGTCGGGAGTGAGAGGCGTGTCCCACAGGTGCGGTCCGTAGGGAGTTTGCGCGTGGGCGGGCGCTGCGGCGGTGAGCGCGACAGCGAAGATGGCGGCGAGCACAAACGTGCGGGCTAGGGAACGGGAGAAGGACATTCAGCGGCTCCTTGAGTGTTGCGGTTTAGAACGATAGACGCGTCGGAGCGCGATTGGAAAGCGGAAATGCGGTTGGGCGCAGCGGTGCGCAAGCTGAAATTTAGCTGAATTGGTCGGACAGCCAACCTGGCGGTCCTCTTACGACTGCCGCGCATACTACTCGCAAGCTCTCTCACGGATGAAAAGCACATTAGCGAAGAACGGTTGTGGCACAGGCTGCTGCTGCCTGTGGAGGGCAGCACAAAAGCACACAGGCAACAGCAGCCTGTGCCACCTGCTTTCTGAACGATTGTGACCGTAGGCGGGCATGGCAGTTTCCGTTAGGGCGATTTGCGATCGTAAGAAGACCGCCAGGTTGGCTGTCTGACGTCTGATGCCAATGCCGCGTTTTACAGTGTGAAGTGTTTGCGGCGTGGTGCGAAGCGACGCAAGAGTGTGAGCGGTGCTGGCAGGAGTTTGCTAGTATTTGCGCGCCCGGTCGTGCGGGCGACCACGCAGTCGGGAGGCTCGTTCCATGTCGAACGCAGTCAGCAGTTGTAACGTAGCGCGTCGAGCGACACTCACAGCGCTTGCACTCATTGTCGTAGGCTCAATCTCGGTGCTCACCGCGCCCACCGTGGCGCGCGCGCAGGGCGGCCAAGAAGACGTTCAAGCGCCCGTAAAACAATTCCCAAAAGTCGCGGCGGGCGAAGTGACCACCGCGAACGGTGTCGTAAACGGGACGCTGGGCGAAGACGGCACGATCCGCATCTACCGCGGGATCCCGTTTGCCGCGCCGCCGGTGGGCGACCTGCGCTGGCGCGAGCCGCAACCGGCCGCGAATTGGACGGGCGTGCGCGATGGCTCGGAGTTCGCATCGCGGTGCATGCAGACGCGCGTTTATGCCGACATGGTGTTTCGCAGCAAAGACAACAGCGAAGACTGCCTCTACCTGAACGTGTGGACGCCGAAAAACGCCACCGGCAAAAAGCTTGGCGTGATGCTGTGGTATTTCGGCGGCGGATTTGTGTCGGGTTCGAGCGACGAATTCCGGTACGACGGGGAAGCGCTGGCGAAGAAAGGCGTCGTCATTGTGACGTGTAATTATCGATTGGGAATTTTCGGCATGTACGCGCACCCCGAGCTGACCAAGGAATCCGCGCACCACGCGTCGGGAAATTACGGCTTGATGGACCAGTCCGCCGCGCTGGACTGGGTGGTAAAAAATATCGCCGCATTTGGCGGCGACCCTCAGAACATCACGATCGGCGGCGAAAGCGCCGGCAGCTTTTCGGTGAGCGCGCAGATGGCGTCGCCGCTTTCGATTGGAAAGTTTCAGAAGGCGCTGGGCGAATCCGGCGCGTTTTTCTCGAATGGCAGCTCGCCCATTCGTACTCCGCCGCTCGCGCAGGCCGAAGCTGCGGGCGCGAAGTATGCGGCGTCGCTTGGCGCGAATTCGATTGCGGACATGCGCGCGATTCCGGCACAGAAGCTGCTCGAAGAAACTGCTGCGCAGCACGATTTTCATCCAAGCCACGACATCGACGGCTATTTCTTCCCCGCGAGCCCAACGGACATTTTCGCGGCAGGCAAGCAGGCGCACGTGCCGCTGCTAGCCGGATGGAATCGCGACGAAGTTAAGATGATCGTGCTGTTTAATCCGAAAAAGCCCACGCCGCAATCTTTTGCCGACGATGCGAAGGCGAAATACGGCAACGCGTCGGTGGAATTTCTCAAGCTGTATCCGGCATCGACGGACGCGGAAGCGTTGCAATCGGCCTATGCGCTGGCGAGCGACAACTTCATCATTTTTTCCACGTGGAAGTGGATCAATCAGCAGGTGGAAACCGGGAAGTCGCCGGTGTACCACTACATTTTCGAGGAAGTGCCGGCGACCAAGCCGGGCTCCACGGTCGGTCCGTCGAAAATTCCGGCCAGCGAAGTGGGCGCGCGCCACGCGGGCGAAATTGAATACGTGTTTGGGACGCTCACGTGGGAAGCGCTGCCGTGGACTCCGGCGGATTTCAAGGTGAGCGATTTGATGGTGACGTACTGGGCGAATTTCATCGCCAAGGGCGATCCCAACGGAGCGGGCTTGCCGAAGTGGCCGCGGTACGATGCGGCGGACAAATGGCAGACGATGCATCTTGTGGATGATTCGAGCGCTGCGGCGCCCGAGGCGAATCGCGGGCGGTACATTTTTATGGATCAGCAGGCGCCGAAGTTCATTCAGGCGCAACAGGGGAAGTGAAGATAGGTAGCGAAGACTTCTGTCTGGGCATCGCCGCGCCAGCGGCGACTGACTTTGCCTTTCCGGGTGCCGCACCCTTTTCGTTGTAAAGGGTGCGTGCTACCGATGCGTGAACGAACGCCAAGACTTTGCGACGCTGTTTTCAGTTTCCTCACGCACCCTTTGGAATGAAAAGGGCGCGGCACCCGGAAATTCAGACTGCGCAAACTAAAGTCTGCGCTACCGCGTACAGGTTTCTCCTTAACACAACACCTTTACGGATATACAGCCCGCGCCGTATTAGCGTTTGACCCGCGAAAAACTAGACTTTGTGCATCGGTGGGCGCTGCACGCGGCTCGCAAGCGCCAAGTTCCTTTCACTTTTGGTTTTCTGTGAGCGATCGAATTGGAGGTTCTATGAAACGCAATGCCTGGATCGGAACCATGGCTCTGCTGTTCGCGCTGGGCGTGGCTGTGCCGGCCTACGCGCAGGAAGCGGGGCACGAGGACGCCAAGCCGGCCGAATCGAAGCCTGCGGAAGAGAAGCCCGCTGAGGCCAAGCCCGCGCCGAAGCCCGCGGCAAAACCGGTGACGCACGCGACTGCGAAGCCGGCGACGCACACGGTGAACAAGCCGCAGGAAGCAAAGCCTGAAGAACCCAAGCAGGACGCAAAGCCGGCGGAGCATGCGGAGAATAAGCCGGCGCCAAAGCCGGAAGCGAAACCCGCACCAAAATCGAAACCGGCTCCTGCGCACAACGACGCGGCGCACAATGATGCCGCTCGCAACGACGCGGAACATCGCGACGCAGCGAAGCCCGCGGCTCGCGAGAACACACACGCGACCCAACGCAACGTCTCACAGCAGAAAAACGACGCTCACCGCATTCCGGAAGATAAATACCGCGCGAACTTCGGCCGCGAGCACACGTTCCATGTGGGCCACCCGGTGAATGAGGGCGGACGCTACCGCTTCGCATACGGCGGTTACAACTTTTACTACGCGCAGGCGTGGCCCGCGGGATGGGGCTATGACGACGACGTGTACGTGGTGGAGATCGATGGCGTGTACTACCTCGAGGATGTTGTCCACCCGGGCGTGCAGCTGGCGCTCACGATCGACCTGTAACGCTACGACACAACTGGACAACTTGTAGGGTAGAGAGGGGCGGCGACCAGCCGCCCTTTTTTATTGCGCGCGTGCTGTCGTGTGCGGCGAGAGGCTCAGCTCCATTTCAGCGTGGTGACCGAATCTTCGCTTAGCGGAACCTTGGCCACGGCACCGGCGCATTCCACGGTGACTTCGCGGGCCGCGCCGGGATTGGTGAGGATCAGCGCGATGCCGCCGTCGGGAGTCTTCGCGGCGGTGTGATACAGCGCCGTCGAGACGGTCGCGTTGGGCGTCGCCGTCATCGTGGATGAAGTGGGCGCGTCATGCGTAGTCTGCAATTCGATCGACGCGCCATTCACGGCCGGAGCGTCATGCGCGCCGCGAGATTCCACAATCACCGAGCCGCGCTTGAACGCGCGCGCGTGCTGCGCGAGCGCCCAGTAAAGGCCGGTCCACGCGATTTCGCGCGTCCGCGAGTGAACTTGCACGAGCCCGCCGCAATCGAACGGGCCGATGTTGGGCCGGCCGCGTTCATCGAGCGCCAGATTCCACGTAGTGATCGACTGCGGCCCATTGGCCAGAATGCCGGCGAACGTGGCGCCCCACTTCGACCAGCAGGTGAAGTACGCGGGATCTTTGTAGTCGTCGCCGCCTTCGGTCCAGTGCATCTCCGCGGTGGGAAAATATTTGTGGACGTTCTGCATCATGTCCGGCGTGCCTACGTAACCGTGCCACGCGACGGTGTTGAGATATTTTTTCAGCTGCGGCTTCGAAAGTTGATCGACCACGCGGCCCCACAGGTTGTAATTGTGGTCGAGCGTCCAGATTTTCGTACCGCTCGCGGTGGGGCTGGATTCGAGCTGCTTGCCGAGCGCGATGATCAGCGCCTCTTCGGTTTCCTCGGGCCACGGGCAAGCGGGCATGCGGCCGCCCTGATCGGCGTCGATTTCATTCTGCGTGGTGAGCGCGCGGACTTTCACGCCCGCTTCGCCGTAGCCCTCCACGAACTTGCGCATGTACAGCGCGTACGCGGGAATATTTTCGGGGCGAATGTTGCCGCCGAGCATCGAGTTCGAATATTTCATCCAGCTCGGAGGGCTCCACGGCGAGCCAAAATAAAATAGATCGGGATTGGCAGCGGCCGCGGCTTGCAGGGTGGGCAGGATGTAGTCGCGATCGTGATCGATGCTGAAACGCTTCATATCGGGATCGGCCATGCCATCGTCGTAGCTGTAGCAGGCGGTGGAGTAGTCGCTCGCGCCGAGTGGAATGCGGCCGGTGCTGAGATTTCCCTGGTCGCCGCTCTGGCCAAACATTTGCGTGAGGAGCTTCGAGCGGTCGGCGTCGCTCAGGCGCGAGACGGTGTAGCACGCCGCGTCTGTAAATGCGGCGCCGAATCCGAGAATGGGCTGCGCGGTTTTTGTGGGATCGATTACGACGTCGGCGGTGGGCGCGGCGTTCTTCGTGGAGGATTTTCCGGAAGGCTTCGCTGCGGGTGACCACGCGACGGGCGCGCCGGCGTCCAGGCGCTTGCCGTATTTGTCGGTGACTTCGGTGGTGGCCGAGCCGGAGGGAGGCGGCGAGAATGCGCCGTTGCGCGGCTCGACCGTTGCGCCCAATGCGTTCGCGTTCGCGTTCGGCGCGAGGCCGAGTGCTGACACTGCCGCTGCGCCTGCAACTCCGAATCCAGCCGCCTTCAAAATTTCCCGACGTGTTTTCTTCACAAGTTCCTCCGCCGTTATGGTCTCACGGGCGCGCGCAAGCCTGCAGTGTTACGTCTCGATTGAATTGTATCGGTGAAAGAGTGGCACGGCCGGTCCTGCACCAAGAGTTCGCAGCGCCCAGGTGCCGCGTCGCCCATCAGCCGGCAGGATGCCCGTGCCACTCACGCGTGCGTGCAGCATACCTACAATAACGATATTCTGAGACGTGATTCACTATGTGAAGTGCGCTGCTGCCGGTGCGGACGCGGCGCCGACACGCGCTTGCTCGATGAGATCTCGCACTGACTAACGTCTGGCACTCCGATAGGCGCTTGTAGCGGCGCGGAGTTCGAGATGAATGCGGCGTCGCCTCACCGATACTGCGGGGCCTGACAGCAAAATCATTCGGAGCGCAGCAGAACTACTGGATCGATCCTCACGGCGCGAATTACCGCGGGCAATGCCGCTACGACGGCGGCGGCTGCGATTGCGACGCAGGGAATCGCGAGTGATGTGAGCGACTGCGGCTTCACGTTGTACAGCAGCGCTTCGAAGGAGCGCGAGGCGGCGAGGCCGAGCGCGATCCCAACGAGCGCGCCAGCCAGCACCATCATCGCGGTGCGCGCGACCACGCTTCGCGCAATGTCGTACGCTTGCGCGCCGACGGCGATGCGCACGCCGATTTCGCGCTGGCGCTGCACCACTGAGTAGTTCATCACGCCATACAGGCCGACTCCCGCGAGCACCAGCGCGACCGCCGCAAAAAATATCGCGAGGATCGCGAGCATGCGTTCACGCATCATTTGCAAATCATCGATCGACTGCTGGGTGCGCACATTCGAAACACGAAACCCCATATGGACGTTTGCGACGGCTTGCCGCAGCGTGGCGGACATCGAAGAAGTGCTATCGATTTCGGTTCTGACCATTACGGTGGCATTGCGCGTGCCTTCCGCGACTTCGATGTACGGATCGATGGAACGAACCGAAAGGTACGCGACCGGCAGGACACATTCGCGCAAGCCGCGATAGCAGCTGTCACCAATCACACCGACGACGGCGAATTGTGTGCGTTTGCCGTTGTCCCCGACGTCCTCGAAAAACTTGCCGACCGGATCAGCCCCTTGAAGAAATGTCCTGGCGAACTCGCGACTCACGACTGCTTCACTTTGGCCGTCCGCGCCCGGACGCAACGTGCGGCCGGCGTCGATCGGAATTTTCATCGCATCCGGCCATTCTGGCGAAATTCGCAAGAAGTAGCCGAGAGTTTCACTCGGAGGACCACCGTTGAAACTCACCGAATCGTTCCACGCTGTGCCATCCATGAGCGCCCAGCTGGCGAGCGCCGCCGATTCCACGCCCGGCGTTTGTTTTATCCGCGCCAGCAAAGCTTCCCACGTCTCCGGTGAGCGCCTCTCGCTCGACATCACATCCAGAACGAGAAGACCCTTCGCGACGAACCCGACCGGCTTGTCTAAAAGCCTGCGAAAGCTTGCGACGAACAATCCGGAAACAAAAATTACCAAAATGCAAAACGAGACCTGAACTCCGACCATCAGATTCATCGTCCGATGGCGCGCGTGCGGATCTTCGCCGCCCTTCAGTGCGCAGGATGGATCCACTTTCGAGGCGCGTAGCGCAGGCACTAGACCGAAGAACAAGGTGACAGCCGATGTGAGCGCGACGGCGAAGGCAAGCACACGCCAGTCCGCGGGGAGCGCGAGCTGCACGGGGTTATCGGGAGTGCTATTCAGCGCAATCACAAACGGCGCTGCCCACCACGCAAACACAGCCCCAAGCGCCGTCGCCATGACGCCGATCCAGGCGCTTTCGACGAGCACTAGCTGTACGAGCCGGCGCCGGCCGCCTCCGATGGAAACGCGCAACGCGAGTTCACGCCCGCGCGCCGCAGCTTGCGCCGTCATCAGATTGGCCACGTTCGCGCAGGCGATTAGAAGCACCAGGCCCACGAGCACGCTAAGCGCGACGAGCGCGTCGCGATTGTCTTCGCGAAATTCGGATGCGCCGGTTGCGGCCGGGGTGAGAATCAGTTTCTGGTTCAAAAAATCGGCCTTGGCTTTTTCGGACATCGAGGTGGATTCCTTCATCCGGTCCTCGCGGTCACTGTAAACAACCGGGTCGAGTTCGGCCCGCACGCGTTCGGGCGATCGGCCTTGTGGCACCCGGACGAACGTCATGAACCACATCACGTGACGGTCGGTGACTCGGTCGTTCATCGTCATCGGCGCGAAGATGTCCACCATCGAGCCGGGTTCCGTTCCTGCGAACGGCGACTGTACGACGCCGATGATTTCGTAGGTCTTGTTGTCCTGCTGAAGCGACTTGCCGATGACGCCGGGATCCCGGCCGAATCGCCTCGCCCAATAGCGCTCGCTCAGCACAGCGACAGGGTGAGCGCCGGGCGCGTGGTCGTCACTTTCATGCATCAGTCGCCCGATCACTGGATTCAGTCCGAAGGAGTCGAACGCGCCGCCGGAGATATGCTCCCAGTGCGCTTTTTCCATCGCGTCGTCGGTTGAATAGGTGATGTCAGCCTGGCCGCTGTAGTCCACAGCGAGCAATTCGGCGTCGTCTTTTACCGCGGCGCGCATCTTGAGGAAGAGCGGATAGTCCCAGTAATCAGAAATCTGCGGCTTGCCTTCGGGGCCGATGCCTTTGCGCGCGACGGTGTAGAGTTCGTGCGGCGCTTTCACGGGCAGGGGAGTGAGCATTAGCGCATCGACCAGGCGGAAGGCGGCGGTGCATGCGCCGATCGCGAGGCCGAGCGAGATCACAGCGGCGGCGGTGGTGACTTTGCTGCGTGCGAGGCGGCGCCAACCGTACACGGCATCGGCACGCAGCGAATCGAGCCAGGTGAGGACGTGCGCGTCGTGCATTTCGTCGCGAAGCTTCAGCGGGGAACCGAGCGCGCGGCGGGCATCGCGCGCGGTGCGGCCGTCGGCGCTGGCTTCGTCGATGTGCGACGCGATTTCTTCGTCGATGTCGCGATCGAGTTTCTCGCTGCGAAACACGTTGGCGATGCGTTGCATCCAGCTCACTTGAACCTCCTATTCGGCTCGCAGCAAAATTACTGGATCGATTTTCATGGCCCGGATCACGGCGGGGAGTGCGGCTAGCACGGCGGCGCCGAGGATTAGCGCGGCGGGCAATGCTAGGGCGGATGCGTCAGTGGGCTTGACCTCGTAGAACAGCGCCTGAAGTGGGCGAACCGCGAACGCGCCTGCTGCTAAACCTGCTGCGACTCCGCCGATCACCATTGCGAACGCCGTCGCGATCACGGTGCGCGCGATATTCGCCGGCTGCGCGCCCACTGCGATGCGAATCCCAATTTCACGCCGCCTGCGCACGACGGAATAATTCAGGACGCCGTACAGGCCTATTCCCGCGAGCAGCAACGCCACCACGGCGAAGAACGTGGCCAGCGTCGAGAGCAGCCGCTCGTGAATCGTCTGCGCGTCGTCGATTTCTCGCTGCGTGCGAATGCGCGTCACGTGCAGTTCCGGTGCGACACGTGCTAGCTCACGCCGCAGCGCCTGCGCCAGGGCCAGCGGATTTTCGCTTTCGGTCCTGACTAGGAAGGCGCCGAACCAAGTGCCACCCGCGCCACTGGCGTTCGCCGATTCCGCCTCGTGGAGCGGAATGTAAGCTGTGGGCACGCCGCATTCGCGGAGATCGGTGTGACACACGTCTTTAAGGACGCCGACTATTTGGATCGGAGGTGGGTTCACGTCCGTGTCCAGGAAGACGAATGTCTTCCCGACCGGATCGGCATCACCGAACAATGTCTTCGCGAATGATTGACTAACGAGTGCCGCTCCAGGGTTCGAGTCCGTCCAGCTGAAGTCACGTCCGCTAAGAATCGGAACGCGCATCGTCGCCGCCCATCCCGGCGAAACGCGCAAGATGCGCGTAAAGGAATCAGACTTCGGAGCGCCCGGCAAACCGACGCCGATGGCGGCGTTGGTTCCCTCGAGCAGCGGCCAACCCGCATATGCCGCAGCAGCAACTCCAGGTTGGCGCTCAAGATCCTTTAGCGCGTTTTCCCACGCGCTCGTGTGCACCGACTGAGCGGATGACGCCGAAATCGCGAGTACTCGGTCGGCGGCGAATCCCGTGGGCTTGTGCGTGAGCCGTTCGAACGTCATTACAAAAAGCCCGGCCGTGAACACCACGAAAACGGAAAAGCCGACTTGCACCGCGATCAGTCCATGAAGCGTGCCGCGTCGCGTGTGACGATCTTCGCCGCCTCTCAGCGCGCTCGCAGGATCAACTCCCGCGGCGCGTAGCGCTGGCGCGAGGCCGAACAGCATCGTCACAAGAGAAGTCGCGGCGACGAGAAACGCGAGAACTCGCCAGTCCGCGGGCAGCGCGAGCCGCACGGGATTGTCCGGCGGATTGATCATGGACACCACGCGCGGTGCGGCCCACCAGGAAAATGCAGATCCGAACAGCGCCGCTGCAACACCGATCATCGCACTCTCGACCAGGACGAGTTGAACCAGGCGACGACGGCCGCCGCCGATCGAGACGCGGAGAGCCAACTCGCCCCGACGCGCGGCGGTCTGCGCAGTCGCGAGATTCGCGACGTTCGTGCACGCAATCAGCAGAACGACCAAACTCAGAATAAAGAGCGCTACAAGCGGGCGCCGATTTCCTTCCTGGAATGTCGAGCTTCCCGTAGGCGAGTCGGCAAAAACGAGGTTCCGGTTCAGGAAGGCTTCCTTGGTACGCCCAGGCAGGCCCGGCATTTGACGAAGCTGTTCGACGAAGGCTGCGTGCGCGACGGATTGAAGTTGATCGCGAAGCGGCTCGATCGCCGTTCGCGCCGGAATGCGCGCAAAGATGTGGAGAAAACTGAGTATGCGCGTCGCATTTGCATACGGGCTCATCGTGGCCGGCAAAAAGATGTCTGTCATCGTGCCCGGCTCCGTGCCCGTGTACGGTGGCGCTACCACGCCGATGATTTCGTAGGACTGGCCGCCGAACTGGAAGCTGGCGCCAACGACGCGCGGATCGCGCGCGAAGCGGCGCCTCCAATATTGGTCGCTGAGCACTGCGTAGGCGTGCGCGCCCGCCACGTCATCATCACTTGGCATGATCAGCCGGCCTGCGGCGGGGCGAAGTCCGAAACTCGAGAACATCGCACCGGAAACGTACTGCACGTAGGCTCTTTCCGGGTCGGCGTTGCTGCCGTACTTCACGTCTGACGGAGTTGTGCTGGAATTGGCGACGAGATCAACGTCCTCTTTTGCTGCGTCGCGCAACGCTGTGAACAGCGGATACGACCAGTGATTGCCGATCTCAGGCTTGCCGCTAAGGTCGAGGCCGACGGTGTTGAGTTCGAAGATTTCGTGGGGCGCGGCGACGGGGAGGGGGCGCCAGAGGAGGGCGTCGGCTAGGCGGAAGGCGGCGGTGCAGGCGCCGATGGCTAGGCCTAGGGAGAGGATGGCGGCGGCGGTGGTGATTTTGCTGCGGGCGAGGCGGCGCAGGCCGTACACAGCGTCGGCGCGGAGGGAGTCGAGCCAGACGAGTACGTGCGCGTCGTGCATTTCGTCGCGGAGCTTGAGGGGCGAG
>JABDGF010000006.1 GCA_013286165.1 Acidobacteriota bacterium | reverse complement strand
ACTCCCCACACGTACTCTCATAGTCGATTCCTCAACATTCACACGCAGGCCGGGGACGGCGAAGTTATCACGTGCAGGCACTCACGCGCCACACCACCCAACACATTTAGCAAGAATCGCAAGTGGCACAGGCTGGAGTTCGCCTGTGTCCCCTTGAATTTGCCTCAGTCGCGCGGAGCGCGATGTAGCTTAGACTTTCGAGTCTGAGCGGGACCAACTCTCAGTTGGTCCCGGGTTTAACCATCTCTCTAAAACCACTCACTCTCACCCACCTCAACCAAGAGTTACAGTGCCTCGTGTGGCACAGAAATATTTTCTGTGTGCCTTTGTAGCTCATGCACTGCACCGTCACACTCCGAAACACATCGTATAATCATCCTATGCCCGACGCGCCCCAAACCCCGCCGCCACCCCAACACATGGCCTGCATGGAAGTTTGGGGCGGCAGCCAACTCGCTGAAAGCGGCGTCCAACTCGGCGGCCTCGACGTCTGGGTGTACAGCAAGCCCTTCGGCCAAGCTCAGCGCGGCGGCGACGTCTATTACGTTTCCAGCTGCGCCACCGGCCGCATTAGCCGTCTGCTCCTCGCCGACGTTTCCGGCCACGGCCAATCCGTCGCAGCCACCGCCGCCGATCTTCGTACTCTCATGCGACGATTCGTCAATCGCATCGACCACACCGAATTCGTAAAGCTCCTCAACGAAAATTTCACCGCGCTCTCCACGCACGGCACCTTCGCCACCGCTGTCGTCACCACATTTTTTGCGCCCAGCCGCCGCCTCTCGCTCTGCAACGCCGGCCATCCGCGCCCGCTCCTTTTCCGCGCCGCGAAAAATGAGTGGTCCTTCGTCGGCACGCACGAAGCGCACGCCAAAGCTCCGCTCAGCGATATTCCTCTCGGCATGTTCGATGTGGCGGATTACGAAACGATCGACGTCGAGCTCGAGCCCGGCGACGTGATGGTCAGTTACACAGACGCGCTGATGGAATCCTGCGATGCCGACGGCCAGATGCTAGGCGAAGCGGGCCTGCTGAAAATCATCAAGCTCCTCGGCGACGTCCCCGCCGACAAATTAATCGCTACGCTCCTCCGCGAGATCGGAGACCGCTACCCAGAAAATCTGGCCGCAGACGACGTCACCGTCCTAGTCGTCCGCGCCAACAATCGCGAACTCGTATTTTCCCCGCGCCAGCAACTCAATGCCCTGGGCCGCTTCTTCCGCTCCCTCTTCAAACCCGGCGACCACGCCCCCTTGCCCGAACTCACCATCCCCAACCTAATCGAATCCCTGAAATACCAATTCGGCCACCGCCCCAGCCCCAAGACCTAGGCGAGCGCAGCGAGCTGTAACATAGACTGTCAGTCTGTGCGGGTTCTTAAGTCGCGCGCAGCGCGATGTAGCTTAGACTTTCGAGTCTGAGCGGGACCAACTCTCAGTTGGTCCCGGGTTCAACCATTTGCACTCCAGGCACACATCCACCTTCTTGCCGCACACACAATAGGGGAGCCAGTCTGTGGCACAGGCTGGAGTTCGCCTGTGTGCCTTTGGGGAAGCGCGCCTTCAGCGCGCACAGCTTTACGCCACGTCTACTTAATCTTCACCGCGCCGCTCCGCTACTTCGCCACCGCCACCTGCGCCTCAATCTTCTCAATCACAATCGCCTTCGACCCGCCGCGATCGTAAATTTTCCCCGTCGCCGTCACTTTCTCCCCGGCAAACGGCAACAGCCGCGCATTCTGCCCCTTCGACGGGGTCGTATCCGCGATCGGCCAATAAATCGTCCCATCCTCACTCAAAATCACCAGCGCCGACCCCGCTCTCGCACACGCCACCGCACACTGCTTGCTGATCGGCTTATCCAAACTCTTCGTAAACGCACACGCCGAATCCAGCACATAGCCCTTCACCGTCACCGCCGCACTATCCGCTCCAGCCGGCACCGCACCCATCGCAACGCCAAGCAGAATCACAGCCGCCACCAAAATCTTCCAGTTCCGCTTCATCGACCCACCTCCACTTACAAAAATCCTAGCCGCCAGCGCATTCACCAAACAAACGCTACAGTGCTTTGTGTGGCATAGACATCGTCTGTGTGTGTCGCGCGCGCGTCCCGCGCGCAAGTCCGACAGGGCCCCAGCCCGGTCGGCGTAGGACCAGCACCCGCGCCGGTCACCCGCGATCCCGAATAACGTGCATCGGAACCTACTGCGTCGTGACTTCCACCATGGCGAGCTTCTGATCCGTGTGCCGCAGCGTCGTAATGATCCGATTCATATCCGCCTGCGAAAATTCGCCCATCACTTCAGGCTGAGTCCTGTGCGAGATCGTGATCTCAATCCCGCCGTTCGAGTCGTACACCAGAATTTGCGCCGTTGTCAGGTGATGGTCGGGATTGCCAAGCTGGAAGCCTTGGAACCCGCCGTAATGTAATCGGAATATCGTCGGATCATTCGTCGGAGGAGCCACGGCTTTCGCCATCAGAATCATCCCCATGAGCGTCGCTCGATCCGGATTCGTAAAGAAAGTGATGTCTCGCGGGTTCGTTGAATACACGGCAGACCAAAACGCCAAATCCGACTGCGTCGCCGCCGGTCCGTACACTCCTCGAACGCATCTTACGATGTTCGCAACCGCATCTTTTCCCGTCTGACTCACCGCGTCGTTCCACTTCGGCGTCGCGACGATAAGTGTCGTGCTCGAAAGGAACGGAACGACCGACATGGCGCCGATCGTTTTCATTCTGGCGCGGTCCAGATCGCTCCACGGAACTTCAAATTCGTAATTGCTCACCGCGACGAGGCTGCCGCGAGTTGGATTCGCGGCAAAGGTCGGGAGGTCGCGCGGCATCGCGCCCGCGATCGGCACGTCTCGCACCATCTTTCGCGCCTGCCACACCCAAAAAACACGCGGCCCAACAAAATAGAGGAGCAACAGCACCACCACGAACGATACCGTCAGCCAGCCGAAGATGCGCTTCTTCGTCGCCATGTCACAGCTAGAATCACATGGCAGTTAACTTCTTCGATAGATATTCGCAGCGCTAAAGCCGCGAATGTGTTCAGCAGGGAACTGTACGAACGGGCAGTGCTTCGTGAAGAACTACCTCGCCGCAGCCACTCGCCTCATCGCCGCACCTCCCAATCACAAAAAACTCGCCGCCAACCCAATCGCTAACCAAACGTTGCAGTGCCTTGTGTGGCATAGACATCGTCTGTGTGTCGCTAAAATTTCACCCGACCCGGTCCAATGCCTCCGCGCCAACTCCGCCATTTCGGACTGCGGGAGCGCCGCTACCGCTTTGCCTCCGCCTCCACTCCACCAAAAACGTAGCCTCGACCGGCAACAAACCGCTCCACTATCGCTCTTCCGCCGCCGCAACCCGCGCCTTCGTCGCCGCGCCGGCAACCACCGCATCGCGCGCGCCGGCTTTCTTCGTGCCGAGCGTCGTAATCACCACCACGCTCACCAGCACGCACGCCGTCCCGAGGATCGTCCGCGCCGTCAGTGCCTCGCCTCCCAAAAAATATCCAATCACCACCGCCACGATCGGATTCACGTACGCATACGTCGCCACTTTCGTCGGCGATTCGTGATGCAGCAGCCACACGTACGCCGTGTATCCCACGATCGATCCCGCCACCGTCAAGTACGCCAGCGCCAGCCACGTCCCGCGAGACACCGCCGCGAACGCAAATCCGTGAAACTCCCCAAACGCCGCCGCCGCGATCAGCAGCGCCACTCCGCCGCACAGCATCTGCGCGCCCGAACTCATCACTTTCGATTCCGGCAGCGGCATCTTCCGCGTCAGTACCGATGCGATCGACCAGCTCAACGCCGCAAAGATCAGCGCCGCCGCTCCCAGTTTGTCCACCGGCGCGCCGCCCAATTTCAGCGACGGCACCATCAGCACCGCCACGCCCGCGAGTCCGATCACCAGCCCAATCACCAGCCGCGCCGTCAGCCGCTGCGTCCCCAGAAAAATAATTTCGCATAGCGCCATCATCGCCGGGATCGTCGCCAGCATCACCGCCGCGATTCCCGAAGCGACGCGCATCTCGCTCCAGAACAGCAGCCCGTAATCGATCAGGAAAATCGCGATTCCCAGCAGCGCCGCCGAGCGCCACTCGCGCGCCGTCGGCGATTTTTCCCCGCGCGCCCGCATCCACAAAAAAAGCACGAGCCCCGCCGCGAAGAATCGCATGCCCGCCAGAATCAGCGGCGGCACTTCGCGCACGCCCACGCGAATCGCCAGGTACGTCGAGCCCCACACAAAATAAATAATCGCAAACGCAGCAAGCGTCTTCCACCGAGGTGGCGCCGTCGCAGTGTCCTTCATGCCCCGATGTTACCAACGCCGCCAAAAACCGCGAGCGCCACTTCGCCCCATCCCCGCAGACCACTTTGTCGCACCACCCCTCCAATTTGGTGCACGGGTTTCAGCCCTCTCCACTCCAGGCATCACTCCACCTTCTTGCCACAATCACAACAGGGACGAAAGCAAGTGGCACAGGCTGGAGTTGGCCTGTGTGATAAACGCGCTCCAGCGCGCGCCCACATCCACACCGGCGGGAACGCCCATGCTACTCGCACGCGCCCGCAGCCGTATGCGATACTCTCCGCCCATGACCACTCACATCTCAAAAATATCCGCCGCCCTCATCACCCTCACTCTCACGCTTTTCGCAGCCGCCGCCCCACGCGCCCACGCCCAAGCCCCCGCCTCAAAAGCCCGCGCCGCCGCCGCAATCCAATCCCTCCCCCTAGCAAAAACCATCTCCGAAGCCGCCCTCTCCCCCGACGGTGCAAAAGTCGCCATCATCGCCGACGACCAACTCTCCCTCGCCGCCGTATCCACCGGCCCCGAAGGCGTCTTCCCCTACGATCACTCGCAGCCCATCACCGCGCGCGACGTCGCATGGTCCGCCGATAGCAAAAGCCTCGCTTTCATCGCCGATGTCCCTGGCGACGATCCCGCCGCCCAAGTGAAAATAATTTCGTCCTCCGAGACAAAAACTCTCGCTCAACTCAAAGGCTACGTCGAATCCCCGCGCTTTTCGCCCGACGGCAAAACTCTCGCCTTCCTCTACATCGAAAATATGCCTCGCAAAGCCGGCCCGCTCGAGCCCATGACGCCGCTCTCCGGCGAAATCGATTCGCACATTTACGAGCAGCGCCTCGCCACGCTCGACCTCGCCACCGGCAAAGTCACTCAAATCTCCGCGGCCGACATGTACGTGTACGAATTCGATTGGACGCCCGACAACAAATCACTCGTCGCCATCGCCGCCCACGGCGAAGGCGACTCCAACTGGTACGTCGCGCATCTCTACTCGATCGACGCCGCATCCGGCGCGACGCGCGACATCTACACGCCGAAATTCCAAATCGCCCAGCCGCGCGTCTCGCCCGACGGAAAATCCGTCGCCTTCATCGAAGGCCTCATGAGTGACGAAGGCTCGACCGGCGGCGACGTGTACCTCCTACCCATCGACGGAAACGGCGCCGCGGAGAATCTGACTCCCAGCATTCACGCGTCGCCCTACGCGATCGCTTGGATCAATCCGAAGCGCCTTCTCGTTGCGCTCAACTCCGACGGAACATCCCATTTTGTCCTCGCCGCGAAAAACATGAAGCCGATCGGGTACTTCAGCATGGGCGACGCGACTGCTCGACCTCTCAGTTCGTTTTGGGCCGTCGAGCCGCCGCTTCGCCTCACGCAAGAGGGACAAGTTGAAGATTCGAGCAGGCTCCAAGTCGCACTTCTAAGGCAGTCCGCTTCGATGCCTCCCGAAGTGTGGGCGGGCACCGCGCAGCATCTCAAACCACTCACGCACCTCAACGACGGCCTCAAACCCACCTGGGGCGAAATGCGCAGCGTGCACTGGAAAAACGGCGATACGAACGTGCAAGGCTGGCTGATGTTCCCAGCAAACTACGACGCGTCATCCGCCAAGAAATATCCTCTCATCGTGATGGTCCACGGCGGCCCGTCCGCTGCATGTGAAAATCGCTGGGCACCGCGCGGTCAAGACGCCGCATCGATGATGGGCTGGTTCTCACTGTGTCCGAATCCCCGCGGCAGTTACGGTCAGGGCGAAGCCTTCACCCGCGCGAACGTGAAAGATTTCGGCGGCGGCGATTTCGAAGACATCATGGCCGGCGTCGATCAGCTTCTAAAAGATTTTCCCATCGATCCGAAGCGCCTCGGTATTTACGGCCACAGTTACGGCGGCTACATGACCATGTGGGCCGAAACCCAAACCAATCGCTTCGCCGCAGCCGTCGCCGGCGCGGGCCTCTCCGATTGGCTCAGCTACTACGGCGTCAACGATCTCGACCAGTGGATGATTCCGTTTTTCGGCGCGTCGATCTACGACGATCCCGCCGTGTACGCGAAAAGCGATCCCATGCACTTCGTGAAAAATGTGAAGACGCCCACGCTGATTCTCGTCGGCGATCGCGATGGGGAAGTCCCGCCCGAGCAGTCCGTCGAATGGTGGCACGCGCTAAAAACCGCCGGCGTCCCAACTACACTAGTTGTCTACCCAAACGAAGGCCACGGCATGGTAGTCCCCGCCAACGCCTACGACTACACGTTGCGCATGCTGGCTTGGTTCGACCAGTGGTTCTCCAAATCCCCACAGTAGCGTTTTAGGCGAGCGCAGCGAGCTGTAGCTTAGGCTTTCGTGCCTGAGCGGGACCAACTCTCAGTTGGTCCCGGGTTCAGCCATCACCAATGCTGGCACCACGTCCAGTCCGTGCACGGCCACCTTGGATAAGAAAGTAAGTGGCACAGGCCGGAGTGCGCCCGTGCGCCTTTGCATTTGCCTAACTACCCCGTCTCCGCCGGCGCAAAAAACACCAACAACTCAATATCCTCCCCAACCTCAAAGAATTTGTGCTCGACGTGCGCCGCCACAAACAAAACATCCCCCGGCCCAACACTGTGCTCCCGAGTCCCACCCGCATCCGTCACCCGCAGCCGCGCCCGCCCGCGCACCACGTAATAAATCTCATCCTCACCATGCGGCGCTTGCGTATCCTCCGCCCCCACCGCAAGTACATACACGCCACAACTCAATGCCGGCACGCGCAAAAATTCCGTATAGCGTTTACCCGCCGCCCCGCCCCGCGCCCTCTCCTCACTCAACTTATAAATATCTTTAGTCATCTTCGCCTCTTTCGCGCCCCAGCATACATCCGAGCAGGGAAGCGCGAAACGCCATGCCGCCTCCGCTTCTGAGTCCGCCAGTAGCATCGGCATTCCTGCCCGTGTCGAAGCGCCGGCCCTAAGCCCGCTGTAGCGTCCGCACCGAACAATCACGCGCACACAAAAAAACGGGCGCTCCGCACAGCGCACCCGTCGCGCGCCGCACGAAACGCCCGTCCAACTCCGCCGTGATGTACGTCAGTTCGGCTTCGTCGTCGAATCCGCCGGCTTCGCATCGTCCCCGGTCGCCTTCTTCGCCGTCTTCTTCACCGCGCTTCCAGTCTTCTTCGCCCCCGTCTTGGTAGCATCCGCCGTCTTGTCCGCAGCCTTGTCCGTCGCGTGCGCCGTGTCCTTCGCCCCCGTCTTCGTCGCATCAGCAGTCTTATCCGCCGCCGTCTTGGTCGCATCCTTGGTCTTCGTCGCGCCCGTCTTAGTAGCATCCGCCGTCTTGGTCGCCGCTTTCTTCGTCGCGTGCCCAGTATCCTTCGCCGCCGTCTTCGTCGCATCGCCGGTCTTATCCGCCGCAGCCTTCACATCATCGCCCGCAGACTGCGCCTTCGCCACGCTGAAGCATCCCACCGCCGCCACAAAAAATGCCGCCAGCACAAATTTCTTCGCCAATCGCATTTCCGTCACTCCTTGAAGGTGCTTCCCTCAGAGATGAAACCGCTGCGCGCGATTATACACCGCGCACCTGACGCGAATCGTAGGATGCACGCGAAACGTGCAACGCCGCGCTTACTTCTGGTCGGTGCGGCTCCCGCACGCCGTTTCGATCACCCCGTCACACAACACGCACTTACGGCACCCGAGGCCGCTCGTCCCTCTCCTTCTCAAGCTTTTCCCACTCTTCTGTGTCTTTCTGGAAATCTTCCCAGCAGCCCTCGCGCGCGATGATGCCGTCAAACGCCTCCGCTTCGTGAGGCAGCGCATTCTCGTAACGGTAGAAAATCACTCCGCCGTTATCGAACAGTCGCCAGGCCAAGCCGCCCTTCACTCCTCGCGCGTCGTAACCGACGACGTCACCCTTGGCATTGTGCAAATTCTCTATCGACATGCTGCTCGATTGCAGCACCCACGCATCGGACGGCTCGATTTGGTTATGCGTCTCGCTCGGGATCAGTTCCAGTTGCGCTCCGTTGTTTTCAAAGCGAATTTCGCGGGTTGGTCCGCGGAATCCGCCGCCGACGTCATACACCTGCGTGCCCTCCGGACGCTTGAACCACAGCCCGTCCGGATAGAAACCAACCGCGTCAACACGGCCGCAAGTTGCCAGAATGATTTTTCTCTTTTGTCTGGAATCATCACAACCCGGCGGGGAACGGAGGCGTCGGGGCGGACAACGATGAGTGGCTCATATCCATCTTTGTAAAGATGGAAAACAGAAGTTGTGATGCTCCACGAGAAATTGCCGCGCTTATCGGTTTGAACGGATTTTTGCAGCGCGGTGTTTTTGATCGAAACCCCGCGAACCGATACACCTTCTAGCGCTTCGCCGTCCGCTGTCACCACTTTGCCGTGCTGGATGTGCGTCGCTGCGCCTGCGGCGCCCAGCACAAGAGTCAGCGTCCCAAACGCCACCATCGCAAAGTGAGTCGATTGCATCACTGTGTCGTAGGAGGGAAGTCCATCCCTTTCTTCTTCGCCTTTTCCTGCTGCGGCTCCAGATCACCGCAAGCCGTAGCGATAATCCCGTCAAACACTTTTGCCTCAACTTCCGTCGCATTCTGATAAAACGCGCCGCCACGCCCCGAAATCGACCAGTGCCGCCAACGTTTCCCCGCGCGCGTCCCCGTCGTATCGATGCCCACCGCGCCTTTCCCCTGCGCCAAAATATTCCGCGCGCTGAAATTTTCCGCCAGGATCAGCAGCTCGTCCTCCGGCTCGATGTCCATCGCAAAATGCCCGAGCCAGATTTCCAGCGCGTTCGTATCGCCCTTTGGCTGCAATCCGAATTTCAAAAAATCCGTATCCGGCACCGCGCTCGCGGAAACAAATTCCTTCGGATTGCCGCTGAAGCGCAGATCGTTGTCGCCAAACGCTTTCTCGTGCTGCGCAATCTTGTCGCACGGCCGCAAAGTGAAATCCTCACTCGCCGTCTCGAGCTGGTACTGCTGCGGCGTCGCGCGTGGCGTGATCACCACCATCTTCGGCTCGTAGCCCACTTTCAAAAAATGCATTACCTTGCCCGGAAACGTCAGCGTGAAATTTCCCTGCGTGTCCGTCTTCGCGATCGACGTCGATCCTTGCCCCGACGGATCGCGGCTCCCAGAAATAATCACGTCCGCAATCGGCGCCCCCTTCGAATCCACCACCTTCCCATGCACAGCCGACACGCCCTGCGCCCCCACCACGCACACCACCAGCAGCGCCAGAATCACCACACCACTCCACATTTTCATCCGAGTCCGCATCGCCCTCGAAGGTATCACGCCCCGCCCTCTTCACGCGCGCACGCGCATCCCCGAGTAGCATGGGCGTTCTCGCCCGTGTGCCTTCGTCGTGCGCAGCGCGATGTAGCTTAGACTTTCGAGTCTGAGCGGGACCAACTCTCAGTTGGTCCCGGGTTGAGCCATCGACCCAAATCATCCTGACTCTCCGTGGATCTCACGCGGTTCTCATCCCCCTCAGTGAATGTTTACCCACCTTCACTTCATCGCTGAGCTCACTAGCCACTAATCACTAGCCGCTCTAAAAATTCCTCTTGACACATATTCCGATATGAGAATATGATGTTCCCATGCCTCGAGCCTCCACCACCTCCGACGCCTTCAACGCCGTCGCCGAGCCTCGCCGCCGCGACATCCTCAACTACCTCGCGGCCTCGGAAAAGCCCGTCGGTGAAATTGTCGTCGCCCTTGGCATCGAGCAGCCGTCGGTATCGAAACACCTGAAAGTGCTGCGCGATGTCGGTCTGGTCTCATCGCGCCGCGAAGGCAAGCAAATGTTCTACCGAACGAACGGAGAAGCGCTTCGCCCGCTCCACGAGTGGACGAAGACCTTCGAGCATTTCTGGTCGCATCAACTCGCGCGCGTGAAGGTACGTGCCGAGGCAAAAATGAAACAGAACTAAATTCGTAGCAGTTCTTTGTCGAAGCATCACAAAGCCGCCGCGTAGCTCTCAATTGCGGCGGCAAACGCACCAACGCCGCGTCTAATCGGGAAATCGAGTCGGACGCTGCGAATTCTTAGGAGGGAATTACGATCATGCTACCGGCCATCGCACCGCAGTCCATCGAAAGCTGCACCATCACAATCGAACAAGTTGTCAAAGTGAACGCGCCGATCGACGTCACCTTCGAATCGCTCCTCGAGGAGCTGCAACATCTCGACTCGCCCAACGGCCCCATGGATTTTAAGCTCGAAGCCTGGCCCGGCGGCCGCTGGTATCGCGACCTCGGCAATGGCAACGGCCATTTCTGGGCCAACGTGCAGGCGATCAAGCGCCCCACGCTGCTGGAATTTTCCGGCCCGCTGATGCTTTCATTTCCCGTGGTGAACAACGTGCAGTACCGCCTGAAAGAAGAAAACGGCGTCACCACCATCACCTTCCATCACCACGGCTTCGGCCTCGTAGAAGACGAAGTGAAAAAAGGCATGGGCGAAGGCTGGCCCAGCATCAACAACAAAGCCCGCGACCGCGCCGAAGCCAAAATGGCCAAGCGCAAATAACCCCGCAAGCTCTGCTCATTTTGGAGTGCGGAAGGCCGCCCCAGTGGCAGACCGCTTTGCCGCAAAACTCAACCGAGGCACCACAAAGCCTCGAACAACGCAAACCGCGCCGCGCGTCCGACAGGGCCCCAGCCCGGTCGACGACGCACCGGCGCTCGCGCCCGGGGCCTCCGCCCCGCTTAGCGATCTTAAAGCTTTCTGTCGATTTTGCAGCCCGGCCCCGTCGTACAGATAAAGAAGGAGGCGCCGTATGTGCCCGTTCTGCCTAACCACCGCCGCCCTCGTAGCCGCCGGCGCCCTCTCCGCCGGAAGCGCCGGCGCCATCGCCGCAAAACTGTTTCACTCGCGCAAAGTTTCCGCACTCAACGCATCACCCTCACTCAATAAAAAGGAGAAGCACTCATGAGCGCAGCCACACAAATCAAAGTCACAGACACCTCAAACGAACCCCGCATCGCCACGCACCGCGAGTGGCTCGCCGCTCGCAAGGATTTCCTCACCAAGGAAAAGCAGCTCACGCGCCTGCGCGACGATCTCGCCCGCCAGCGCCGCGAACTTCCGTGGGAACGCGTCGAGCAGAATTACATCTTCGACGCGCCGCACTCCCGCGTCACGCTCGCCGAACTTTTCCGCGGCAAAAGCCAGCTCGCCATCTACCACTTCATGCTCGGCCCCGATTGGCCCGAGGGCTGCCCCGGCTGCTCGCTCGCGGCAGACGGCTTCACCGGCTCGATCCCGCATCTCGAGCAGCGCGACGTTGCATTCGCAGCCGTCTCGCGCGCGCCCATCGCGCAAATCGAAGAGTTCCGCAAACGCATGGGCTGGAATTTCAATTGGGTCTCGTCGCTCGCCTGCGATTTCAATTTCGATTACGGCGTTTCGTTCTCGCCCGAGCAGGCCGCCGCGAAAATTCCCAATTACAATTACGAAACCGCCGTCTTCACCCAGCCCGAAGCTCCCGGCCTCAGCGTCTTCGCGCGCAAAGGCGCCGAGATCTTTCACACCTACTCCACCTACGGCCGCGGCCTCGAACCGCTGCTCGGCGTCTATCACCTTCTCGATTGGACGCCCGTCGGTCGCGGTGAAGAAGGCCTCTCGATGCCCATGAGCTGGGTCCGCCACCACGACAAATACGAAAACGCCCCCGCAGGCCTCCCCGCCTGCTGCGACCACCACAAATAACGCTCAGCCGCTCGCGCGGCGACAGCCGTCGCCTTTCTAAAACCGGCGAGCGTCGCGGGATGGACCCGCTCCGCTCGCCCGCAGGCAACATTGCCTGTGCTACCTAAAAAGGCCGCGTAACGAGATTACCTCGCTGCCGTTCTATACTTCGACGACACTCATACGAACAAACAGGAGCCACGCAAATGTCCCAAGCGACCGCCGCCACCCCCGCCCTCGAAGCCACACTCGCCGAATTCCGCCACGAATCGGCCACCACCCGCAAACTTCTCGAACGCGTCCCCACCGACAAGCTCAGCTGGAAGCCCAGCGAAAAATCCATGACGCTCGGCCAGCTCGCGCTGCACCTCGCCGGCATTCCCGGCGGCTTTGCAAAAACTCTCACGCAAGACATCTTCGAGCCGCCCGCCAACGGGTTTACACAACGTCAAGCCGACTCCACCGCCGAAATTCTCGAACTCTTCGACAAAGGCGTCGTCGCCGCCGAAGCCTACATCGCCGGCCTCACTCCCGAATCCGCGCAAAAAGTTTGGAGCACTGTCTTCAAAGGCAAGACCGTCTTTGCGCTCCCGCGTACCGCCTGCGTCCGCGTGCTGATCCTCAACCACTCGATCCACCACCGTGGCCAGCTCAGCGTCTACCTCCGCGAATTAGGCGTCCCCATCCCCAGCATCTACGGACCCAGCGGCGACGAAACCCCCTTCGCCTAGGGTCCGACAGGGCCCCAGCTGTGTCGGTGTACTCACGAACTCCAGTTCGTGGCACCACCACTCCCACTCCTGGCAACCAGTCTCGTCCAGAAACAATCAGAGCAGGGGCGAACGCCTGTGGGACAGGCTGGTTCTGCCTGTGTGACTTTGCCTTTGGTTTTTCTTTGAATTTGCCGCCAAGGTTTTCTAGCGCCGCTACAAAAATTGCCGGCGCACCCGGCCGCAGCGCACCGTGACCCGCTCAAACTCCGTTACACAGCAACAAAACATGCGAATTCTCAATGTAGAGGTCATTGTGATTCGCCCCTCGCACCGTCGCCTGAATCCGCACCGTTATCGTGCAGGACTCTCCGTCAGCTAGCATCCGCCCCGAACAGGTCTCGGGTGCAAAAAACTCCGTCAATTTTTCCATCGGCAACGGCCTGCCCAGCTTGTTCGTGATCGTCACCGTCCGCGCCGCGCTCGTCGTCCCCACCGCAACGTCTCCGAAATCAACCAGATTCGGCGACGCAGGAATTGAACCATCGGTTTCGCCGCCCGCTACTGTCGCTGATATCATCAGCTTCTGCTGCTGTGCACCCACCGTGTAGGTCGCAATCACGGATGTCGCCCCCGGACCAATCGCAAAGATGCTATCCGCATCGTCCACGCGCACCACAGCCGAATTCCCAGACGTCAGCCGCAAGTGTGTCGACCGCGTGATGTCCATTTCGTGCCCATTCGCGAAACGTCCGAAAATTCCCAGGTAGTCGCGCTGGCCGATACTGAAGAATTGCAAACGAGTCGGCTGGTTGCCGGAGCCCACGACCGAGCCCGCCGCATACATCGACACCGGCAGTCCGCGCTCCTCCACGTCGATGTAAGTCTCTGCCAGAACAGGATCGTTCGAGCTCCCTTCCGCCGCCCCGATCGCAAATAATGGCTGTGGTCCGATCAGCGAAAGATTCTCACTGCCTTCATTTTCAGGGATCGTTACATTGAACGAAAACGGCGGGTCATCCTTCGCGCCCACGATGTCGTGCATTCGCGACATCAGTCCGGCGCCGCGCACGACTCGAACTCCCGGCTCGAGTACGAACTCAATCTGCATCGAATCGCCCGGCGCAAACGTCTCACCCGGCGCGGGGCTCACAAATCTCGCGCCATTCGAACGCACCGCGAACTCGCTCTGCTCGTTCTGTCCGGCGTCCGTGGCCGCGCTGGAATCCGACCCGCCCACCACACTGATCCGCCCAGGCACGGTTTTGATGTTGTCGTTGTTCCAGACTTTCCCGGCCGTATCGCCGCTGCCAGAATCCTGCCCGCGAGCAGGCGCCACCGCAAATCCACACACGCAAGCGAATGCGATCACACGCAGAAGGGGAGAGGACATGAGCTACGCTCCGCCTCCGAGCTTACCAATCACAGCTGCGCCGGTGCATTACCAGCGCACTATAGACGCCAATCAGTAACCTCAATCCCAGGCGAACGAAGCGAGCTATAACCTAGGCTGTCAGTCGGGGCAGCGCCGCCAAAAAATGCCCACGCACCCAGTCTCCGCGCAGCCCCCAGCCCCCCGCCTCACTTCGCCGGCGCGTACCCATCCTCATACGCCGCGAGCGGCGCCACGCGCTTGTCCAGCGCCGCACCCGCCCGCGCCGCCGTCAAATTCTTCGGCGTCGAAAGCGCCACGCCGCACACATTCGCGCGCACCGGAGCATCCGCCGCGTCGCCCTCCGGGCGGTCAAACATCACAATCACTCGATCGCCCACATTGATCGACGGCGTATCCGGCGCCAGATCCACCAGCTCACGATTCAGACCCAGCTTGCGCGTCGTCCCCACATCCCAGAATTCCGCACGTTTGATGCGGGCCTCGAGTTGAATGTCGAGCGTCTCCCACGTGCTTTTCGTCGCCCGCTTCCCAGGCTTCTTCGACGGCGGCGCTTTCGCCAGCGTCACCTTCTTCACGATAAAAACGCCTACGCTATCCGCGTCGCGGCTCATCAACGGCAAATCCTTCGGATCGCACACCGGAGTTGAAAGCGGATCGGGCCGCACCGCCGTCTCAATCTCGTGCGCCGCCACCGGCAATAAATCCTCCGCCTTCGTGCACACGCTCTCAGCCGTCAAGCACTCGTAGTTGTACCGCGACAACCTCTCCACCTGCGCGCGCGCCGCGTACGGCGAAAAATCCACCGTCAACGAAACGCACTGCGTGCACGTCTCATTCGTCTGCTCGATCCCGTACTCCGCGCCGCTCGCCGGATACGAATATTCATCCACGCCCCAGTGATGGCTCCACGGCAGCGTCCTCACCGTGCCGACAATAAAATATCCGTCCGGCCATTGCGCGTCGCCCGGCTTTGAAAATACATACGACGTCAGTGCAAACGACGCGCCCCACACATAACCGTTGCGCACGTAGATCGTCCCATTCGCGCTTGCCGGCCGCCCGCCCAAAAATTTAAAAAGCCGCAGCCCACGCGGCACCACCGCCACCAGCGCAGCCTGCAGCGCATCGGTGAATGGCCGCTCCACCACAATGTGAATGTCGCAAAAGTTTTTGTCGCACGGAGTCGAGCGCGTCACGCTGTCCGTCCAACTCGAAAGCATCGCGTCTTCGGAATCGAGCGTCGTTTGCCGCGGAGTGATCCCAATAATGTCGTTGCGCAACCGCTCCGCGCGTTCGCGGAAAATGTGCTGGTCCACATGCACCAGCACAGCCACAAGCAGCATCACCAGCGCGCACGCAAACGCGCACGCCGCGATGATCATCGCCACTCGTATCAAAATGTCTTTCATGCGGTACCCGGCGCCAGAGCCAGTGCCAGAACAAGAGAAGTCGATCGTGAGTCCGAGGACTGGGCGCCTCTACCCATTAGATGCCATGAAGCATACCCTTGTACTCATCGGTTCACACGCCTTTCCCGGAGTGCGGTAGCGAAGCCACCGCCCCGCCGCAAAATCACACGCCACGAAAACGTAGCCTCGCTCAGCACACACCATCCACCAGTCTCTAGCCACCAGGCAACGAATCACTAACCACCGCTGCAAACGCATTGACACACGCCACACCCCTCCGCTACCGTGCCCACGTCACTCGGGCCCCGCTCTCATCTTTCACAACACAAAAAATACTAAAAAGGACACGCCATGAATCGTCGCAAACTCGCACTCCCCGCAATCGCCGTCGTGCTTCTCCTAATCGTCACCGCCGCCTGCGGCAACGGCGAAAAAGTTTCCGCGCAAGCCGCCATCAGCGCCGCGCAAACCGCTTTCGGCCCCGTGAAGTCGCTCTCCGAAAAATACGTGCCCGAACAAACCGCCGCCGTCGAAGCCTCGATCAACTCCGCGCAGACCGCCTACAACAACGGCGACTACTCCGGCGCGCTCACCTCCGCAAAAGCGTTGCCCGGCCAGATCACCGACCTCGCCGCCGCCGCCAAAGCCAAGAAAGACGAATTCACCAAACAGTGGAACGATCTTTCATCTTCGCTGCCTCCGCTCCTTTCTTCCGTGAGCGCAAAAGTCAGCCAGCTCTCCGCCGCGCACAAACTCCCGGCCGCCACCAACGATCAATACACCAGCGCAAAATCCCTGTGGGACGCAGCCACCGCCGCCTTCAGCTCCGGCGACCTCCCGACTGCGGTCACCGACGGCAACAGCGTAAAAGAAAAGCTCCTAGCCCTGGCCCAGATGCTTCACATCAAAGTCGCAGCTCCGGCCGCCTCGTAACCGTCGCGCGACGAAAAATTACACCGCCAGGATTGTCCATGCTGCTTGCGACAGTGGAGCAGCATGGGCAATCTTGCAGTTATATGCGCCCTGGCAAAGCCGCACGCGACAACCCCAACATCCACGCACCATCAATCCCTTCGCCTCACTCCGCCTCATCGCTGAAAAATTCAACAGGTTTTGCTAAATCAACGCACTACAGCATCTCCCCGATGGCCCCACTCCCCCTTTTTGGTACATCCTCATCAACGGAAGGGAACGCAGCTTCGGGAATCCTTTATTAATTTAGAGGGCTGGGCCCTGAGCCGCGCATCCCTTCCATTGTTATTTTCCCCTCCGCTCTTCGCCTGTCTCGCCCCGCACCATCCGCGCCACTCACACAAATTCACGCACTCATCTTTCGTCAGCACAGCGCCTATGGGAGTGCGGTCAGTCGCGCAGCGACGCACCGCTTTCACCCGACTTAACCCCACCACCCAACCCCCCCCGCGCCAAGCACACCACGCACCTCACACGACCTCGCATCAATTTGGACTGCGGGAGCGAAGCTACCGCTTTGCCGTAAGTGTCGCCCGCCCCGCCAGAGCAGCCTCGCCAACCACCCGACTAACCCCTATCGACTTTTCGCACTCGTGCTATCTTTCCTCATCCGCGCCCGGCGCGAAAACCACATGCCCATCGCCAAAGGTCCACTAACCCTAGCCACCCTCACCGCCTCCATCTTCGCCGCCACAGTCTCCACCCACCACGCACCACAAGCACAATCCGCCCAGCCGCCGCACGCCATCACGATCGACGGCACGCAGTTCACCCGCGACGGCAAACCCTACGAAATCCTCTCCGGCGAAATCCACTACGCGCGCGTCCCACGCGACTACTGGCGCGACCGCCTCCGCAAAATCCGCGCCATGGGCCTCAACACCATCCAGGTCTACTCTTTCTGGAACGCGCACGAGCCGCAGCCCGGCGTCTTCGATTTCTCCGGCAATCTCGACGTCGCCGCTTTCCTCCAAGCCGCCAAAGAAGAAAATCTCAACGTGCTGATGCGCCTCGGCCCCTACGTTTGCGCCGAGTGGGACGCAGGCGGCTTCCCAGCCTGGCTCTTCGACGGCAACAAAATTAAGGTCCGCACCACCGACCCGGAATTTCTCGCAGCCGCCGGCGCCTACCTCGATCGCATCGGCCACGAAATCGCGCCGTATCTCGCCTCAAAAGGCGGCCCGATCATCGGCTTTCAAATTGAAAATGAGTACGGCTCCTACGGCCCGCGCGCCGGACGCGGTCTCGGCCCCGATCCCGAAACCACGCGCCGCCAAGCCCACGAATACATGCAAGCCATCAAAGCGCTTTTCGTTCACGCCGGACTCGGCAGCGAAATGTTCTACACCGCCGACGGCACCGATCCCGATCAAATGGAAATGGGCGAACTCGACGGCGTTTTCGCCGCTGCAAATTTCGGCCCGGGAGAAGGGAAGTCGAGCATCGCGAAAATCCACGCGCGACGCCCGAATCAGCCCGTAATGGTCGGCGAATATTGGGATGGCTGGTTTGACGCGTGGGGCGAAGAACATCAAGTCACGAACACGCAACAGCAGCTCGACGAACTGAAGTGGTTTCTCTCGAACAACTACAGCTTCAACCTTTATATGGTGCACGGCGGCACCACCTGGGGTTTCTGGAATGGCGCGAATCTCGGTGACGGCCCCGACGATCACTACGCGCCCGAAACCACCAGCTACGATTACGACGCGCCCATCGACGAAGCCGGCCGCCCCACAAAAAAATATTTCGCGTTTCGCGACGCAATAGCCGCGCACACCGGCGCCACTCTGCCAGACGTCCCGCAGAATCTCCCCATCGTCTCGGTTCCAGACTTCAAACTCGAAGAAAACGCGCCGCTTTCGAAAAATCTCGCCGCGCCGCAATCCGTAAAGACTCCCGAATCGATGGAGTCCTTTGGCCAGGGCTACGGCTACATTCTCTATCGCACCGTTATCCGCCGCGGCGGGATCGTCGCGCCGCTCGACGCTTCAAAGGATTCAGGGATGGACGCGTCGCAGGGTGCCGGCCACGGCGGCGCCGATAGCCACAACTCGCACCTCGGCGGCGACACCACCTCAAATGGACAAGATGCCAACCAATCCGGCGGCAGCGACGTTCCCAGCTCAGCCAGCGGCGACGGCGTTCATATCGGCGCAGACGGCTCGCTCACTCCGCGCAAAACTTTCGCCGCGGACTCGCTCACCATCCACAGTCTCCGCGATTTCGCCGCCATTTACATCAACGGCAAGCTCGTCGGCACGCTTGACCGCCGCATGAAAGAAGACACGCTGAATTTCGCGTTCACTGAAAACTCCGCCACGCTCGACATCCTGGTCGAAAATTCCGGCCGCGTGAATTTCGGCCGCGCGCTGCCCGATGGCCGCGCCGGAATCACAGACTCCGTCGTCTTCAACGGTGCGCCGCTGCAAAACTGGAAAATCTATACGCTGCCGATGCGCGCGCCCACGGACATTTCCGCAAAATCCGCCAAGCCCGGCGCCGCGCCGCAGCCCGATCCCATCGTCGGCTGGAGCAAACACAAACCCGACGGCCCCGCCTTCTACCGCGGCCACTTCACAATGGACAGTCCCGCCGACACGTTCCTGGATGTCTCGTCCATCCAAAAAGGTTTTGTCTGGGTGAATGGCCACAACGCCGGCCGCGCCTGGAGCATCGGCCCCACCAGAACGCTCTACATCCCCGCGCCGTGGCTCAACAAAGGCGACAACGAGGTCGTAGTCTTCGACCTTTTTCCCGGCGCCACTCCCCCCAGCGGCACCGCCATAGGCATCGGCTCCGCCAGCGTCCCCTCCCCGAAAACGCTACGCGGCACCACCGACCCCATCATCATCAAGCCCCCCACCGCCCACGAAGACCCGGGGATCTGGTGCGAACAAGGCTGCGGCCAACAATTCGCCTCGAAGCCGTAAGCTTTAGTCGCGCGCAGCGCGATGTAACATAGACTGTCAGTCTGTGCGGGTTTCGAGTCGCGCGCAGCGCCATCTAGCTTAGCCTCTCTCGCTAACCGCAACCTACTCTCAGTCGGTCCCAGGTTCAGCTACCCCACTCCAGGCACCACTTCAACTTCTTGCCGCACTCACAATAGGGAAGCCAGTCCGTGGCACAGTCTGGAGTTCGCCTGTGTGTTGTTACGGCTACAACACCGCTTGAATTCCTATAACTCTAAGGTTATAATCGTCTCGATGTCGTGGAATGTCGAAACCACCGATGAGTTTCAATCGTGGTAGGCAGAGCTTTCTTCGAGCGAGCAAGAATCGGTTTACGTGGGGTGGCTATCCTCGAGGACAAAGGCCCGGCACTCGGAAGGCCGTGGGTCGATACGCTGTCCAAGGGTTCGAAGCACTCCAATATGAAAGAGCTTCGCGTTCAGCACCGAGGCAAGCCGTATCGAATTCTGTTCGCGTTCGATCCGCGCCAAACCGCGAATCTTCTGATTGGCGGCAGAAAGTCAGGGAAGAGCTGGACCAAAAGAATCATCGAAGTTGCGGACAAAATCTACGATCAGTACTTACGGGAACTAAAGCAGGAGGGCCTGATTCGATGACGAGATTGAAATTCAATACGCTTGTCAAGCGAACCATGAAGCCAGCGTCTATTGCACGTGCACGCAAACGCGCAGGTCGCGAAATCGCGGCGATGGAACTCGCTGAGCTTCGAAACAGTCTCAAGGTTACCCAGACCGCGCTCGCGCGTCGCATGAAAGTGTCTCAAGCCGCCGTTTCGAAGCTCGAAAAGCGGAGCCGCAACATCCACGTTAATCAGCTTCGGGCTTTGATTTCAGCGTTGGGCGGTGAACTCCACATCGCTGCAGTGTTCCCCAAGAAAACCGTCCGTCTCACGCATCTGGGTCGCTAAGAGGCAGGACGCCTCCTCACTCCTGCCTCAACGCCCGAATCGGGTCCGTGCGGCTAGCCCTCCGCGCCGGTATCCAACTCGCCGTCGCCGCCGCCCCCACCAACACCGGAATCATCACAAAAAAACTCACCGCCTCCACCCGCTGCATCCCCGCCACCGAATGCACCATCGCGCGCCCCGCCACCAGCGCCGCCACCGTCCCAACCGCCACGCCCACAAAAATCAGCGTGAGGCTTTGCCGCAACACCATCCACATCACGTTCCGCGCCGTAGCGCCCAGCGCAATCCTCACTCCAATTTCCGGCACGCGCTGCGCCGTCAGATACGCCATCACTCCATAAATTCCGATGCACGCCAGCAGCAGCGCCAGCCCCGCAAACACTCCAAACAACGCCAACAAAAATTTCTGCGTCGCAAGCGATGCGCTCACCAATTCCTCCATCGTCCGCACCTGATACAGCACCTGATCGTTCCCAGTGCCGCGCAGCTCGCGCCGCAGCGAATCGACCATCGCCAGCGGCGGCCCGCTCGTCTTCACCGTGATCGACAAAAACGTCGAAAACAAATGCATCAACCGGTCCGGCAGTTGCGCGAACGGCGTGTACAGCTGATCGCGCACGCGCAATTGATCGTCGCCCGCAAGCCCGCCATGCCGCACGTGCCCCACAACTCCGATGATCTCGAACGGCGTATTTCCCGTAGCGGGCAAGTGAATCTGTTTGCCCACCGCCGCGTCGATCGATCCGAACGCGTGCTCGGCCAGCACCTCATCCACCACCACAACCCAGGGATGTTCGTTGTCGTCGTTGTCCGTGAAAAATCTCCCGCGCCGCAGCGGAATGCCCATCACTTTCAAATAGTCGGGCGTCACCGTCGTGCCGTTGGCCAGCGGCATCCGGCTCGCTGTCGGCTCGGCCGCGCTCGCCCAGTACGGCTCCATATTTTGTCCCGGCCCCAGCGGCACGATGTCCGTCAACGCCGCCGCTTCCACACCCGGAACAGCTCTCGCGCGGTCGATCGCGTTCATATACGCCGCGCGCGTCGCCGCCCCGTTTTGCAGCACCGTCGGCGACACGCTCATCCTCGCCGTCAGCACGTTCTCCACCCGCACGCCCGGATCGAGCGTCGAAAGCCGCAGCACCGTGCGCCCCAGCATTCCCGCCGATACCAGCAGCACCACCGCCAGCCCGATTTCCGCGATCACAAATCCGTTGTGCAGCCGCCGCGAACCGTCGCCCACTGCGCGCATTCCGCCGCGAAGCTTCTGCTCCAATTCCTTCGTCGGCGCGCGCAGCGCAGGCGCCAGCCCAAACATCAGCCCGCAGAACACGCTGACGCCAATCGCCGCCACGAGCACGCGCCAATCCATCTGCACGTCGCTCGCGCGCGGCAAATCGCCCGGCCACAGCGCCAGAAACGGACGCACTCCCGCCGCCGCAATCACCACGCCCAGCAATCCGCCCGCAAGTCCCAGAATTCCGCTCTCCGTCAGGCATTGCCGTATCAACCGCCCGCGCCCCGCTCCCAGCGCCACGCGCATCGCCAGCTCGCGTTCGCGCGAAACCGCCCGCGCCAGCAGCAGGCTCGCCACATTCACGCACGCGATCAGCAGCACCAGTGTCACCGCGCCGAGCAGCAGCCACAGCGTGCTGCCCGTTTTGCCCACGATGTCCTGCTGCAGCGGATGCGCCACCGCGCCCACGCCCGCATCGTCCGGATACTGCTCAGCCATGTGCTTCGCGATCCGCGCCAGTTCCGCGTTCGCTTGCGCCGGCGTCACGCCGGGTTCGAGCCGGCCCAGCACGTGCATGAAATTTGCCGAGCGTCCCGCCATGTGCGTGTCCGGATCCTGCTCCAGCGGAATGAACACGTCGCCTTTGCCGTCGATCTCGCCGTCGGGATCGAAATGCGCCGCCGTTACGCCCACAATCGTTCGCGACACTCCATCGAGTTCCAGTTGCTTGCCGATCGCGTCTTCGCTCCCGCCGTACAGCCGCTGCCACAGCCTGTAGCTGATGATCGCCACCGGCGCTCCGCCGCCTCGCTCTTCCTCCATCGTGAACGCGCGCCCGCGCACCGGCGGCACGCCCAGCACGCTGAAAATGTCCGACGAGAATTCGCGCCCATCCACATACTCCGCTTGTCCCATTCCGGTAATCGTCCCTCCGCCCCACGACCACGCCGCCAGCTTCGCCACTGAACTCGCCTCGCGCCGGTAATCGCGAAAATCCGGCGGCGAAAATCCCCACGGCTCGCCCAGCTGTTCGATTTTTCGGTGCAGCTGCACCAGGCGTTCCGGCTCCGGATACGCGAGCGGCTTCAGCAGCACTCCATTCACCAGCGTGAACATCACCGTCGTCGCGCCGCTTCCCAGCGCCAGCGTCAACAGCGCCACCGCCGCGAATCCCGGATTCTTCCGCAGCATCCTCATCGCGTATCGCGTGTCCTGCCCGAGATCCTCCACCCAACGCGTGCCTCGCTCGTCGCGGCACTGCTCCTTCACTTGCTCCGGCCCGCCGAGTTCGAGCCGCGCCAGCCGACGCGCCTCCTCCGGCATGTGCCCGCGTGCAATCAATTCGTTCGTGTGACGCTCGATGTGATCGCTCAACTCTTTATCGAGCATGTTGTCCATTTGATCCCGGCGCCATAGCCGCGTCAGCCAGCTCATTCCGCACCGCCTTCCGAAAGCTTCAGGATCATTCCCACCGCGTCGCTCAACCGCCGCCAGCTCGCCGCTTCCGTCTCCAGCAGCGCGCGTCCCTTGCGCGTCAGCTTGTAGAATTTCGCTTCGCGCCCCGTCTCCGATTCGCGCCACTCCGCCGCCAGCACTCCACGATTTTCCAGCCGGTGCAGAGCAGGGTAGAGCGTCCCCTGCCGCACCTGCACCACATCCCGCGAAGTCTGCTGCAGCCTCTGCGCAATCGCATATCCATGCACCGGCCCCAGCGCCACCACCTTCAGTATCAGCAGGTCCAACGTCCCCTGCGGCAAATCCGACTTATCCCTCTCCGTCATCTCCATACCTCCGCCTTCGACATATCTACCACGCACATAGGTCGAAGCGCAAGGTATCTCTCAAAAACTGGGACAGGCTCTCAGCCTGTCTGCACCCCGCTCTAGGCGGGGTGTGCCTCCGCAGCAATCCGCGACCCAACCAAGATTCACGCGCAATCGCCCGCCTCTCCCGAACTGCGGTGGCTGCCGCGCCCACGGCACCACCGCCCCCGTCGCGCCACGAAATCCCGCCACTGCACACACCCATGGAACAATCCCCCCGCCCCCGCCGTATCTACGCGAGAGATGCCCCACAAAAACCTCCACCCCCACGAAACCAATTCGCTCCACTACCGTCCAACGCTGCAAGCCGTCGCCGTACCCGAGGTGTATCCATGGACTCTCTAATCCAAAATCTAAAGTACGGCCTGCGTAGCCTCCTAAAATCCCCAGGTTTTACGGTGATCGCCGTCCTCACCCTGGCCCTCGGCATCGGCGCCAACACCGCCATCTTCTCGGTGGTGAACGCCGTCCTGCTCCAGCCTCTCTCGTATCCCGATCCCGACCGCATCGTCTCGCTCCAACTCACCAGCGAAAACGGCAACAGCAACGTCACCTCCGTCACCAAATTCAACACCTGGCGCGACCAGACCCAGGCATTCGAAGCCGTCACCGCCTTCGATTTCCAAGGGCCCGGCGTCAACCTGATCGGCGGCGACCGCCCCGTCCAACTTAAAGGCATCCGCGTCAGCGCCGACTATTTCCGCGTCTTCGGCGTTCCGCTCGCTCTCGGTCACCCTTTCACTCCTGAAGACGATCGCCCCATGGGCCCGAACCTCGCCGTCATTACGAACGGCCTGTGGCACTCGCAATTCGGCGGCGATCCCTCCATCATCGGCCGCACTCTCAATCTCGGCGGCGACGCGTACACCGTGGTCGGAGTCATGGGCCCCGGTTTTAAAAACGATCCGCCCAGCGACATTCTTCTTCCGCTGAAAGCCGATCCGAACAGCATCGACCAGGGCCACTATCTCCGCTCCGCCGCGCGCATGCGGCCCGGCGTCACCCTCGCGCAAGCCAAAGCCGCGATGAACGCCGCCGCCGACGAATTCCGCCGCAAATTTCCCAACTCGCCCGAGCTCGGCCCCAAAGACGGTTTCACCGCGATTCCGTATCGCGACTCCGTCATCGGCGACGTCCGCTTCGGCCTCCTCTTGCTCTTCGGCGCCGTCGGATTCGTTCTGCTCATCGCCTGCGCCAATGTTGCGAACCTTCTTCTCGCTCGCGCCACCATCCGCAAACGCGAAATCGCCATCCGCTCCGCGCTCGGAGCCGGTCGCGCGCGCCTGATCTGGCAGTTGCTCACCGAATCCGTGATGCTCTCGCTCGCCGGCGGCGTGCTCGGTCTGATCCTCGGCTGGCTCGGCGTCCGCGCGTTGCTCAGCCTCAATCCCGGGGACATTCCGCGCATCGGCGAACACGGCTCGGCCGTCGGTATCGACTGGCGCGTGCTGCTCTTCACCATCGCCGCCTCGATCGTCACTGGAATTTTGTTCGGCCTCGTGCCCGCGTTCGCCTCGTCGCGCTCCGACCTCAGCGTCACGCTCCGCGAAAGCGGCTCGCGCACCGGCACTGGCGTTCGCCACAATAAGGCGCGCTCGATTCTGGTCGTCGTCGAAATGGCGCTCGCTCTGATTCTCCTGGTTGGCGCGGCACTCCTGATTCGCACATTCGGAAATCTACGCGGCGTCGATCCCGGCTTCAGCGCGAAAAATGTTCTTACGATGGAAATGTCGCTCGGCGGTCAGCGCTACGAAAAAGCTGCGAACGTCGAGCTTCTCTCTCGCGACGGCCGCCAGCGCCTCGCCGCGATTCCCGGCGTCGAATCCGCCACGCTCACCTGCTGCCTGCCGCTCGAAGGCGGCTACGGCCTGCCTTTCAATATCGTTGGAGAAGCGCCCAAGGAAGGTCCCTACACGGGCGGCGGTGGATGGCACACTGCGTCTCCGGGCTATTTCGACGTATTCAAAATTCCGGTGCAGAAGGGAAGAGTATTCGACGATCGCGACGCGCACGGCTCAGCGGGCGTAGTGGTGATCAATCAAACGTTCGAAAAGAAATTTTTCCCGAAGGGCAATGCGGTCGGCTCATCGATCATCATCGGCAAAGGCGTCGGTCCCGAATTCGAAGAGCCCGCACGCGAAGTGATCGGCGTCGTCTCCGACGTCCGCGAAGGCGGCCTCGCCAACGATCCGTTCCCGATCATGTACATTCCGATCGGCCAGGTGAACGACGGCGTCGTCAAGCTCAACAACAGCATCGGCGCCATGCAGTGGGTCGTCCGCACCAAAGTTCCGCCCTTCACGCTCAGCCAGGACATTCAGCGCGAGCTTCGCGACGCCAGCGGCGGCCTTCCCGTCGCGCACATCCGCTCCATGGAACAAGTCGTCGGCGAATCCACCGCGCGCAACGATTTCTATATGACCCTGCTCACCATTTTCGCCGGAGTCGCGCTCGCACTCGCCGCCATCGGCGTCTATGGATTGATGGCGTACACCGTGCAGCAACGCACGCCCGAACTCGGCCTGCGCATGGCCCTCGGCGCAAGCCCCAATCAAGTAAGAAAAATGGTAGTAGGCCAAGGCATGCTCCTGGCCCTGATCGGAGTCGTCATCGGAGTCGCCGCCAGCCTGGGCCTAGCCCGCCTGATGTCCAGCCTCCTCTTCGGCGTAAAACCCTACGACCCCACAGCCATCGTCGTGGTCGCAGCGGTTCTCAGCGCGGTAGTCTTCCTAGCCACCTACCTCCCCGCGAGACGCGCCAGCAAAGTCGACCCCATGATCGCCCTCCGCTACGAGTAATAGGTGCGCGCACGCCTTCACCGACTTCAGTTCGTGGCACAGACATTCGTGTCTGTGTGCACCTCACATTCTGTGAGGTGCGGGTCGTGCCTACGCCTTCTTCCCAGTCGCGCGCAGCGCCATGTAGCTTAGACTTTCGAGTCTGAGCGGGACCAACTCTCACCTGGTCCCGGGTTGTGCCATCCCCCAAAAGCCTCACACGCCCACACCAATCCACCAACGCTCGTTACAGTGCCTTGTGTGGCATAGAAATATTTTCTGTGTGTCTCAGCTTTTGAATTCCGAGTAGATGGTAGAAAAGGAGAGGAGGCGCGAAACCAACAGCAGGCCCCGCGCCCAAAGGAAGTGCGTTGAAAGTATGCCCATCCTACCCACGCGCCCGGTGCGCGCCCATCCGTGACTTACCCTACGCCTCCCGCGCAAAACGTGTAGAGTATCGCCAGCAACTCGTCCGGGCTCCGCGCACCGAACCCGCACATGCCCCACGCAAACTCCAACTCACTCTCCACCCCGCGCCCGCCCTATCCCATCACCACCAGCTCCGTCTTCGCCATCACCGCGGCGTTTACCGCGCTCACATTTCCATACCCGCGCCTAATCACGCTGCTCGAACGCACGCCCACCATGCTCACTCACCACGAATGGTGGCGCTTCATCACTCCCGTCCTGATCAATCCCGAAGGCTGGCACCAAATCGCATTCAACGCCGTCGCGCTCCTGGTCCTCGGCGCCATCGTCGAACGCGAATTCCGCGCCGCACGCTGGCTCATCATCTACCTGGCCAGCGCCTTCGTCGGCGAAATCGCCGGCTACTACTGGAAACCGTCGAGCGCCGGCTCCAGCACCGGCATCTCCGGCCTGCTAGGCGCATTCGCCGCCCAATTATTTTTTGCCCGCGCCCCCCATGCCCGCGCTGGCGCCATCCTGATCCTCTTCGGCGCCGCCACCCTAACCTACTTCCGCGACCTCCACGGCCCCCCAATCCTATTCGGCTTCGCCTTAGCCGCGCTGATGCACCGCCTCTCCAATCCCCCCAAGCCCCGCCGCTCCATGACCCGCATCGTCTAATCCGCGCCCCACTCATTTCGAAATGCGACGATTCGCCTACCGCTCTGCCAGCCGCGTGCCGCCACAGTTCCTTCAGCGGTTCCGATTCGTTGACTTGCCCTACTAGGCGCCCTAAGATAGCCGCCACATGCCAGATCCGCAGCCGCCGATCGGCCGCACCGTCTCGCACTACCGCATCCTGGAAAAACTCGGCGGCGGCGGTATGGGCGTGGTGTACAAGGCCGAAGACATCAAGCTCGGCCGCTTTGTCGCTCTGAAGTTCCTGCCCGACGACGTCGCGAAAGATCCGCAGGCGCTCAACCGCTTTCAGCGCGAAGCCAAAGCCGCCTCCGCGCTCAACCATCCCAACATCTGCACCATCTACGAAATCGACGACGAAGGCGGCGAAGCCTTCATCGCGATGGAATTTCTGGACGGCCAGACGCTGAAGCACCGCATCGCCGCCGGCCCTCTGCCGCTCGATGATTTGCTCGATGTCGCCATTCAAGTGTCCAACGCGCTCGATGCCGCTCACGCGAAAGGAATCATTCACCGCGACATCAAGCCCGCCAACATTTTTTGTATTCGCGGCGGCCAAACCAAAGTGCTCGACTTCGGGCTGGCCAAGATTCTGTCGCACGGCCCGGTGGGCCCTGGCGCCGCTGCGTCCGCGCTTCCTACGCGGACGGCAGACGAGCTGCTGAGCAGCCCCGGCTCCGCGGTCGGCACCGTCCTTTATATGTCCCCGGAACAGGCGATGGGCTCGGAACTCGACGAGCGCACCGACCTGTTCTCGTTCGGCGCCGTGATCTACGAAATGGCCACCGGCGCACTGCCGTACTCCGGCGCCACTTCCGCCGCCATTTTCGACGCCATCCTGCACAAAGCGCCGGTGCTGCCAACGCGGCTCAACCCGCAGCTGCCCGCCGAACTCGAGCGGATCATCCACAAAGCTTTGGAAAAAGATCAGCGGCTGCGCTATCAGCACGCCTCGGATCTTCGCGCGGACTTGCAGCGGCTCAAGCGCGACACCGATTCCGGGCGAATCGCAATACAGCAAACTCATTCCGCCGCCGCCCCGTCGCAACTCGAGCCGTCGAAGGATGCCTCCGCGTCACGCAGCTTTGAAAGCTCCACCGTGGTGGAAGCGGCCAAGCGGCACAAACTCGGACTCGTCTCGGGCGCCGTGCTTCTGCTCCTTCTGGTCGCGGCCGCAGGCTACGGGCTCTATTCTTTGTTCAGCGTCAAGCCGCATCTGCCGTTCGAAAATTTCACCATCACCCAGATCACCAACAACGGAAAAACAATCAGCGCTGCCATCTCGCCCGACGCGAAATATCTGCTGAGCGTGATGGAAGATGGCGGCAAGCAAAGCCTCTGGCTTCGCCACGTGCCAACCAATAGCGACACGGAAGTCATCGCGCCGGCCGACGCGGTTTACTCGAATCTCGCCTTTTCTCCGAACGGCGACTACATCTACTTCCTCCGCCAGATTGACAAAGTCGGCGAGGAATTCGATCTGCTTCGCGCGCCGGTCCTCGGCGGCGCCCCGCAAATGGTCGTCCACGACGTTGACGTCAGGATCAGTTTTTCACCCGACGGCCAGCGCTTTGCCTTCATTCGCGGGATGGATCCCGATGTGGCGAAATTTCAAGTGCTCACCGCGAACGCGGACGGTACGAACCAGTCCACGTTCGCATCCGGCCCGATCACATCGTTATCCAGCGCCGTCGCATGGTCACCCAACGGCAAGCAAATCGCCTATGCGATGCCCGGCGTGGACGGCGCAATGAGCGCAATCCAAATCCAGGACGTCGAATCCGCCAAGGTCAAGACGCTTTCAAAATTCAACGACGTGTTGTTGAACGATTTGGCCTGGCTGCCCGACGCTCGCGGCCTGATCGCCACCTATCAGCAGAACACCACGCCCTACGCGCGCAATCAAATCGCGGTTGTTTCCGAACCGGCCGGCCAGCTTCGCCCCGTTACCCGCGACACCAACAACTATCAAACACTGACTCTCTCCGCGGACGGCAAAACACTCGCCACCGTTCAGCAAAGTTCTGCGCAAACTTTCTACGCGCTGCCCGCCGGAGGTTTCCAGGCGGACCCTCCGAATCCGGCGCCCGCCCAGATCACGGATTCGCTTTTCTTCGACTGGTCCGGCAACGACGCTCTTTACTTCGCCAACGGAAGTTCCCTCGTTCGAATTTCCGCCGACGGGCAGGGCAAGACCAATCTTCTGAATGACCCTCTCGCGCAAATCATCCAGCCCGTCAGTTGCCAGGACGGCCGCTACATCGTCTTCACCTGGGCCGGACGTCCCCGCGGCGACAAGTCCAGCATCTGGCGCGTGAATTCCGACGGCACGAATCCCACGCAGCTCACCGATGGGCAACAGGACATCGAGCCGGAATGTTCCAGGGACGGGAAGCGCATCTACTACGACGACGTGCAGGATCTTCAGGTGAAGCAGGTGAGTATCGACGGCGGGAAACCCGAAGTGGTGCCGGACTCCGTCATACCCAACGGCTTTTTTCACTATGGACTGACCGTCTCTCCCGACGGCAAGTCGCTCGCGTTCCTTACGGTCGATACGAAAGCCAGCCCACTGCACCGGATCGTCCTGGTGCCTCTGGATGCAGGCTCGGCCGCGCACCAGCGCATTCTGTTTCCCGATCCGCGCGTATCGAACGCACCGCGTTTCACGCCCGACGGAAACGCTCTCGTATATCCCATTCTAGAAAACGGAACAGAAAATCTGTGGCTTCAACCGCTGGATGGCACTCCTGGCCGCCAGATCACCAATTTTAAATCGGACGGTATTTCGTCGTTCCGCTTCTCACCGGACGGCAAGACCCTCGGCGTATTGCGCTCGAAAATCGCATCCGACGTAGTGCTTCTGCGCGACGCCGCCGCCCCGCGCGACTAACGCCCCGCGCCGGCTTCGCGGCTGCCGGTCGCTCGCTGCCTCTAATCCGCCTGCCCGCACCGCGCCTTGTACTCATCCCGGATCCGCACCAGCATCTTCTCCGTCTCCCGCGCCTCGGTCGTAATCGCGCCACACATCTCCGCGCGCACCTCCGTGCTAAACACGTTCACCACATTCCTCACAAATTCATACACGTCTGCGTGATCCTCGAGATCCACGCCAACGTCCATCTTCGGCCGCTCCATATCCGCATAATACGCGCACTGCGCGCCTCATCCCCAGCCACTCGCCACTTCTTTTCACACTAGCCACTTTCCCCCAACTGGTGTATCAAATTCATTCACCCTCAGGGAGCCACAATGCTCGGCACCATCGCCAAAACTTTCGCGAAAGACATCGCCGTCCACACCTACACCGCCCCCGAAGAGGGCTGGGTCGTTAACACGCAGATCATCGAGCTGCCCGCCGAGCTGTTCATCGTCGATACGCAGTACATGCTGCCATTTGCCGAAGAAGTCGCCGCCTACGCCGCCAAGCTTAATAAGCCGATCTCGCGCCTCTACGTCACGCACTTCCACCCCGACCACATTCTCGGCGCGCAGGTTTTCAACATGCCCATCACCGCGCTCGCGGAAGTGAAATCGAAAATCGAAGCCGTCGGCGATCGGGTCGCCGCGGAAGAACACGAAAAGCACGGCGACCGCATCGCCAAAACCGCCGTCAAGCCGACGCAGATCGTCGCGCCCGGCCGCGAAACCATCGGAGAAATTCAGATCGATTTCATCCGCATGCAGAATGCGGAAACCGCCGACGCTCTGATGATCGCTTTTCCCGGCCGCGGCGTTCTGGTCGCGCAGGATTTTCTCTACAACCGCGTCCACTCGTTCCTCGGCGAACGCTCCTTCGACACCTGGGCCGCCGCTCTCCGCGATTACCAGCTCAACGCCACAAAATATCGCATCCTGCTCCCAGGCCACGGCCAACCCGCAGGCGTCGAACTCTACGGCGAAAATCTCGCCTACCTCAGCTTCACCAAGCGCCTCCTGCAAGATGTCCGCGATCCCGCCATCTTCAAATCCCGCCTGGTCAGCGCCTTCCCCAACTACGCCGGCCGCACCCTGCTCGACCACGAGTCCCGCTTCCTATTTCCTCCCAAATCCGCCTCCGCGTAAGTTTGCCTCCGTCGCGCGCACGCTGTCCTCCGACGACGCCCCGGCACAATCCTGCCAACCATCGAGCTAGTCCCTCCCAATAATTTCAAAGCGCACGCAGTGGAATAGGCACGTCACGCCCGCATGCCTTTGAATTTGCCTTAGGCGAGCGCAGCGAGCTGTAGCTTAGACTTTCGAGTCTGAGCGCGACCAACTCTCAGTTGGTCCCGGGTTCAGCCATTTCAAATGCTGGCAACGCGAGCAATCCGAGCACAATCACATGAGGCAAGGCCGCAAGTGGCACAGGCCGGACTTCGCCTGTGTGCCTTCGCCTTCGCACACCACAACACCGGCGAGAACGCCCATGCTACGCGCCGCCCGCCCGCCAGTAGCATAGGCGTTTCCGCCTATGTGCCTTTGCCCCCTGCCCGCTACCCCTCAAACCGATTCCGAACTCCAATAATCGCGCACGCAATCGCAACCAATCCGCACATACCCGCGAGCGCCGTAAAAGCCATTCGTTCGTGAAGTTTGATGCAACGAAATACTGGCCGGGCCCAAGCGCCTCGCTCAGTTCCAACACCGCGATCGGCACCACCACAATGCACAGCAGCCAAATCGCAACGCCCTCGCCAAACCTTTGCAGCAACGGCTTCCGCCGGCTCGTCATCTCAATTTTGCCCCGTTCCCAATGCACATCTCTTAATCAAAACACCCGGGCGCTCACCACCGCCTCACGCCTTCAACGTCACCGTCGCAAACGAATCCGCCGCCAGCTCCGCCATCGCGCCCGTGTCTCCCACCTGTATCGCCACACGCTGCGCACTCCCACGCCCGTTGTGCACCAACACCACCACATCGCCACCCGGATTCACGAATGCCAGAGCATCGTCGGCAGTCCCACTCGTCTCAAGCCTTCGCGCGCCCACATCCACAAAGTGTGAGAGATGCTTCATCAAGTAGTAGTCGTGGTTGTACGTAAACGTCTTCGCCGCAGTATCGACACTCACCAGCGAATTCTGCGGCCACCCCCACGTGCTCATCCCGCCTTTCGCCGTCGCCAGATTCCAGTAGAAATACGCCCGCGCGCCGCGCCGGGAATATTCCTTCATCAACTGCCAACAGTACGTCGTGTACGCCCACGTGTTCGTCCCGAACCCGCACTCCTGCTCCGATTGAAAAATCGGCAGGTGCGGATATTTCGCGTCGATGTCCGCCAACGCATTTTTTCCAGCCCACTGCACGCCCACGCCTTTCACGAATCGCGACGCCTTCGCGTCGTTCATCGTCGCGTCCAGCAACTTCACGTCTCCGCGCTCGAGCGTCCCGAAAAACACATCCACGCCGATCTTCTGCATCGCCGGCCCCAGGTATTCCACAAACCGCGCGAGGCCCGCCGCCGTCCACGTGCAGCTCGGAAAATTCTGCGCCGAATTGAATTCGTTCTGCGGCATCACCATGCCCACCTGAATTCCTTCCGCGCGATACGCCTCGATAAATTTCTGGAAGTAGAGCGCGTACGCCTCGAAATACCGCGGCTCCTGGATGAACATGTCCTCGCCTTCTTTTCCAATCTGCTCCGGCTTGATGCCGTTGTCCTTGAAACCCGGATACGCCTTCGCCTCGGCGTAAAAATGGTTGCGCTTCATCCACGTCGGCGGGCTCCACGGCGACGCCCACAGCTTCAGCGCCGGCTGGTATTTCTTCGCCGCGTAAATGAACGGCACCAGCGTGTCCTTGTCGTGCGCGATGGAAAAATTCTTCATCGCAAAGTCGCCGTCCGTCTCGTTGTAGCTATAAGCCTCGCGCGCAAAATCGTTCGCCCCAATCGGCATCCTGCAATAACTGAACCGCGCACCCGCCGTCGGATCGAAAAATTCCTTCATCACCGAATCGCGATCCGCATCCGACAACGCCGAAAGGGAAGTCCACCCCAACTCGTTCAAGCACGCCCCAAATCCTTCAACGTTTCGCGCAACCGTATCGATCGCCAGCCCGCCGCGCCCATCCGCCACCCGCGCAATCGTTTTCGTCGGCCCCGCCGGCACCACCACATTCAAATTCAGCGCCTCAAACGAAAACGCCGGCTTGTACATCTGCGCCGTCTGCCACGCCGCCGCCTCCGTCGTGCTAACGCACGACCACCGCGCGTCCTCCAACGGCACCGGCGCCGGAAACTGCACCGTAGCCCCTGACGCCCGCGCCGGCTCAGCGATGATCTCCTTCGCGCCAAGCGCAGCCGCCCCCGCCACCGCCGCCCCAGCCTTCATCAACTCCCGCCGCCCCAACTTCCGAATCGTCATCCCTCACGCTCCCATCAAAACTGCCACATCATACGCCACGCCTCAGTCGCGCGAAGCACGATGTAGCTTAGGCTTTCGTGCCCGAGCGGGACCAACTCTCAGTTGGTCCCGGGTTTATCCACCCCAAGTGCTGGCAACACACGCAGTCCAAGCACGATCACATTGGGTAAGAAAGCAAGTGGCACAGGCCGCTGTTGCCTGTGTGCCTCTGCCTTTGTACAACGGGCGTTTAAAAAAACGCCCGTCATCCAGAAACCCGTTCACGGGTCGAAGGATCCCTCTCCGCTTTCTACGCCCACACACCGGCAAGATTCGCCGCGGAAAGCGCGGAGGAGGGAGCCGGCCCATGCTACTCCCACCTTCTCCAGCCACCACCTCTCTCCCCTTGACACCACCTGTCGAACTCCGATATATGTCGGACATCAACCTATGACGCCACCACACTCCCAGCCGTCCGAGTTGCTGAAAGGCACCCTGGACATGCTCATCCTAAAAGTCGTCTCCGTCGGCGGCCCGATCCACGGCTACGCCATCTCCCAACGCATCCGCCAAATCTCCCGCGAATTCTTCCAAGTCACCCAAGGTTCCCTGTACCCGGCTCTCCACCGCCTCGAAGAGCGCGGCCTTCTCGACGCCGAGTGGCGCGACACGCCCACCGGCCGCGAAGCCAAGTTCTACAAACTCACTCGCTCCGGCCGCAAACAACTCGAAGTCGAAATGTCTGACTGGGAAAAAATGTCAGACGCCGTAGCACTCATCCTGCGCACCGCGCATTAACCAGCGCGCGAGCGAAGCGCGGCGCCCGTAACGCGCCGCAGCATACGCAGCACAAGCAGCAAAGAAGGGAACTAGACACCATGTCCATCAGCAGCCGCATCCGCCACTTCTTCCGCCGCCGCCGCGAAGGCCGCGCCTCCGACGACCAGCACCTCGACTCCGAGATGCAATTTCACCTCGAGCAGCAAACCGCCGACTACATTGCCCAAGGCCTCGATCCCGCCGAAGCCCGCCGCCGCGCCGCTCTCCAACTCGGTTCTACCGTCGCCATCACGGAAGCCAGCCGCGACACGCGTTGGGAAACGCACCTTGAGCATTTCCTCCAGGATCTAAAATTCGCCACTCGCGTCCTCGCCAAAGCAAAACGCTCCACCATCCTCGCCGTCTGTGCGCTCGCCCTCGGCATCGGCTCCTCCACCATCATCTTCACCGTCATGTACAACGGCGTCCTCCATCCCTTCGCCTATCGCGCCGCCGAACGCCTCACCACGCTCCACGTTCTTGACCCTGCCAATCCGACCGGTGAAATGCGCGCCGTATTCCACCTCGACGAAATCGCCGCCTTTCGCGAAAAAAATCACACCTTTGAAGACATCGTCGGCTACGCCAACTGGTTCGTGCTCTATTCTCATGACGGCATCGACGAACAGCTTCACGGTGGCGCCGTCACCTCCAACACGATCGAATTCTTCGGCATGCCGCCGCTCGCTGGCCGCGGCCTGATCGCCAGTGATTTCAATGCCGACGCACCGCCCGTCGTGATGCTCAACTGGCGCCTCTGGAACAGCGCGTTTCACGACGATCCATCCGTCATCGGCAAGCAGATCACGCTCGACGGCGTGGCGTACACGATCGTCGGCGTGATGCCGCGCCGCTTCCAGCATCTCGGCGCTGACGTGTATCTCCCCACTCCGTGGGACACGCCCGCATCCGCCGCGCACTCCGATTTCCGCCGTCCCACCTTTTTCTGGGCCACCGGCATTCTGAAAAAAGGTGTCACCGCCAAGCAAGCCAACGACGACCTCACCGCCATCGCCGAATCGTTGCAGGCGCGCTACCCGAAGGATTATCCAAAAGTTGCTCGCATGGGCACTCAACTGCTCAACGAAGCCATCGTCGGCGACTTGAAAGACACACTCATCCTTCTCATCGCCGCCGTCGTGCTACTGCTTCTTATCGCGTGCTCGAATGTCGCTGGACTCTTGCTCGCGCAAGCCAGCGCTCGCAGCAGGGAAATCGCAGTTCGCTCGGCCCTCGGCGCCAGCCGCATGCGCCTGGTCCGCCAGTTGCTCACCGAATCGCTCGCGCTCGCTTTTGCAGGTTGTGTTGCCGGCTGTGCCATCGCCGCCATCGGCGCGAAGTATGTGGTCGCCGCGATGCCGCCGGGCCGAATCCCGTGGGACGCGGACGTGACGTTGAATCGAAGCGCGCTGCTTTTTGCCGTCAGCGTTTCGCTGCTCTCCACCTTGCTCTTCGGCCTTTCGCCGGCGCTCCACGCGATTCGCGGCGACTTGGCCACGCGCCTTGTTTCTGTCGGCGGCATGGGTACTGCGGCGGGCGCCGGCTCCGGCGCTCGATTCCGTTCCGCTCTCGTCGCCTGCCAGATCGCACTCTCGATTTTGCTGCTCATCACCGCGGGACTATCGCTGCGCAGCTTCTACGCGCTCACCCACGTTGACCTCGGCATCGATCCTCACAACGTCCTGCTCGCCGACGTCCAATTTCCCGCCGGCCAATACGCCACCTCCGATACCAAGCGCAAATTCTTCAACGACCTGCTCGTGCGCATCGACGCGATCCCCGGCGTTACTCATTCCGCTGAACTCGTCGGCTCCGTGCTCCTCGGCTCGCCCGACGGCGCGATCACCATCCCCGGCAAAGTGCATTCCGAAGAGTGGGACACAAACGCAGACGTTGTGAGCTCGGATTATTTCGCCGCGCTCGGCTTGCGCCTGCTGAAGGGCCGCCTGCTCACACCCGCCGATGAAGACAGCGCGCGCCTGGTCACCGTCGTCAGCCGCGCCTTCGCCGATAAATATTTCCCCGGCGAAGATCCAATTGGTCACAGTGTAAAATTCAATTTCTTTGACCAGCTGCCCGATTCACCGCGCGACGCGTACTTCGAAATCGTCGGCGTCATCAGCGACCTGCACGCCAACGGCCCGAAAGAGCCCATCCCTCCGCAAATGTATGTGCCGTACACCGTCACCGGCTTCGGCGATCGCTCGGTCGTCGTGCGCACCGCGATTCCGCCCGCGAGCGTCGTCAACGACGTTCGCCGCGCCGTCTCTGCGATCGATCACAACGTCGCGCTCGTCACGCCGCGCCCGCTCGAAGAAAATCTCAGCGACAGCATTTACGCCGGGCCGCGTTTCAGCATGTTGTCGTTCGGGTTGTGCGCGAGCGTGGGCCTGCTGCTCGCCGTGGTGGGAATTTTCAGCGTGATGGCTTACACCGTTTCACTGCTCACACACGAAGTCGGAATTCGCATGGCGCTCGGTGCTTCGCGGGCGCACATTCTGCGGATGGTGCTGGGATATGGCGCGCGCATCATCGGTGCCGGCGTGGTTCTAGGCCTTGCCGGCTCATTTGTGGTGGCGCGCGCCATGCGCACCGAAGTCTGGGGCGTCTCCGCCTTCGACCCCGCAACCTTCATCACCGTGGCGTTAGCCGTAATCGCGATCGCCCTCCTGGCCACGTACATCCCCGCCAGGCGCGCCACCACGGTCGAACCCACCATCGCCCTCCGCCACGAATAGCACGTGGCACAGGCTGGAGTTCGCCTGTGTACCTTTGACTTTGCTTTGTACAACGGGCGATTTAAAAAAACGCCCGTCATCCAGAGACCCGTTCACGGGTCGAAGGATCTCTCCCCGCCTTCCACACGCCAACACACCGGCGCGAACGCCCATGCTACTCCCACCTCTCCAGCCACTCGCCACTTCTGCTAAAACCCCTCCCACTCCACCGGCGTAAACGTATTCCCCTGTATCGCGCGCAGCAGCTGATCGTAAATGTGCTCGCCATTACTGCTGTTCGTCATAATCAACACACAATCCTTCGCCTTCTCAAAACACACCGCATAATTCCTCCACCCGTCGTCATGCCCCTCTTTAAAGTACGCCTCGCCGTACTTCTCGGTGAAGTAGAGCCCCCACGTCAGCCCGTAGCTCAGCCGGATCGCATCGTTGTCATGCGTCTCCACATTTTCAAAAGGAGGGAACTCGTGCTTGGAAGTAATCCTGATCTGCGGCTTCACCATCTCCGCGCGCATCGCAGTCGACAGCCTGTCGCCCCGCAGTACCGCGGCCAAAAATCGAGCGTAGTCGTCCACCGTCGTATGCATCGACCCCGCCACGCGAACGTGCATGTGCTCGTTCGGCCCCAGCGGCGCGCCGTTTTCGTCGTACCCAATCGCGTGATTGATGTCGAACCGCGGCTCGTACGTCATCGCCGACCGCGTCATCCCAAACGGCGCAAACACGTCGCGCTGAATAATCGTCTCGATCGGCTCCTTCGTCACCTCCTCGATCACCATCGCCAGCAGATTCAGCCCCTCTCCTGAATACGCGTAGCGCGTCCCCGGCTCGAAATGAATCTTCAGCTTTTTGTCGTCCTCGAAGCCGCGGTAATTCGGCAAGCCGCTCGTGTGCGCGAGCAACATGCGCGGCGTGAATTTCCGCCACCGCTCGTCGCCCGCGAGTTCCTTGTAGTTGTCGTATTCCGGCAGCGGCTTCGCAAGATAAGTCGCGATCGGGGTGTCCAGCGCGATCACGCCCTGATCCACCAGCTGCAGCACCGCGTATCCAAACACGGTCTTGGTCAGCGACGCTGCGTACGTGGACGTCACCACGTCAAACGGCAGCTTCTGCTCCACGTCGCGATACCCGTAACCCTTTTGATAGACAAGCCGTCCATTACAAATCACCGCCAGCCCCAGGCCCGGCACTTTCCACTTTTCCATCGCGCTTTTCACCGCTGCATCCACGTCCCGCGCGGACACCGCCGTTCCATCGAGCCGCGTAATCACCGCTGGCCGCCTGTACTCATCCGGCATCCGCGCGGGTTTCCGTCCCGCCGGCCCAGCCCCCGGCGGCGCCGGCGCCCCGCCGCCATCCTGCCCACACGCCACGCCGCACACGCTCATCGCCACTCCCATCACCACCCACCTAAAAACTTTCATCGCCATCCTCCGCGCACTCCCCGGAAAGTACGTCCCACCAATCGCAAAAGTTTCCCAGCGCTCCACAACCGCCGCGAGCGCTTCAGCCGCTCGCCTTAGAGTGCGGGAAGCCGCACTCCGGCTTCCCGCACTCTAAATAAGCGCGCCACCCGTCGCCACTCGTCACTCATTCGCTCCACCACGCACTCCCCAAAATCCCCACAACCACCGCACGCCCTAAACTGTATCCATGCGTGTGCCCGCGCCCATCGCCGTCCTTCTCCCCGCCCGCTGGCGCGTAAGCACCGTGCACGAAGCCCCCACCTCCTGGCGCGTCGCATCCTTTATATGTGGCCTCGCGCAGTGCTGTACCGGCCTAGCCGCCCTCGTCTGGTGGTATTCCTATTCCGTCGCGAACTGGGCGAGCACCGTCGTCTCCCACGCCACCGCGACGCAGCCCGCGCTCAGTAATATGAAGCCGCACGAAACCGGCGTCCTCGCCCTCATGATCGTCGCCACCAATCCGATCACCTGGGTCATCCTCGCCTGGTGCATCGAAGGACTCGTCCGCATCCTCGCCGCCGCAATCACCGAAGAAGTTTTCGCCACGCTTCCACTCGCAATCATCGCCGGAGCCATCTCGCTCTTCCGCCCGGTCCGCGCAGAAAATCCTGGCCTCCGCGGCGCGAACGCACGCATGCGGCGCGCAAGCGTCCGCGCCGAAAATATCGCCGACGCCTCGCTCGACGACTCTCCCGCGCACTCCTTCGCGAATTTTCTCCGCCGCAGCCTCATCGAGCACACGCACGCCCGCGTGCCCGATCACATCACGCGCCTCGCAGACACCGACGCCGACCTGCTCCGCATCCGCTCCAGCCACACCAAACCCGATTGGGAGCCCGGCCGCATCGTCCTCATCGACGGCGCTTTTTATCGCATCGATAATTTTTCCGAACGCCACGGCGCCGCCGCCCACACCGCTATAATGGACAACGATGGTTTGCCCCACACCCACACTCACACGCACGCAAAAACAAACGCGCCCGACACCCACGCGCGTCCGTTCGTCTATCGATTGCGTCATCTGTCCGCTGGAATCGTCACGCGCCACACGCTCCACTACGAAATCTCGCCCGAATCCCGCGCCACTCTCGACGCGTCTCCCGCTCCCGCCCAGCCCGAGCACGCGCACCTAGCGCCCCAGCGCAAATAAAATGTCACACGTCCCCGAGCTCAAGCCCGCAGATAAGTGGATCTTCGCCATGGCCGCCTTCGCGTTGGTCTCGATCATCGTCGGCACGCGCCTCGCCCATACCCATCACGAAATCCTCGGCGACGTTTTCTTTTTCCTCGGCTTCTCCACACTTTTCGCGCTCCCGTCCGTCGCCGGCCTTCACATCGTCTTCAACGAATCCCGCAGCTCCACCGCCATCCTCTGGGTCGAAAGCATCCTGGTCGGCATCCTGCTCATGCTAGCCACCCAAGTCCTGGCCCTAAGTATGTTCGGCGACACCGGAGCCGCCATCCTAAGCCTCACCCTCGCCGTTGCCTTCTCCCTGTTGCCCCTCTTCACCCGTCCCCACACCAACTAGACACCTCGTCCATCTAAAAGTGGCACAGGCTGGAGTTCGCCTGTGTGCTCTGCCTTTGCCTTTGTGTCGCCACCCGTCACAGCCGACTAAAAAATTCCGCTTGCCATGTACTCTCCCGTACGCTCCGCTTTCCACAGCCTTTTCCACACCCCACCTTGACACCCACGTTCCCGCAAGAGAGAGTACCCTCGGAGATACGAAGCCACCATGCACGCCAGCCTCACCGCCAAACAAATCACGATTTACGACGCGCCGACCGCCAAGCTGGAATACTGGAAGCCGCTGATCGACGACCTCGGTCCAGCCTTCCTTCCGCCCGCTCCCAACCTTCGCCGCCCGCGCCTCAGCATGCAGCGCCCGCGCCAGTACAAATGCGTGATCGATCGCACCGCCTTCAAATCCGACGACGAAATCGTAGTCATCCTGGCCAGCCACGGCATCCACGTCCCTCCGCGCAACTAGACAGGCTGTCCACTCAGTCCAATAGGCACGTCTTGCCTGTGCACTTTCGCCCTACGCTCGCCCCTGCCCACCGCCCCGCGCCGCGAGCCATTTCGCGTCGCCGCAGCATCAAACCAGTCATGACCGACAAACGACAAATAAAGCTCTGCTGGGCCCTGGTCACCAATCAAGGCAACGTGCTCCCCGTAGGCACCACCCTCGAAGTGGAAGAAAGCTCCGACCCCGTCCGCATCACACTGAACAATGCCCACCAATTCACAGTCAGCCAAACCGCCTACCTGGCCGCAATCGCCCCCTCGCCCGACGCCGTCTCGGAAATGTTTCCCTAAATCTTTCCGCGCCTCACAAAAATTCACGCACCCATCGTTCTCCAAGCGCACACACACTTGCAGTGCGGATTGAGTGGCACAGGCCGGAATTCGCCTGTGCGCCGTTGCTTCTGCCATTGCAGTCGTCTTTGACGTCATCCAGCTTGCCCTGAGCGTCGCGAACGGAGGCCTGTTCACAGGCCGAAGGATCTCTCTTCGCTTTTGCCTTTGTCCCTGCGGGCTCGCGAGCCCGTCATCCTGAGCGCAGCGAAGGACCCCTCTTCGCTTTTGCCTTTGTGCCCGCACACCCCACAGGCACGACGTGCCTATTCCACCCGTAACCACTAAGCTCCACTCAACTCCCCCCAGCTCCACCCGTGCCACACTCAACTCAGGAGGGAACTCGCCCATGCTCACCCGCATCCGCCCTTCGGCCCTCATCCTCGCCGTCGCTCTTCTGCCCGTAGTGTCGCACGCCCAATTTCCAGACAGCCTCCCGCTCACTCCCGAAATAAAATCCTTTGGCGCGAAATACGTCGCCGCCCTCAACGCCAAAGATTCCACAAAGCTGTGGTCCTACCTCGCGCCCGAAACTCGCGCCTGCGTCACGCCCGAGAACAAGGACTACTACGACGCCATCTTCGGCTCGCAAATGGACGACACCATCCCGTCCGACTATAAGCTCGAGCTTCTGCCGGTCAACGAAGACAACGTGAAAGCCATGTCCGACCTCGCCTACTTTCCCGTCAAGCCCGTGCACCAGCTCCAGATCGATTACCAAACTGGGAACTCCGGCGGCTCGATCATCCTCTACCTCGTCCGCGAAAACGGCCGCTGGTTCGCCGGCCAGCCCTGCTCCAAGCCCGCCGCCATCCAGCAGTATCGCGACGGCGCCGCCGACCGCGCCCGCTTCAAAGACCTAGCCTCCCAAATCAAAGATCCGCTTCGCTCCGAACTCCTCAAGCTCCTGGCCGCCGGCGACACTCCCACCGCCATCGACAAATACAAATCCGCCACAAATTCCGACATGCGCACAAGCATGCTCGTCCTCCACTACCTAAAACAATCCACGCAACCTCCACCCCCACCCCTACCCCCACTCAAGTAACCGCCAAGCACGCCAGCGAGGGGCACAGGCCAGACTTCGCCTGTGTGCCTCAGGCGCGCACCGCGCGCTGTAACATAGACTCTGGAGTCTGTGCGCGACCCAGTTCAGTGGGTCGCGGGTTGAGCCATCCCACCTCCCAGCAATCCGCACTGGTTCAGCACGCACCAAGCCCCAAGAGTGGCGCAGGCCGGAGTTCGCCTGTCTGCCTTTAATTTTGTCTTTGTATCCGCCCGGCTTGCCTTCAGAAGCTCGGTCAGCCTGAGCGCAGGGAGGTACCTTCTCCGCGTTACTCAGCCGGTCGTCACGACGTTCGATCTGGCCGCGCTCCGACCAGCATTTTCGGACTGGAATTTACAGCGCCGCTTTCGTCAGGAAAGGGCCGGGTCGTGAAGGATGGCTGGAATGGAAAGCCGCGAGGAGATAGTACCGCGCTGGTTCATAGTGATTCTCGGAGGTGAATGGCGAACAAAAAGGCGGGTCCTTCGCCAAGTCGGTCCTTACAAAAAACGCATTTGAGCCAAGTATGTTGCAACCTACCAGGGAGTAGCCTCGCGGTGTCAGCAGGGAATCCAACGCCTTCAGCGACGCCCCGAAATAGTCCGTCCCATCCCAGCGGTGCGATTCGTTGTATTCCATCATCCACACGAAATCCGCGGGAAATTTCGGATTGTACTCGGCCACAATCACTCGTGGCGTTATCGAACGGATCGCATCCAGGATGTAGTAATCGTTGCCATCAAGGTCGATCGACAAAAGATCGACTTGCCGCTCCGGCGCCAGCCTGGCGGCCATCTTATCCACATTGCCGGCCGTCACGAACTGTTGCTCGACGCGCAGCCGTCCGTCGGCGATTACTTTCGCGAAATTCTTCTTCGCTGCCGCCGCTTTTCGCTCTGAACCTTCAATCCACGCGCCCCGCCACCCCTGGCTGAGCAGAAAGGAGGAGTTATTCTCCTCTCCGTCGCCGGCCCCGATTTCGATAAATGTTCGATTGCCCTCGCCGATTCGGCGGAATATCTCTCGAAGTATTCCGTCTTCATCGCCTTGCGACGAAACGCGGTGGCCAAACCTCGTCAGCCTCCGTTCGTCAGAGTGCCGTTCTGATTCCAGCAGATTCCTGCGATGTTCCTGCAACTGCGCGATCTGCCCATCCCGCAGCAGTTTCGTCGCTTGAATCCACGTCTTTATGAAACCCAATGAAGTTCCTCAGTCATAGATGAGTTGTCGAAAATGTACGGGCCTCAGTATACACGCAAGCATTCCTCGAATGGCTCGTCGGCCCGATCTGTTGCCTCGCGTTACATCCATGCGAACGGCGACGGCGAAGGATGCCGCGGCAATATAGTATGTCATACATAATTATCTTGACGGTTAGCACTCAATATTATACATGGTCTATGTTCTACAACGTTTAGTGCGTCTAGAAGTAACAGGTGCAGGGCGATATCCGCGGCAAGACCTAATCGTTTTATTTCCGATGATTTATAAATACTCGGGAGGATGTATGCGATTCGATAGGAACTTGGTGTGTGCGGTGGCTGTTGTGGCGGCGGTTTTGTTTTTGTGCTCAGGCGCGAATGCGCAATCCAATCCTTTTGGTCCACCGTCGGACCAGGTGTACTTCGACTATTCGAACTCGATCGTCAACTACTCGTCGGATTCAACATCGGAACCCCCCGCCTGGAACTATTTTCCGATTGGTTCGGGTGGTCTGGCGCCAGAAGCAAATTCTCCCTTGACGAGCTTCTCTTACGGGACCGAAGACTTGGTTTATTACATCGGTACCGACAACCATATCCACGAAGCTCAGTGGGATACATCCAAGGGATCCTCGTACGTCGATATTACCGCCGCGTCGTCAGCTCCCGTCCCGGCGGCGGGTAGCGCACACCCGCCTTGTTATAGATTTGCCCTACGATTGAGCGTTAAAGAGCGATTCCATGCTTCGTAACTCGATTCGAGGTAAACAACGGGGAATTGCTAGTTGCCAGGCGCGCATTGTGTGTCTCGCAAATCCCGGCGATACCGAAACGCAAGATCTGTCGCTCGTCCCACCGGCCAATCGCGGACGGCGGATCTTCACGCCGCCCGCGGCTGGATCATCTTTACGCGCTGGTTTTGTTCTGTACCAGGTCCCATCCCGTGGTGACCGTGCCAGACGAGCCAGTCGTCGTGCCTGCCCCCGTGGTGATTTGGGTGTTGATGTGGACCGGTGCGCTGAGTTGCAGAGTCGTCAGGGGCTTTACCGCCTCTTCCTGTTTGCCTTTGTGAAGATGCTTGCTTCCCTTCGTGTGCTTCACTGCCTTCGATTTGTTAGCCATGACTTCCTCCTTTTCATCGTCCACATCCCACGCCAGAACATACTGCAACCCACGTGCCAACGTCTATGGCCCTCGCCCGGCCTCGCCACGCCGCGAACACGTTGAGTAGCTCAACACCCGTTGAATCATTCAACGCCGCCGCGCCCGAAAGCCTTCTCCTTTCACATCGACGACCGCGGCCTCGCCCATGTGATCAACTGAAGCGCAGTCGCCTCATTCCGGCAGCGGCTCCAGCGGAATCCAGATCTCCACGGGCCCGACCGGCGTGCCCGCCTCCGAGATGCCCGCGAAGCGCTCAAACTCCGGCGCGTTCTTCTCGCGGCGTCCGGAGTTCGGCAGCCATTCGCGCAGGAGCCGGATCCATGTGTCGCGAAGCAGCGCTGCATCCCTCACGATCACCGTGGCGTACTCGCCCGCTTCGAGCGTCAGGCGCTCGCCGTCCCCAGCGCTCTCCGTGCCGCGCTGCGCAACGCCGGTTAGGTAATGGAGTTTGCCGTCGCTCGAGCACGGCGACGCGCCGTAATAATCCCCGCTGTCCCCGAGCTTCGGGTGCGCCCGCCGAAATTCGCGCCACTGCTGCGGAATCCTTTTCGTAGCATCGTCCTGCGAATCGTAAATCGCCATCATGCCCACAAGCGTCACTCCCTCGTGCGCGCGGAATTCCGGTTTCGGCCGCTCCGTCATAATTCCAAAATTACCACACCGCGCGTCACCGTGGGACAGCAGCAAGAATCATCGCCTCTGTCTCGCAGCGCGATCGCACGCCGCGATTTCGTCCGCACGATGGCCGCGTTACACTCTCCGCCGCTGGGAATCCGTGATGCTTGGGCGCCGAATCATTTGTCTAGCGCAGACCAACGCGAGGCCAAAAAACTCCCTCCCGCGCACGCTCTCCGTTAGAGTGCCGTGTGTGGCATAGACGTTGTCTGTGTGCTTTGTAGTCTCGCTCCTGATCCGAATCCGCGCCTCGATCCGCCTCTCGCGAACCGGCCTCTCGCACCGCACACCTCCGGCTTCGCGGTTAATCAGGAGGCGTCAGCTTCTCGAATTGTTGGCCGGCGCGATTTCGCCAGCCCATAGAATCGGCGAGTGAATTCGAGCGCGAACATAAAACCCCTCGTTCTTGCCATCTGGGCGCTCTGGATGATTTGGTCGTTCGGCATCGCGTCGCTGGGAAACCGGCTCTGGGTTCAACTTCACGGCACGGTCACCAGCAGCCGCGATATTCCCTCACTCGCGGACCGCGGTACGCGACCGAGTACACGATTCGAGATTCCGATGGCCGGGAACTTCATTACACGGCGGGGCCGACCGATGCATCGCTTCCAAGAAGTATGCCCGTCGGCACCACGTTGAATAAGCAACGTTGGCGGCTGGGATACGAACAGAATGGAAAGTGGGTGGATGATTTTGGCGCGGCCTTTTACCTGGTTGTCCTTGCGATTGCTTTCACATGCCTCGCTTGGAGCATCGTCCTCTGGCGAAGGCAGCGCGTCGAGCCCTGGTAAGTCGCCTTGCCGCGATAAATAGTTTTGCTCCGGTGCTACGTCTCCCGGTCACCGCTGTCGGCTCAGTGCTCAGCGCTACCGCAACCTCTCAACATCCGGTGTGCATCCGAGTGCCCATTTGAATGCGCGTCATATATCATAGGTGCGGGCCAACTCCTGATAAGTCGCCTCGCCGCGAAACGTGGTTATCCTCAGACTTCACTTCACGGAGTGCGACCGGCTGGGGACGACGGCGGCTGGATGAATGATTTCCTAAAAGAAGTGATCTCGCTTTCCTTGGTCGGCAAGTGCATCGCGGCCGTTGTCGGCATCCTGTTCATCCACGCCACGTTTCGGGTGCTCGAACAATCGCTGCCCAGGCGTTTCGGCCGGGCCGATGCGCGTTACAAAGTCCGCAAGTTCGTGGTCTATTGCGGCTACCTTGCGATTCTGCTTTTCCTCGCCATCCTTTTCGAAGATCGCCTGGGCCGTCTCAGCTTTGCCTTGGGCGTCGCCGGCGCGGGCGTCGCAGTGGCCCTCCAGGACGTGCTGGCCAGCATCGCCGGTGCTTTCTCGATCGGTTTTTCAAAACTGTACACCGTGGGCGACCGGGTCCAGATCGGCGATACGCGCGGCGACGTGATCGACATCGGGCTCCTGCGAACAACGTTGATGGAAACGGGGAACTGGGTCAGCAAGGATCTCTACAACGGGCGAATCGCTCGCATCCCCAACAGCGCCATCTTGAAAGGCTCCGTCTTCAATTACTCGCAAGGATTCCGGTTTATCTGGGACGAAATTAAGGTCGTGCTCACAGGCACCAGCGACCCTCAGCTCGCCAGGGCCACGCTTTTGAGAGTCGCCAAAGAGGCGATCGGCGAATATCTGCTCGAGGCGCAGTCTTCCTGGCTGGCGATGAGCGAAAATTATCAAAGCGTAAATCCGCCGCTGGAGCCGACCGTCGCGCTGGTGGTCAATTCCGGATCGCTGGAGTTCACGGTCAGCTATATCGTGGATTACACCAAGCGCATCGCCAAGCAGGATCAGCTGTTCACGAAAATCGCACAGGAAGTCGCCGAGAGCGACGGGCGGCTCAATTGGGCGACATCGGCAATTGCCGTCATAACCGAGCCAACCACTCCGGAGTCGCCCAGCGGCCGCCAGACACCGCCCAATCTTCACGCGGGCGAAGCAGGTTCCTCCAGCCGTGATCGATAGTGTTTGTGGAAGTTGAAAAGATTCATCCTGCGACCGCCGGTTCCATGCGAAGCGCCTTATAAGTCCGCCGCAAGTAGCATGGGCGTTCCCGCCGGTGTGCTTCAGTCCCGCCCCGCGGGATGTAGCTTAGACTTTCGAGTCTGAGCGGGACCAACTCTCAGTTGGTCCCGGGTTGAGCCATCTCCCCAAACCCACAAAACCAAAAATCCTTCTGCGCCAACCGCTACGGCGCTTCGTGTGGCACAGAAATATTTTCTCGGTGGTTTTTGTGGCTATAATGCCCGCAACCGATGCCACTCCCAGCAGGCACAAAAGTAGGCCCCTACGAAATCCTCTCGCCCCTGGGTGTCGGAGGAATGGGCGAGGTCTATCGCGCGCGCGACGCCAAGCTCTCCCGCGACGTCGCCCTCAAAGTCATCTCCCCCCAATTCGCCACCGACACCGAGCGCATGGGCCGCTTCCAACGCGAAGCCCAAGTCCTCGCCTCGCTGAATCACCCGCACATCGCCGCGATCTACGGCTTTGAAGACACTTCCGGCATCGCCGCCCTCGTCATGGAACTCGTGGAAGGCCCCACGCTCGCCGAACGCATTCACTCCGGCGCTATTCCCATCGACGAATCCCTGGTGATCGCGCGCCAAATCGCCGACGCCCTCGAGTGCGCGCACGAAAAGGGAATCGTCCACCGCGACCTCAAGCCCGCCAACATCAAGCTCAACGCCGCCGACAACGTGAAAGTTCTCGACTTCGGCCTCGCGAAAGCTTTGCAAGACGACGCGAGCTCCGCCGACATCCACAACTCGCCCACACTCACCATGGGCTCCACAAAAGCCGGCGTCATTCTCGGCACCGCCGCGTACATGTCGCCCGAGCAAGCGAAAGGGAAGTCCGCCGACCGCCGTGCCGACATCTGGTCGTTCGGTGTCGTGCTCTACGAAATGCTCACCGGCCAGCAAGCCTTCGGCGGCGAAACCGTTTCCGATTCGCTCGCCTCGGTGATCAAAGACGCGCCCGACTTCACCAAGCTTCCGGCGCAAACGCCGCAACGCATCCGCGAACTCCTCAGCCGCTGCCTTCAAAAAGATCCGAAGCAACGCGTGCAAGCCATCGGCGACGCCCGCATCGTGCTCGAAGAAGCCATCCAGGACGTAAAATCGGGCTCATCGTCATCCGGCTCCGTCGCTACGCCCGGGTCCAGCATCGCAAACGCTCAAACGCAATCGCACGCACCTAACGAGCCTCCTACCAAATCGACAACTCGTCTATTACCGTGGCTCATCGCGGCCGCGCTGGCCCTCGGCCTCGTCGCCGCACTTTCGGCGCTCTGGCACGCGCCGCACTCCGCCGAAGCGCGCACCGTCGAGCTTGCGCTGCCCATCCCGCCCGGCCAAGCGCTCGATCAATCCAATGGCGCAGCCTTCGCGTTTTCGCCCGACGGTTCCCGCATCGCCTACGTCGTCGCGCCCGCCGAAGGAGGCGAAGGCCGCCTCTACGTTCGCGACCTCGACAAATCCGACGCCGTCGAGCTCGAAGGCGCCGGCCCCGCTGCCGCTCCGTTCTTTTCTCCCGACGGCCAGTGGATCGGCTACTTCGGCGACAGCAAACTGAAAAAAATCTCCGTGCGCGGCGGCACTCCCATCGCTCTGGCCGGATCCACGGGCTATCGCGGCGGCGATTGGTCCGAAGACGGCACCATCGTCTATCCGCGCGAATTTACCAGCGGCCTGTATCGCATCCCCGCCGCCGGCGGGGAACCTGCACCGATCACCACGCTCGATCCCGCGCGCCGGGAAATCACTCACCGCTGGCCCCAATTTCTTCCGGGCGGCCAGGCTCTGATCTTCACGGCATCGAGCGACAATAATTTTTTCTCGCATGCCAACGTCGAAGCCGCCTCCGTCAAAGACGGTAAGTCCCGCGTTCTGGTCGAGAACAGCTACTACGGTCGCTACCTTCCCGGCGGATATCTCGCCTACGTTTCGCAAGGCACGCTCTTTGTCGCGCCGTTCGATGTGAACGCGCTGAAGCTCACCGGCACCGCCATCCCCATCCTGCAGCACATCGCGTCCGACCTTTCCAACGGCGGCGCGCAATTCAGCGTCGCTCGCACCGGTTCCGTGATTTTCACCTCCGGCCGGTCCGAGGACGACAACCTCAACATGGTGCTGCTCGACCGCAAAGGGAACTCCAAGCTCCTGCTCGCCAACCAGGGCGACGCAGCCTCGCCGCGCTTCTCACCCGACGGCAAGAAAATCGCTTTTCAGAAAGGCAGCGGCGGCATTTGGATTTACGACATCGCCCGCGGCAACACCACACCCCTCACCGTCGATGATTACGTCGCGACGTATCCCACCTGGACGCTCGACGGCCGGCACATCGTTTACGCCCGCCCGCACGTTTCCGCGCAAACTTCGAGCCAGACGATTTTCTGGCGGCGCGCCGATGGCAGCGGCGGCGAACAGCAACTCAGTCCCGACAGCGTGCTGAACGCCTATCCCGCGTCGTGGCAGCCCGACGGAAAAACGCTCGCGATCCGCCGCCTCGCGCCCACGCAGGGCGGCTGCTGCGAAATCTGGACTTTCACGGTCGATGCCGACGGTAAGACTTCCGATCCCAAGCCGTTTCTGGCCAACACGCCCGGCGCCGACACGCACGGGCCAAAGCTCGTCGATTACGCGTCGTTTTCGCCCGACGGAAAGTGGCTCGCCTACACTTCGGCGCAGACCGGCACGCTGCAGATTTTCGTCACGTCCTACCCGAATCCCGCCGGCAAGTGGCTGGTGTCGTCCGACTTCGGATGGGAAGCGCATTGGGGAAAAAACGGGAAGGAGATTTTCTACGTGACCGGGCAGGAGATGATGCGCGTCCCCTACACCATCGAGAACGGCGCCTTTTCCGCCGGCAAGGCTGAAGTTCTGTTCGGCAACAACAAGTTCGAGTTGCGCGTTCCGTATCCGTCGTTCGACGTCTCGCCCGACGGCGAGCACTTCGTCATGTTCCAGCCCACCGGCACGCGCAACTCCGGCTCGACGCTGCCGACGGTCATCTTGAACTGGATGACGCAAGTTCGCGCCGCCCTGGCTTCCGCGCAGCCCGACACCAAGTAGCCCAGTGGCACAGGCTTGAATGCCTGCGCCACGGACAGAAATGTCCGTGGCATAAAACTTACTTCTTTTTCCCGCCGCCGGCCTTGACGGCGCCGCCGCCCGCGGCAGCCGCAGCCGCAGCCTGCGCCGCCACAAACTCCTCGTACGGCCCCTTGAAGTCCTCGACCTTGTGATCGTGCACGTGCCAGATCCGCGTCGCCACTTCGTCGATCACGTCGTGGTCGTGCGTCACAAAAATGCACGTCCCGTCGTACTTCTGCAGCGCAATATTCAGCGCGTTAATCGACTCCAGATCGAGGTGGTTCGTCGGCTCATCCAGCACCAGCACATTCGGCTTCTGCAGCATCAACTTGCAGAAAATCAGCCGCGCCGATTCGCCTCCGCTCAGCGCACTGGTCGGCTTCATCGCCTCTTCCGAAATAAACAGCATCTGCCCCAGCACGCCGCGCAGCTCTTCCTGCGTCGCCTGCGGCTTCCACTGGTGCAGCCACTCCACCGCATTCATTCCGTGCTTGATCGATTCGCTGTGGTCCTGCGCGAAATATCCCAGCGCCACGTTGTGGCCCCAGTTCACCTGCCCGCCGTCGATCGGAAACGCGTGATCGCTGTCGTCCACAAATCCCGGCGCGTTGCGCACCAGCGATTTCAGCAGCGTGGTCTTTCCCGCTCCGTTGCGCCCCATCACCGCGATCCGCTCGCCGCGATCCACATTCGCGCTGAACGGCTTCCACACCGGCACGCCGTCATACGATTTCGCAACGCTGCGAATCTCCACCGGATGCCGCCCGCTGGCCTGCTCCACATTAAACCGAATGTAAGGCCGCGCAATGTTCGACCGCGCCAGCTCCGTCGTCTGCAGCCGCTCCACTTCCTTTTTGCGCGATGTGGCTTGAGCGGATCGCGTGCCGGCGCTGAACCGCGCGATAAAATCCTGCAGCTGCGCGATTTTCTTTTCGCGTTGCGCGTTTTCATTTTCCACGCGGCTCCGCACCGCCATCTTCGCGATCACCATGTCGTCGTACCCGCCGTTGTACATGATCACCGTTTGGTAATCGATGTCGGCGATGTGCGTGCACACGCTGTTCAAAAAGTGCCGGTCGTGCGAGATCACAATCAGCACGCCTTCGTACTCGTTCAAGTAGTCCTGCAGCCAGTGCACGCTGTCCAGGTCCAGGTTGTTCGTCGGCTCGTCCAGCAGCAGCACTTGCGGCTGGCCAAACAGCGCCTGCGCCAGCAGCACGCGGACTTTTTGTCCGCCCTGCAGCTCGCTCATCTTCCGCTCGTGCAAACTTTCTTCGATGTCCAGGCCGTCGAGCAGCACGGCCGCGTCCGATTCCGCCGTGTAGCCGCCTTCCTCGCCCACGATGCCTTCCAGCTCGCCCAGGCGCATGCCGTCGTCGTCGGTCAGTTCCTCGTGCGGCTTCTCGTACAGCGCTTCGCGCTCCTGCATCGCCTTCCACAGCGGCGCGTTGCCCATGATCACCGTGTCGATCACGCGAAACTCATCGAATTCAAACTGGTCCTGCTTCAGCACGCCCATCTTTTTCGGACGGGTCACGTCGCCCTTGGTCGGGTCGATCTCCCCGGTCAAAATCTTCATCAAAGTGGACTTGCCCGCCCCGTTCGGCCCCGTAATGCCGTACCGCCTGCCCGCAAAGAAGGTGGTGCTCACCTCTTCGAACAGAATGCGCGGCCCGTACCGCATGGTCACATTGTTGATCGATAGCATAGCCCTCGATTATACAGGATTCGTGTGAAGGGACCGAGACACAGTCGCGCGGCCCTGCGAAGGGGTGTTTGAGAGGCGGCCAGATTTTGTGCCATCTAGTGCCGATTAGAACGGGGCGCTGCCGTTTGTTTTCTGGAAGTTACATCGATTTCTAATCCCACCGAGTACACATTAGAGTTCAAACCGAAGGCGATGTTTGCGGGGATTACCGATGCTTTGAGGGCATGAACTGCGGGTGTTACGCATGCGGCTTGCAGGAAGTACGGATGCTGGAAGGGGGCAAGGGGCAGGACCGGCTGGGCACTGCGCTCGATTTTGTCGCCGGTCCTCAATTTCGCTTTGGGGCAACTGCTATAACTTGTATGTGAGGTTATTATAACATACTATTTTTGCCTTTGTCAACCGAAACCATATTCGCGAGCGAAGTGCTCGCTCATTTATCCGAGTTCATCAACGATTGTGGACCTTTGAGATTGGGAAAACTCACGCTGGTGAGAAAAACCTTCACTGGTACATCCTCGATAGTGGTGTCAATTAACGTCATGTTGGTAACATTGTTCGAATTGCCGCTCCAATCGATGCTCGTGACAGCGATTTCGGTCGGGAAATGGTGCGGATCTACCCACAGCGTCGCGACGACGGACGCGCCAGCGCCACCTTCCGTTATTGGCTGGATGTCTCCATAGTACTCGTGACCACCGGCTTTCGCGATCCACGTCCCCGTAATCTCGATTTCAAAACACTGCCACTGGCACATCGATGAGCTGAAAGGCGACACCTTAAACGCCCCACCAGCCACAGGCTGAATCGGAAGCAAAGCAGTGGGTTTGGTAAGGAATACGCTAATCGTGTAAACCAGGTTCAGATCAACGTGAACGTTTGGGCGCCCGAATCCGGGCGATAAGTCCGCACCATAGCTCTTATTGATCGGCGATGACCGAAATTGCATTCGCTCATATCGCGCGTTCGATTGGGACAATGATAGCTCGACGTGGAGAACGCCGTCGAAGGCTTGCTGAATATATGAAGAATCGCCGAATGTTCCGTTGTAGTACATTCCCGACCCATTTGCCGTCGATTTCCAATCCGCGCCGAATGTTCTCAGCGCGTCCCCTGGCGGTATCTGGCTGTCGCTTGAGCTGCTTTGCCGCTCGTCCGTACCCATGCTCGTTCGCTCTACTGGATTCCACGCCGGCACCAGATTCGCAGCGATTTGGCGATTCCGATTAAGAAAGAAGAACTCGCCTTCGCTTTGATTTGCGGAGAGGTCGCCGAGTTGAGGGTTTTGGTCCTGACCGGTGGATAATTCCACTTCCTGGCGAAGATATGCATAAAGTTCACTAACGGTAATTATTCCATCTCCGCCGTCTGGTATTCTATCTGCGGCGCCGCCTAGTCCGGAGAGCAACTTCTCAAAAAAGACGCTTCCGGAGCCGACTGCTTTATCCGACCAGGCCCTTTCGCTGCTCGCTCCAGCTGTAATCGCGTGTGCGCCCGGGTGTTTCGGTATGTAGGCGTTTCCGAACGAAGTCCTCGTTAGGAATGCTCCGCCGTTGCACGAATTTATGAGCGCCAGTACCTGATATCCGGCCTCAATATCGCTGTTAAGGTCTGTCCTAATAGTTGCAAGGTCGACCGCATTCCTTTTGTCTGTAAAACTCGTTGCACCATTCGTGAGAACGTAGCCCCTGTCACCATCCAGAAAGCCATGTCCACTGTAAGCAAATAGGAATCGCGATTTCGGGAACTTCTCTAGCCGCTCGGGAAAGTAGCTTTTCAAGAAATAGTCGAGATTCGACTGCGTCATTTCTTCATCCCACAGAACAACAATTTCATCAAACAGCTCTTCATTTGTGAGATATGCGACTAACTCCCTTTTATCGACCTCAGCAGGACGGAGATCCCGCTGTCCGGAAGGGAGTCGAGGGTAATGAGAAACGCCAGCAACGATGGCAAAACTACGGCCCACGTCGTTCGCCGTAAGCCCGATCAGGTTCAGGCCTTTCTCGGACAACGACCGTCTGTCGACGTAGTGGACAAAGAATTTTCTATATTGCTGCTGTACGGGCGGTTGGTCCTGTCCGACTGCGACGAAAGGTGCTGCCACAAATATTATGGCCGCGACGATCCAGCGACTAATTGTTGAGAGGCTTGGGTTTGGCATTCTTAAAGACCGACCGCCAGAAAAAACCGTTCTGGAATGCCACGCAGTAGAAAACGGCGGCGTCCCGTTTGCTTGCTTCGGGGTTGATGATCATAATCAGTGGACCAACCACGATCGGAGACAGAAGTAGTGGCTTTAGGATCGGCGCCCACGCTGTGCCGCTGTGATAATACGCCCCGTTGGCGGCGATGCCCAAGATGACACATATTGCGGTGAGGAGAATCTGCCATAAGGCGACGTCGGCACCGAACGCCTGCCGTGCGAAAGGGAATCCAGTAACCCAATGAAGCGCTGAAGCCGCTATCAAAATGCCAGCCACCTGGCGCCACAAGCGGGAACCAAAGTCGCGGCTGCGAACCGCCTCGACGACAATTACCAGCACATAAAGCGCGAGGCTTAAAAGAACAATCTCGTTTACAGTTGGTGGCATTTGGAAAAGTGTACGTCAAGGACGTACGAAAGTCGTGATCATCACGTCCCTCACGCGAAACCGGATGGCCGCATCATTCGGTATTTTTCACAACCTCTGCCATATTAATGCACGAGTGTAGCAGCGTCAGGGTTTTTTCGCTTTTGCCCGCCGGCCGTATTTGGCCTTCTTATTTTTCTGGCTCTGTTCTTTCAATTCCTCGTATTCAAAAGATCTGCCAGTTGCGGGAATGTCAGCCAGCGAAGCTGGGTCCCGAAGAACCATCGCTGATTCGCGGTCTTTTTTGAAACTAAAGGACGCATCCGCCGCGCCCTTAGCTAGGGTTGCAGGGTGGCGCTGCCCCTGAGGTGCACGTCGCGGGCGGGGCAGTACGCGTCCGACCGAGCGGAGTTGAACCGTGGGAACAGCCTCGTTTCTATTAATTTCTGCCCACGCTAACTCTTTCTGGTTGTCGAGATCGTCGTCGGTGTTCTTGCCGACAAGTCCTCTGCCCTCGACGGCAATTACGCGATATCGATTGCCCGACTTGAAGCTTAGTGTGTGGCCAATTTCCGGCTTCGCCGGAAGGCTCCCGTAGAAGAAGCGTGTCGGACTATCTTTTCGCTGCAGTCCTACAAATTTGTACGTATACATTGCGGTAGCTTACCATAAAGTGGACCTAACCAATGAAGTTAGTGATGCCCGCGATAGAGTGAAGCGGAGTGAAGGCGGTGGCAGGCTGCTGCTTCCAAACAGTCCGTCGGACGACCGCCAATCGCGAGACGCGTCCCACATAAACATTTTGGTGGGGCGCGGAATGCTCGGCGTTCATTGCGTCGGCCGCGCGGCTGAGAAGTTTGTCGAGCGGGTTGATCATCATCCCGTTCGGGCGCGGTTTAAGGTCGGGAACGCTGCGTCGGGCCGCGAAGCCTGACTCCATTGGCACAACGTGCCTATTCCACGGCAGAGGCGAAGAGAGATCCTTCGACCCGTGAACGGGTCTCCCTACGCTGTGCTCAGGGCAAGCTGGATGACGTCAAAGGCGGGGAGGGGAACGTGTGAGTTCGCGCTGTGCGCAAATTCACGGCCGCGCTTCGTACACAATATAGAATGGCGTTTCGGCGGCGCGGCGGAATCGCGTGAAGCCGGCGGCGGTCACCACGTCGCGAATGCGATTTTCGCCGGCCTGGGCGCTGCGGTTGCCGTTGACGTAGGGAGGAATTATGGCGTTGCCCGCCATACCGTTCGTTTACCTCGGGTACGCTCCGTGGTACGTCAGGGTGGGAGTTTTCTTCCTGATATTTGCGGTGCCGGCGTGGCGGTGGTTGCGGGGATACAACAAGAGGTGGAGGGACCGCGACCCGTGAGAACCGGCGTGCGGCTCGGCCGGCGGTTACCGCGCCGGTCTTGCGGCTGAGGCGTCAAATTAATTGGTGGGTATCATCGGCATGTCGCATTCCGCGCGCGGCCAGTTGCAGGCCTCACCCCAAAAGCCTGGAAATCCATCGGGGTTTAATCGCATAGCGGGGAGGCAGCAAATACCGGGCAAGAACGTTTGCCGCGACCGCGCAGGGGAGATACCAGATCAAGTATCCGATTACCAGTGATCGCGGATTCGTCCAGTTGCCTAATCCGATCCCCAGCCCCAAAAGAAGGGCCGTGCAAAGGGCCACGGCATATTGCGTCGACCGAGCCGTCACAAGCTCAGTCCCGCAATACGGGCAGGTCAGGCCGGGCAGCTGCCGGCCAGCCACCAGGGCGTGCTTACATGCCGGGCATTTAGGGCGCGCGGCTTGCCTCCGTCGCTCCAACTCGAAGCTTTACCGTCTTGCCTTTCGAGTTACTACATGCTATAATACACCCGTCGAAGATTTAAAAGCTACCATCGGAGCGACATGGTGACCGGAGGCGAACAGGGAACCCTCACCCGTAACTCCCGAAGCTCTGCCCCCGCACTCAATCCGTACTTCCCGCAACGCGCATTCGCAATCCCCGCAACTCCATCCCTCAATTCATCCGTATCCACCGCAAAAATCACCTTCGGTTCGAACTCTAATGTGTACTCGATGCGATTCGAATTTGATGTAACTTGCAGAAAACAAACGACAGCGCCCCGTTCTAATCGGCACTAAATGGCACAAAATCCGGCCGCCCCTCACACGCGCACCCGGAGCAGCACACTCAAAGGCTTTCCAGCTGAATTCGCGCCCACGCGAATTCAAAAAAAGGGGGCACAGTTCGTCGCCGACGAACGTGCCCCGCGTCTCCCAGTTGCAACCCAGTTGATAATTTCTAATCGGAGTGCCTGCCGATTAGAAACGCACCGAACTCCCATCCCTCCAACAAAACTTCCCGTTCTAATCGACACAAATGCCGGCACTCCAAACGCACCTGCTACCCCACCTCATGCCGCAAATTCACGGCCGGGCTTCGTACACAATATTGAACGGCGTTTCGGCGGCGCGGCGGAATCGCGTGAAGCCGGCGGCCGTCACCACGTCGCGGATGCGCTTTTCGCCGGCCTGCGCGCCCAGGCACGCGGCCACTTCCTGCGAACGCGAGCACGGCGTGCACAGCAGCGTCGAAAATCCGTAGTACACGCGGCCCACCGGATTCAGATTGTCCTTCAACTCGTCGTTGGCAAACGGCTCGACGATCATCCACGAGCCATCGGGCGCGAGCGCCTGGCGAACGTGTTTCGCGGCGCCGACCGGATCGCCCATGTCGTGCAGGCAATCGAAGACGGCAATGAAATCGTAGCCGGTGCCGGGGAACTGCTTGGCGGCGGCGACTTCAAAATTTGCGCGAGCGGCGACGCCTTCGCGTTTCGCTGTGGCGCGCGCGCCTTCGATCGAGCCGGTGTGATAGTCGAAGCCGGTGAAGTGCGAATTCGGGAAGGCCTTGGCCATCAGGATCGTGGAAGCGCCTTTGCCGCAGCCCACATCGGCCACCTTCGCACCGGCTTCGAGTTTTTCCTTCACGCCGGAAAGCGAGGGGATCCAGTTCGAGACCAGATTCGCAATGTAGCCGGACTTGAAAAATTTCTCGCAGCCGTGGAAGACATATTCGGAATGCTCGTTCCAACCCATGCCCGCGCCGGATTTGAAAGCTTCGGTGATGCGCGGGACGGCGGCGAGAGAGCCGATCGCGGTTTCAAAACCGCCGGGCAGAAAGGCGGGACTGTCTTCGTTGGCGAGGGTGAAGGCCTGCTCGGCGTCGAGACTGAATTTGCCGGAGGCGGCGTCGTAATTCACGTAGCCGCCGGCGGCCTGCGACGAGAGCCATTCGCGGATGTAGCGTTCGTCGGTTTTCGTGGCGGCGGCGAGTTCGGCGGGCGTCATCGCGCCGGTGGCCAGCGCTTTGTAGAGGCCGAGTTTATCGCCGATGACGACCATGCCGGCGTGGACGGTCGCTCCCAGATCGGCGACGAAGCGGCCGACGAATGCGTTCAGTTTGTCCATATTTAGTGCAGCGGCGGGCGTGCTCATAGAATCCTCCAGAGAAATTGTGGGTATGAAGTGCGTTCGGGGGACAGGGGGCCCTACCACACAGCCAGTTCAGGTGCGGCGACGTTACCGCCGGGGCGAGGTGGAAGTCAACTGCGCGTTTTTGTGAGTGAAGGCCGTGCCGCGTCGCGGTGGTGCGTCACTTATCGGTGAGGAATCGTTTCGCGTAGGCGATGGCGTCCTGTTTGGTGTCGAAGCGGGCAGGCTTGCCGCGGGTCTGCAGGGTGGCTTGGGAATCGCGGCGGCGGACGACTTTGCCTTTGACGATGGCGTCACCTTCGCGGCGATACTCGAAAATGCGCCAGGTGCCGGCGAGATCGACCATCAGCGTGTCCGAGACGGGCTCGGCGTGCGCGGTGAAGACATCTTCTTCCTGCTGAGTTTGGTTGGGCGAGGCGTTCTGAGGCACTTCGTTGGGGCTCGGGCGTTTCGTCATCGTGGTGGTTTCAATTCTCCTTGGCCTATGATGCGCGCGCGACCGGATTGGCCCCGCGCTCGCGATCCCGAAAACAGATGCACAGCTTATCGTGATACGCTGTCTAAACAAACCCCAGCCCCTATGCCCAAAAAACCTAGCGTTTCCAAAATGTCAGCCAAGACACGCGCGATCCGCGAGCAGCGACTGGTCGTCGATGAACTGGTCGCACAGCTCACCCTGAGCCAGCCGGAGATGGTGGCGAGTTACCGGACGCGGCTCGAAGCCGAGCAGATGAAGCTGAACGCGCTCGAGAAGGTGCAGATGGGTGGGCGCCAGGCGGCGACGAAGACAAAACCAAAGGTAAAGAAGAAAGCGCGCTAGGCGCGGCGTTTTTTCCTGCTTTTGACGTCATCCAGAGGCCGATTCATCGGCCGAAGGATCTCTCCCCGGCTTTTGGCGCAGATTCAGGAGCACTGCGTCGGGCCACGCGGCAACGTCAACGGCGAAGAGAGATCCTTCGACCCGTGAACGGGTCTCTGGATTACGTCAAAGGCGAAAAGCACACAGGCGGGATCGCCTATGCTGCTGGCTACGTGAGTGTGCCGCCTTCGCGGGCGTGCAGGTCGAGGGGCTCGTCGTTGAAGGCTTCGCGGATCTCGGGGACCAGGGTGTCGTACAGGTCGGTCTTGGTGAGAATTTCGGCGGCGCCAATTTGGCGTGCGACTTCGCGCAGCCGGTCGTCCAGCTCGGCGAAGGTGACCGCGATCACCACGCACTGGCAGGCGCGGGCCAGCTCCGCAATTTGCACCGGCTCGAATTTCGCGCTGGCCGGCATGCGCAAATCGCAAACCAGCACGTTGGGCTTGGCCGATTTCAGGCGGCTCAGCGTCTCGTCGTAATCGTTGGCTTCTCCCACCACTTCAATATCGGAATGGCTTTCCAGCAGACGGCGGATCGCAATGCGCACGGCTTTGGAGTCGTCGGCGATGAAAACGCGAATCATGATTGGGCCTTTGTGTTAGGCACACGGATCCGTTGGGCGCCTGGGGTAGGGACGCCGCGAATTGCTCGTTGCTGGTGGTGCTACGGTCGTTGTTCGAGACGGCGGGGAGTGCGCCGCTCGTGCCTTCCATAGCGCGCGTCCGGCTGTGATGCTTCGAGAGGCCCGGCGCGAACTATGCCACGTTGAGGAAAAGATAAGCTGGGCGGCGGCTGCGCGTCAAGTGGAACGCGCGGCGTGCTTTTAGGTGGTTACGTGAACGGCGCGGCAATGGGGCAATAGCACAAAAAAAAGCGAGCAGCTCGGATTTCGATCCGAGCCGCTCGCCTGTGGGCTGACGGCGCAATCGCCGTCGCTTCCACGCGCGCAGTGGCGGGCTATTTAAAAAGATTCGCCGATGGCGCATCCACCGGCTTGGTGACATGCAGGTCGCTCATATTCGTTTTGAGCGGCTTCACCGATTCGGATTTCTTTCCGGCGGCGAGCTTACGTGAGTGCTTGGTGGCCTTCTTTGCTTTTGGCATCGTAGTCTCCTTGTGAGCTTGAGCTGCTGCGATCATCTGCCATACCAACTGCTACTACATCACCGTGCTGCCATTCGCCGCCATTCGTTACTCAATCCAATCCTTGTGACTCGAGTCCGTCGATTCGCCTTTAATCCCGTCGATCTTCAGCAACGACTGCGTGGTGGTCAGGTTCTTCACCGGTTTCAGGGAGACTTTCTTCAACTTCTTGCCGCTGGACGCTTTGTTCGTTTTCGTCGCCATCTCGTCCTCCATCGTGCGTGAGCTGCTGGCTGTGTGCATGCAACGCGAGGCCCAAACCGCGAATGGCGTTCGCCCCGCGCTAACTGGCGCGTTTGCACTGCGGCCGCTGTCGGTCGCAACGCGCGCGTCACAGCCTCGCACACTGGCGCGCTTTCGCATGCGTTGAATAATCCAGCCCACGTTGAACCATTCAACACGCGGCGCGCGTTCCTAATTCTGGTCCGACCACTGTCCGCACAGCGTGAAGTCGCCCGTCTTGCCGTCGGGAAAAAGGATCCGGTAGACGTGCTTCGTCCAACCGGGCGAGGTGCCGCTCTTCGAAAAATCGCGCGCAGGATAATCGCCGGGCGTCAAGATGCCGCCGCGCGTGTCGCCCCAGTATTCGTATCTCGTCGGGTCGGAGTCGATGGTCACCTCGATCGTGCTGATCGCGGTGGCCGGCTGCAGGAAGGAGTTGACGACGTGGAAGGTGACCGGGTAATCGGCGTTGGTTTTTGCGGCCGGCGCTGGCGTGCCTTGCGCCGGTTTCGGTGCCGTCGCAGTGGACGCGCTGGAAGCGGACGCAGCAGCTGCGTCGGCATGCCGTGTGGTGAGCGCGAGCGGTGCGAGAGCAACCGCTACGAAAAGCGCGATAAATGCGACGCCGCGTTTCGCGCGCGAACGCGAGTGCGAGTTGGGCGGTTGATTCGATTCGACGCTGCGGGCTGGGGCGATCAGGTACATAGTTCCTCCATGCGCGCGAACCTTCTCACGGCGCGCGCTCCTTCGCACAGTAAGACGCACCGCGCGCCTGCACGGGTGCACCGAAGGCGCGTCCGACAGTCCCGCGCGACGATCCTGGCAATAATCCATGCCGGCCTACTCAACACACTTGCGGAGAGAAACAGGTGCCACAAGCTGACTCAGCTATTGTGTGCGAGGTGCGCCGCACTGGTTGCCAGCATCGTGCGCGGCGGCTGACAAGCTACGCTGCTTTGGTGCGGTCTTGGCGGCGCTGGGCTTTTGTGCGGCGCACGCGTGCGGCCGGAGTTGCGGCCGGCTTCGCCGTCGTCGCCGCCGTGGCTGTAAGCCACGGCACGCGGCGGCCCGGCGGGCCGTAGATCAAATTGCCGATGATGCGAAATTCTCCCTTCGCGAGTTGCGCCGAGCATTTCTGTGTGCCGGCAATCGCGTCCGACGCCAGGCCCACGCCGCCGTAAATCCGCCCATTGATCGTGAAATAGCCGGTCGGGATCGGCGGCGCATTGCGGCCGGCGACGCGATTGGCCACCGTGCCGCTCGCGCGCGGCACTCCGGCGAGATCGCCGAGCGTGCGGCCGAGTTCGCGCGCCGCCGCGCCGGGAATATCCGCGCGCGTGCCGAGCGAACGCCGCGAAAGATAAATGCACGCGTCGCGCACGTAGAATTCGCCGGAACGCTCCGGCCCGTAGATCGTGTCGCGCGAGATGTAGTAGCCGGTGAGCGCGTGCCGCACATTCTTCTTCGTGTACACGCGCGGTTTCGGAATGTAGTAGGGAAGTTTCGCTTCGCGGATGTGGGAGCGTTCGTAGCGCGGTGCGGGGCGTCGGCGGACGAGCGGCTGCGCGTCTTCATCGGCGAAGTCGTCGTCCGCGTTGGCGGCGCGACGAGGCGTCGGAGGACAGGGCTTGGGCCCTGTCCCACGCGCACTGTGCTTGCGCGCCGCTCGCGCGGCTTTGTCGCCGCGCTCCATCGGCTCCTCCACCGGATCGATGTGCGACACGATCAGCGTGTCGATCGCGAGACCTTCGTCCGTGAGTGATGGCGCCGCCGCGTGTTCCGCCGCTTCTGCCACGCCCGCACCAATTGAAATCACCTTCGCCCGATTCGTCGGCCGAGCACACATAGAAACTCCTTTGGGGCTTCGGGGGCTTGCGCGCCGTTGGAAGGACGGCGAAGGTGGCTCAATCGTTGCGCCACTATATACCACAACAACAGGGCACATGCGAGCTACTCAGCCGCCTCGCCGGTATGGGCACGACGCACCGGTGCCGCACTCGACCCGCCACCTCAAATCGTTGCGTACCGGAACTGCTATGGAGTGCGGCGGGTCCTAACGCCGCTTTCACTCAATCCAACACGCGCGCACATCGATCACGCGCCGAGCGCGCCATGGCGTAACGAGTTCCTTGGGTGTTCTCGCTGGTGTGAGTGCGGCCGCGGCGACTGCGTGGAGTGTGTGCCGGGCCTTCGGCCGTGTGTAAGTATGTAGAGAAGTGGTGTGCGGAAAAGCGGCGTCCGGACCCGCCGCACTCCGATAGACGCTTGCGTTGGCGAGCGGTAGGAGATGGCTCGTCAGTGCGTGGTCCAGCGCGTGCGCGGTTCTTACCGGCAACTTCAAAATCCGGCACGCGCGAGTTCACTTGAGTGGCAGAGGCTGGAGTTCGCGCCCGACAGCCAACCGTGCGGTAGGCGTAGCCCGGGTACTCATGCCCGATTCTCTTCCGCGCCGCGCGGACCGATCGTAAGAGGACCGCCAGGTCCGCTGTCCGACGCGCGACGCGTTCACACTCGCGTCATCATTTCGTCACCGACGCCGCGCACACAAAAATATGCGACGAAGAAACATCTTCGAGACGCACGCGTGACAAGTAGTTCGTCCCTCGACCTCAGTGTTCGAGCAGCACCACCCCACATCCGACACACAACGAGGAGCTTTATGAATACGAAAAAAACGGTGATGAATCGCCGTGCCGTCTTGCGCAATGGAGCGCTCGCGGCAGGCGCGGCCACGCTGGGAACCGTATTCGCGGGCGGCGCGAAAGCGGTATTTGGCAGCACGATGCGGTCCGATTCCGAATCGAACGAAGGCCTGAACCGGGGCGACACGGCGATTCTGCGATTTGTGGCCGCAGCGGAACTCATCGAAAGCGACCTGTGGCAGCAGTACGCAGAACTTGGCGGCCTCACCAGCGGCATGCCCATCGAAACCGATCCGGGCCAAACGCTCAACGCCTACCAGAACGCGCTTTCGCAGCTCGATGGCGACGGACCGCAATACATAACGAGCAATACGCTCGATGAAATCAGCCACGCCAACTTTCTAAATAAATATTTGGAGTGGAAGGGCGCCGAGCCGGTGGACTTCGACCAATTCCGCACGCTGCAGGGAAGCACCGCATCGGGCGCGCAAAATATCGGCCGCCTCACGAACCTCATGCATCTGAACGTCGATACCAGCTGGTTTCTGCGCTACCGCAGCGCCACGAATCCGGATTTCGGTGCGACGTTCCCACAAGCGATCACCATCACGAATCGCACCGCGATTCCCATCACCAATGCCGACTTCAACGATCCGAATCACATTCAGATCATCGCCAACACCGCTGCATTCCATTTCGGAGCCATCGAGCAGGGCGGATCGAGTTTGTACCAGGCGATGGGCCACAAAGCGAGCAGCCTCGAAACGCTTCGCATCACGCAGGCCATTGGCGGCGACGAAGTCGCTCACTTTCTCGAGTGGGTGGATTTCGCCGGCAATGGTGTGCAAGGGCCGGTGGCGCCGGTGTCGTCGGGCGGACTCACGTTCCCGGATTTCTTCACCAAGGGTCCGGAGTTTCAGCCGAGCCTGATTTTCCCGGTGCCGTGCGAGTTCATCAGCCCGAATCTGCCGCACTGCGCGGTGATTCGTCCGGTCACAGACGAGCTGGCGGGAGCTCGAGCGGCGATCGCCGGATTCATTGCCAGCGGACTATTCACCGGGCAGCAGCCGAAATTCCTGAAGCTGCTGCAGCAGATGGCCGTAGAGGCGGACGAAGCGAAGCGGGAGTTGTACTAGACGCGGCGTCTAACAATGCAGGCGAAGTTGTAAGCGCAGCGCGCCACACCGCGTTGCGTTGCACGTGAAGTAGCGGTGAGCGGCAAACCTCCGGCGCGCGGCCCAGCCCCACGCGCCGGAGGTGTTGTCGCGCGCGCGTCCGCACGCGTCCGACAGCCAACCTGGCGGTCGTCCTACGATCTCGCACGCCCGATCCTGGCAATAATCTATGCCGGCCTACGAAACACAGTTAAGGAGACACGCATGTGGCACAGGCTGCTGTTGCCTGTGTGCAGTTTGTAGTCACACTAAATCAAAGGCACACAGGCCAACTCCAGCCTGTGCCACTCAAAGCCGCAGCAATTTTGCTTTGTGGGCCGAGCATGAGTCTTGCCAGGATTTGCGTCGGAAATCGTAAGAGGACCGCCAGGGTGGCTGTCCGACGCGTGAAAAATCAATCAGGCGAGATGGTTTGGGCGATCGCGGCGGCGGCGACGAGCGTCCATGCGACGAATCCGATTTGCTGCACGCCCGGCCACGCGAGCAACGCCGTGCGCCAGCACATCCATCCAATCATCGCGCACCACGCCAGCAGCACGATCAGCCCAACGCGGCGATGATGCGACTCGCGCGCGACTTCCGCGAGATACACCGCGTCCATCGCGTGATCGAGCTCCGTGGACGGCGACGGCCGCGTGGCCGCCGTTCGCCCCAGCGGCCAAACACCCGGCCGGCCGCGCATGAAAAAATACATGTAAAAGTAAATGAGCGCCGCCACTCCCGCCAATACGATGGAGAGAAAACCGCTCGACCTCGTCGAGCTGTGGCCGTAAGACGATCGCTGAGCGAGTCCGAGCCGCCTGTCAACATAGTTCGCCGCTGCCAAATAGCCGAAGCCCAGCGCGAGAACCGCGGCGAAGAGCAACAGTTGCATCTTGCTCTTGTCACGCTTCGGGACGCCGGCTTTGTGTAGGATCACCGTGAGGTAGTGATCCTCGGATTTCATGTGGCTTGCGGCAGAGAGCCAGCGTCGCGCGGCCTCGGAATCATGGCGCTTGTCGTGCTTGTAGGCGCGATGCGCGAGCGCAGCCATCTTTTTTTCGTATGCGTTCTGATCGTAGTCGCGGTCGAATTCGTCGGAAATAGCAGACATACCGTCAATTTGAGCGTGACGCTCGGTGAAGTAGAGCATCTTGCGCTCCACCTCGGTGAGCGGTGCGCCCTCGCGGTCCGCTTGATCGAGGATGCGGCCCACGAGAAATTCCTTCGCGTCCGTCACCGTGTGAAATGACGCGCTCACGCGTTTACTGGCCGGCGACATGCGCTGCATCATAACGCGCCACGCTATGGACGCAACTCCCGCGCGCTCCCAAGTTTCCTCGCGCACGTCAGCGCGGCGTGCGTCCGATAGCCTCCCAGGCCGTCGGCGTAGCACGGGCATTCCTGCCAGTGGCACAGGCGTTCGCGCCTGTGCCACAGACACAAATGTCTGTGTCCCGATGCGTTGCGTTAACGATTTTCAATCAGTTGGGAACTGTCGTTGCGGCGATACCAATAGCGGAGCGCGCGCCAACGCAGCGCTCCGCGCACTTCAATGACGCACAACCGGCTCTCGCGCGCCGCGATAGAAAGTTTCAGCCCGCGCCGCACCAGATTGCGCCGCGCCTGCTCCAGGTCTGCCGGACGCCACGCGTAGGCAAAAGTGCGATCGTCACTCGCGCCGACGGCCTGAAACACGAGCCCAAGTTCGCGGACGGCGTCGTCCAAGCCGACACTCGCCGCGCCGAAGAGCGCGCTCACAGCCTTTTCATTCGCGTCGGGCACAGGCAGCTTCACGTAAGCCCTCGTGGGCGCCGCGAGCACAATGTCGCACGGCGTTATCCACGTCACGTCGGGCGGATACCTCTGCGCGATCAGAAAATCTCGAAACGTAGCGAGCGCTTCTTCAAACTGCAACGTTGCACCTGCTCCGACCTTTATATCAGAGCCGCCCGCGTACGCAGCGGAGAGAGGTAGAATGCCCGCATGAGCGCCCCGCAGCCGCAACCGCTGCCGATCCTGTTGCGTGGTGACGCGCGCCTGGAGCAG
>JABDGF010000005.1 GCA_013286165.1 Acidobacteriota bacterium | reverse complement strand
TTTGGCGGATGTTTATGAGCATGAGGGCGATTTGGCGAGACTGCGTCCCAACAACCGGAACGTGAGGCCGAAGATTCGGCAGCAGTTGCAGGAGTTGCGAAATTTGGAATTGTTGGAGTTCTGTGGAAACGGGAAGTATCGGATGAGGTGAGTGAGCTGTGGGGAGCGGCGGCGATGGTGCGGTACGAAGGGCACACAGAAAATATTTCTATGCCACACAAAGCACAGTAACGGATGGTGGTGCACGATTTGAGAGGGTGTGGATTTGTGCAGATGGCTGAACCCGGGACCAACTGAGAGTTGGTCCCGCTCAGACTCGAAAGTCTAAGCTACATCCCGCGGAGCGGGACTGGAACCGGCACAGACTGACAGTCTATGTTACAGCTCGCTGTGCTCGCCTGAGGCACACCCCGCTGAGAGCGGGGTGCAGACAGGCTGAGAGCCTGTCGCACTCGAGCAGGTGCGGAGAGGTGGGTTAACGCGTTGATTGACAGAGGATGGGGGGCGAAATAAGATGCAGCCGCCCATGCCTGAAAGTGTGTCGTTGATTGGCCAAACTGTCGCACATTACCGTGTGGTGGAGCGGTTAGGCGGCGGTGGGATGGGAGTGGTTTATCGAGCGGAGGATACGAAGCTCGAGCGGCAAGTGGCACTGAAGTTCCTTCCTACGGATTTACTCACGGACAAGGTGGCGCTGGAACGATTCCTGCGCGAAGCGCGCGCGGCGGCGGCGCTGAACCATCCGAACATCTGCACGATCTACGAAATCGGCGAGCACAACGGCACCGAATACATCGCGATGGAGCTGATGCAGGGGCAGACGCTGAAGCACCGGATCGCAGCGGGCCCGTTGGAATTGGGCGCGCTGCTGGACCTGGGAGCGCAGATTGCGGATGCGCTGGATGCGGCGCACTCGCGCGGAATCATCCATCGAGATATCAAGCCGGCGAATCTTTTTGTCACCGAGCGCGGACAGGCGAAGGTGCTGGATTTCGGGCTCGCGAAACAGGTGCAAGGCGCGAATGGGAATTCGCAGACGGGAACAACGACAGCGGGCGAAGGCGATTTGAGCGACGGGCCGAACCTGACGAGCCCGGGCGTGGCGCTGGGTACGGTGGCGTACATGTCTCCGGAGCAGGCGCTGGGCGAGCCGCTGGACGCGCGGACAGATATTTTTAGTTTTGGCGTGGTGCTGTACGAGATGGCGACGGGACAGCAGGCGTTTTCGGGGACGACGTCGGCGGCGATTTTCGATTCGATTTTGCATAAGGCGCCGGTGTCTCCGGTGCGGCTGAATCCCAAAATGCCGGCGGAATTGGAACCGATTCTGAATAAGGCGCTCGATAAGGACCGGGCGCTGCGGTACCAGCACGCGAGCGAAATGCGGACGGATTTGCAGCGGCTGAAGCGCGATACGGATTCGCGCCGCGTCTCGAGCGGGTTCAGCGCTCCGGTGACGGCAGCGAGCGCTACGGACGTGGATGTGACGGAAGCGGCGCCCGTGGCGAGTGGGAGCGCGGCGGCGAGGAGCGATTCGTCGAAGAAGAAATCGGCGCGGGTTGCTGCGGGTGCGAGTGCGGCGGCTGAAGCGGCTGCAGACTCCGACCGGCCTGGGGGCCTGTCGGAGGCGCCGTGGCTGAAATTCGCGATTGGGGGAGTCGTGGCGGCGTTGGTGGCGGCGGGCGCGGGGTACTTTTTCTTTTTCAATAAGCCGAAACTGACCACGAAAGACGCGATTGTGCTGGCGGACTTTGCGAATACGACGGGCGATCCGGTGTTTGACGGGACACTGCGGCAGGGGCTTGCGGCGCAACTGGAACAGTCGCCGTATCTGAACATCGTTTCCGAAGACAAGGTGGATGGGACGCTGAAGATGATGGGCCTCGCGGCGGACGCGCGATTGACGCGCGATGTGGCGCGGCAGGTATGCGAGAGAACTTCATCGGCTGCGGTGATCGAAGGGTCGATCGCGAGCCTGGGCGGTTCGTACGCGGTGGGACTCGAAGCTGTGAACTGCAAGTCGGGCGAGACGCTGGCGACGGAACAAGCGACGGCGCAGGACAAAGCGCACGTGCTGGATGCGCTGGCGAAAGCGTCGTCGAGTTTGCGCGAAAAACTTGGCGAATCGCGCGACACCCTGGCGAAATACGACACACCGCTGGAGCAGGCGACGACTCCTTCGCTGGAAGCGCTGCAGGCATACACGCTGGGTCATCGGGCGATCGTGGGTAACGACGCGCCGGAGGCGGTGGCGCACTTCAAGCGAGCTGTGGAGCTTGACCCTAACTTCGCGATGGCCTATGCGCGGCTTGGGACCGCGTACAGCAATCTGGGAGAAGTGGGCTCATCCAACGAAAATATAAGCAAGGCCTATGCGCTGCGGGACCGCGCCAGTGAGCGCGAGCGGCTCTACATCGACTCGCACTATAACATGATGGTAACCGGCGACCTGGACAAGGCCGCCGCAACATTTCGCGAGTGGATCCAAACTTATCCGCGAGACGAAGGGCCACGAACGAACCTTGGATTCGTTTACACGGTGATGGGCGATCCGGAAAAAGCCCTTGCAATATATAAAGAGGAACTGGATCTTGACCCACAAAGCGGGCTGAACTACTCAAATTTGGCTTCGGGATTTTTGGTCGCCGGACGGCTGGACGAAGCGCGACTCACAGTCGAGGAGGCGAAGCGCAAAAACCTCGACTCGGCGGCGCTGTACGCCAATCAGTACGCGCTTGATTTCGTGAGAGGCGATTCGGCGGGGATGGCCGAGGCTGTGGCGTGGGCCAACGGCAAGCCCGGGCTCGAAGACGTTTTGATGTATCTGGAGGCGGATACCGCGGCTTACGGCGGGCAGTTGAAGAAAGCCCAGGGGCTGGTGGAGCATGCGGTGGCCTCGGCGGAGCATGCGGACGAGAAAGAAGTGGCGGCGGTTTATTCGGTGAATTTCGCGGTGACGCAGGCGCTGGTGGGCAACGCGGCTGACGCCAAGAAATGGGCGAACGATGGATCGCGAATCGCAACGAACCGCGATATCGACGCCGCCCGGGGAATCGCTCTGGGCTTGGCGGGCGACGCGACGGGCGCGCAGAAGATCGCCGATGACCTAAAAAAGAAATTCCCAGAAGACACGCTCGCTAAGTCGGTGTACGTACCGATGATCGAGGCGGGTATCGCGCTGCACGCCGGCGATGCAAGCAAGGCACTGACCGCGCTCGAACCGAACAAGCCCTTCCAACTTGGCGGTTTTCAAGTCGATATCACCGGCGCTGGTCCGTATCTGAGCGGACTGGCGAATTTGGAGGCGGATAAGGGCGACGCGGCGGCTGCGGATTTTCAAAAGGTGATCGATATCAAGCCGATTGTGGCGAACAGCGTGACGGGAGCGCTGGCGCATTTGGGGCTGGGGCGCGCGTATGCGACGCAGGCGGCGGCTGCGACGGGTGCGGATGTGGAGGCGCTGAGGGCGAAGGCGCGGACGGCGTATCAGGATTTTCTGGGGTTGTGGAAGAACGCGGACCCCGATGTGCCGGTTTACGTTCAGGCGAAGGCGGAGTACGAGAAGCTGCAGAAGTGACGGGGCGAGGAAGGCACACAGGCGAATTCCAGCCTGTGCCACAAACTTTTGTCGCTGATTTGTTGGGAGCGACGGAGGCGATGGATGCCTGGAGTGAATTGAGGGATCGTAGGAGGACCGCCTGGGAGGCTGTCCGACGCGCGAATTGTTGACCGGGCGGGAGGCGTCGTCTAGACTTGATGGTTCGTGCGAGTGGGCGCCGGGGTGTCGATGGCGCGCTGTGAAGCGCGAGGGATGTCCGCGTGAAGTGACGCGTCCTTGATGGGATCGTGAGAGCGGACGAAAAAATTAGAGGAGATTTGCGTTGCCGAAACGTACTTTTCAACCCCATGTGCGCCGCCGTCATAAGAAGCATGGGTTCCGCAAACGGATGAAGTCGACAGGTGGAAAGAAAGTTCTTGCCTCACGCCGCAAGAAGGGGCGCCACGCACTTACGCGCGTCTGACCCGCCGCGGCTGGATTTTCCGCGAGAGTGCCGGATTGTGCGCCGGTCGGAATACGACCTGGTGTACCGGGAAGCGCGGAGACGATCGAGCCGCCAGTTCATGCTGTTTGTACGTCCGAATGGACTCCCGATCAGCCGGTTTGGATGGAGCATCAAGAAGGCGCTGGGCAATGCGGTGGTGCGCAATCGAATCCGCCGGCGCTTGCGTGAAATTGTACGCATGCACCGGCAGGAGATGGGCGCGGGATGGGATGTGGTGATCCATCCGCGGTCGAGCGTGGCGAAGGCGGATTTTGCGATGCTCGTGGAGGAGTTGGTGAAGGTGGTTCCACGAGAGAAGGCGCCGGCGGTGGCTGCGAGCGGCGGTGCTGGCGCGGTGCGGCCGGCGCGTGACGCGGGCGGGACGAGCAGCGGGCGCGAGGAAACATGAACGGCGCTGCGAACGTAGCATCTAGTGTGGGGACGGGCGCGGGTACTTCGTCAGGCGTGCGGTCCGGCGCTGGAGCGAAAGCGCGTTCGGCGGGCGCGTGGGTGCTGCTGTTTCTGATTCGCGTGTACCAAATTTTTCTGTCGCCGTTTTTGGGCGGGATGTGCAAGTACCACCCGACGTGTTCGCGATACGCGCAAGAGGCGGTGCAGAAGCACGGCGCGCGACGCGGGGCGTGGCTGGCGCTGAAGCGGCTGGGTCGATGCAGGCCTTTTGTGAAAGGCGGATTCGATCCTGTGCCGGAGCCGGAGGAATTGTAGGCGGCTACGATTGGCGTGCGTTTGTCGCTGAGTGCGGCGGCGCTGAGAGTTCTTCATAATTTTTTCCCCGAAGTGAGGAGTCATCGCAGTGGATGAATTGTCGGACCAGAAGCGCGGGATCGTTTTCGTCATTTGCGCGCTGATCATCCTTTTTGTATGGCAGCACTTCTATAAGCCTGCGGCGCCGATCGTGCCGCCGCAGAGTGCGCAGAATTCATCGCAGCAAAATCCTGGGGCGGCTGCTCCGGGTGCAACAGCTAATTCCCAAACAACGAGTTCAGCTGGGGCGACGGCGGCCGGCGCGAAAGTGGCGAGCGGTGCGGGTGCGTCTGGCGCGCCGGTAAATGCGACGGCAACGCAGGCTGGCGCCGAGCAGGCCGTGACCGTGAACAGTCCTCTGTACACCGTGGAGTTTTCGAATCGCGGTGCGGTGGTGCGTTCGTGGAAGCTGAATAAATATTTCGACGATCAGAAGACGCCGCAACCGCTGGATTTGGTGAACGACGCGGTGGCGCAGCAGCTCGGATGGCCTTTCTCGCTGGTGCTGGGCGACGCGAAGCAGGAAGCGACGGCGAACTCGGCGCTGTACGAAATTACGACGACGAGCCACGCGGGGTTGACGGGCGGAACACCGACTCCGGTTACGGGCGCGGCGCAAACGGTGCAGGCTCCGGCGGACATTGAATTTCACTGGAGCGACGGGCACACCGACGTGCGGAAGAAAATCGCGTTCGGCGATAACTACGAGCTGCACGTGACGGTGACGGTGACGCAAGACGGCGCGCCACAGGCTTCGGCGCTGGCGTGGCGCGGTGGATTCGGCGACAAGGAAGCGTACAACGGCGCGCAGAATCTGAATGTTTTCTACAACACGGACGGGAAGCTGAATCTTTTGCCGGTGAAGAAAGTTGGCACGTCTGGAAATCAGGGGCAGCCGGCGATTCAGTATGGGCCGCTCGCGTTTGCGGGGATCGAGGATCAATTTTTTACCGCGACGTTTATTCCAGAAGCGACGGGAAACATTTCGCTGTGGCATTGGAAGCAGGACTACAAAGGGACGGCGGATAAGAGCGATCCGGAATCGCAGATGGCAGCGGGCTCGACGAATCCGGGACCGATCGCGATGCGCGCGTACATCGGGCCGAAGGATTTGGGAATCCTCGAGAAGATGACGCCGTCGTTGACGGGCCTGGTGAATTTCGGGTGGATGGAGCCGGTGGCGAAGCCGCTGCTGTGGGTGCTGCAGACGGTTCACACGAAAGTGCCGAACTGGGGCTGGTGCATCATTCTGATGACGCTGGTGATCAACATCGCGCTTTTCCCGTTGAAGATGCGGGGCTGGCGGTCGATGCAGAAGATGCAGCGCGTCGGGCCCGAGATCAAACAGATTCAAGAGAAGTACAAGAAGTTCAAGATGAACGATCCGCGCAAGGCCAAGATGAACGAAGAAGTGATGGCCATTTATTCGCGCGAAGGAATCAATCCGCTGGGAAGCTGCTTGCCGATGCTGGCGCAGCTGCCGATCTGGTGGGCGTTGTGGCGCGTGCTGAACGGCGCGATCGAATTGCGGCATGCGCCGTGGCTGGGCTGGATCCACGACCTTTCGGCGATGGATCCGTATTATATTTTGCCGATCGCGATGGCGGCGCTGATGTTTGTGACGAACCGGATGACGCCGCAGACGACGGTGGATCCGGCGCAGCAGCGGATGATGTCGTTTATGCCGCTGATGATGCTTTTCTTCTTTTACAGGTTGTCGAGTGGATTGAATCTGTATATGTCCACGAGCAGCATCGTGGCGATTGCGCAGCAATATTATTTGAACAAGACTGAGCCGCTGCCATCGCGAAGTAAATTCAAGAACAAACCGACGGACGACAAGTGATGCGCGAATTCAGAGCACGAGACGGAAATCGAATCGACGGACCGGTAAACGGCGGATCGTATGGCGGCGGCTCGCGCGGCGGCGGCTCCCGTTCTGGTGGATCGTACGGCGGCGGGTCGCGTGGCGGTGGGTCGGGTTCGCACGGTGGTGGATCGCATGGCGGAGGATCGCGCGGGCCGCGGCGGGAACATTCGGGGCAGCCGGAACCGAAGCTGGATAACGCGCGCGTGTTGAGCGAGCTTAAGCGCTACCTGGATTTGGCGGTGCGCGAGATGGGACTCGAGATCGCGTACGAGATCAGCGAACCGGCATCGGTGGGCGGCAACGCCAACGATCGGGATATTTTGGTGACGTTCACGGGTGCGGATCAGGAGTTTTTGCTGGAGGAGCAGGCGGATTTGCTGCTCTCGCTCGAGCATGTGGGGCACCGGTGGCTGCGGCTCGATCCGCGGCTGCACGACCGGGTGCGGTTTGACGCTGCGGAGTGGCGCGCGAACCGGCTGGATGAGCTGAAACTTTCGGCGCGTGTGGCCGCGCAGCGCGTGCGTGAGACGGGGCTCGAGCACAGGTTCAATCCGATGTCGCCGCGGGAGAGACGGCTGATACACCTGGAGCTTGCGGGGGCCGCGGGAGTGCGGACTATGAGTGAGGGTGTGGGGGATCAGAGGCGGCTTGTGATTTATCCGGCGGGTAAGAAGTTCTGACGGTTTGGCTGCGGGCGTTCTGTCTGCGGATTAGCTAGTGGCAATCTGAGTGCGCACGGCTGTGGTGGGTCGGGGGAGGTGTGCGTTGTGCGGCACCAGAAGCGGGGAGAGATCCTTCGGCCGATGAATCGGCCTCTGGATGACGTCAAAGGCGAGAGCGGAGGCGGCCGGAGGGCGTGGTCCCTGGAGTGGAGATGGCTGAACCCGGGACCAACTGAGAGTTGGTCCCGCTCAGACTCGAAAGTCTAAGCTACATCGCGCTGTGCGCGACTTAGAGCGGCACAGACTGACAGTCTATGTTACAGCTCGCTGTGCTCGCCTGAGGCCTACACTGCGCAGACTGAAGTCTACGCTACGTTTCGAAGAGGTGGCCTTCGGGGCCTACGTTGCGGAGTTTTGTGGCACCTAGGGTGTCGGTCAGGGCGGCGGTTTCGTGGATGTGGCCGCAGAAGAGCGTTTGCGGTTTTTCTTTTTCGACCCAGGTGCGGAGGGTGGCGCTGCCGGCGTGTTTGCCGGGCGCGAATTCGTCGAGCTTGGTATCGAGCGGCGGAAAATGGACGACTAGATTGAGCTGGGGCGTGGCGTCAAATTCGGCGAGAGCTTTTGCAATTTCATCTTCAGTGTATTCGCCGGGCGTGTGGAATGGGGTGACGTTGCTGTAGCCGAGACCGGCCCAGTTGCTGTTTCCTACCTTTAATTTTTTCCTGTGAAAATCCGTGAAGCCAAATTTCTCGCAAAGCGCGGCGGTCTGTTTGTGCGTTTCGTGATTGCCGGGAAGTATCCAGGCGCGATCGCCGAGTGGCTTCATGATTTCGCCGCAACGATCGAGAACTTTGCCGAAATTGGAGAGGTCGCCGGCGGCGATGTAAATGTCGGCGGGCGTGGCGACGAGTTTTTCGAGCTGGCGCGTATTGCCGTGAATGTCGCTGAAGATCAGGACCTTCATTTCAGCTCCTTTCCATGCGGAGGCAGGATGCGAGACATGCGGCGGACGTTGAGGCCGTCGGCTTGCCAACCTTCTTCGAGGACGTTGCCGGCATCGTCAAAGACGACGCGATAAGAAAATGGAGTTGGGCCTTTATCGGGATTCTGGCGCGCGATGAAACGGTTTTCGTTGAAATCGACAACATGTCTTCCAGATTCCGATGTGGTGCGAATGACCGGGAAGCGCGCGAACTGCCAGTAAAGCTGGACTTCGGGAAGCTGCATGGCGCGCAGGACGTAATCGTTGGGCGGCGAATCCGGCACGAAGCGGAACGACGGCGGATCGGGATTGCGCAGATCGAATCGCGATTGGTAGATGCCGTCGGGCGAGCGAACTTCACCGCCCCAATCGAGCAGAGACGGAGGGAGAGGGATCGCGGCCTGACGATTGGCGGTGACGCCTTGCGAGGAACTGAATGCGGCGACGCGATGAATGGCGACGTGGTGTGCGTAGGTGGCGGCGAAAAGATAGAGGAGCGTGAGAATCGTTCCGACTTGGCACCACGCGGGAGTGCCGACGGTGAAGCCCCAACCGCGGCGGGCGGGCGCGAAAAACAGGATTGCGAAGATGACGACGGCGACGTAGACAATCCAGAAATGGAACGGGAAGCCGACACTTCGTGCGATAAACCACGCGGCGATGGATGCAAGAGTGAAGACGAACCACATCGCGGCGCGTCGAGACTTTGATTTTTCGCGGTCGGAATAAATCCAGGCGACGATCTGAGGGACGAGGACGAGCGCGGTGAAGATGAAGTCGATGATGAAAAGAATGTCCCAGGCGACGCGGGTTTGGGAGAGCGGCGTCCACATGCGGGTGCCGAAGGAGGTCATGCCGTCTAGGAGGACGTGGCTGGCGATGCCGATGGCGTAGATGAAGGTTAAAAGCGGGAGTGAGGGAGATTCGAGATCGGCGAGTTTTGGAAATTGACGTTTCACGAAGGGCAAGAGCGCGCGGGTGAGCAGCGCGAGTGCGATGGCCCAGAACGGAAGGGCGATGAAGGAATGCGTGATGGCGCGGTGATATTTGACGATGGCGAGTGGATCGGAGGAGAAGCCGTAACGGACGATGTCGATATCCGGGAACATGGCGCCGACGGCGGCTGCGAAGGTGGCCACGGGGACGACGCGTTTTTCTTTGGAGAAGAGGGCTTTTCCGATTAGGGCGCCGGCGATGCCGTGGGTGATTGTGTCCATGGGGCGATTGAATTCGGGTGCGCGATGCGGCGACGCTGCGCAGAAAAAATTCTACACGATGGGCGCGGAGATTGCGCGTGCCTCGCGGCGGCAGTGGATGCGACGAGACGTTACGCTAGGCGACGAAGAGGAGATGCGCGGTCTTAGGTTTCACTGCGCCGACGATGCGGGCGTCCACGTACCGATTTTTAAGGGCTGCGATGGCTTCGTTTGCGTGTGGCTGGGAGACGGCGACGAGGAGGCCGCCGGAGGTTTGAGGGTCCACGACTAGGGCGCGAAATTCGTCGAGAACCGTCGGCGCAAAGTCGGCGCAGCCTTCGACGAATTCGCGATTATTCTTCATACCGAGGGAGAAAAAGCCGGCGCGGGCGGCATCGATGGCGCCTTCGAGATAAGCGATTTTTGCGTGGTCGATCTCAATCGCTACGCCGCTGCCGATGGCCATTTCGCGAGCATGGCCGAGGAGGCCGAAGCCGGTGACGTCTGTGACGGCGTGGATCGCGTGGGGATGCGCGGCTTCGAAATCGTGAAGTCCGTCGGCGGCGTCGCGATTCAGCGTGGTCATTGATTTAGTGGCTGCGGCGATCCATGCGGGCTCGGCTTTCTGCTGCTTAATGGCGGTGGAGATCACACCGGTGCCGAGGGCTTTGGTGAGGATGAGAGCGTCGCCGGGCTGTGCGCCGACATTTTTCCAAATCTTGTCCGGGTGGATGGTGCCGGTGACGGCATAACCGAATTTCAATTCTTCATCGCGAATCGAGTGGCCGCCGACGACGGTGCAATTCGCTTCGGACATTTTGGAGAGGCCGCCGCGGAGAATTTGTTCGAGGACGGCGGGATCGCCGTTTGCGGGAAACGCGAGAATTGTGAGTGATGAGACGGGGCGGCCGCCCATGGCGTAAACGTCGCTGAGCGCGTTGGTGGCGGCGACCTGGCCGAACTCGAAAGGATCGTCAACGATGGGCGTGAAAAAATCTACCGTCTGCACGATGGCGAGGTCGGGACCGAGACGATAGACGGCGGCGTCGTCGCTGGTTTCGAATCCGACGATGCGATTGGGATCGTGCTGCGCGGGAAGCGCTTTGAGCGCGGCCTCGAGAACGCTGGGGCTGAGCTTGGCGGCGCAGCCAGCGGCTTTGGCGGTGGCGGTGAGGCGGACGGGAGTGGAGGCGTTGACGGCGGTTGCGTCGTTTGAGTCGTTGGGCAAGACGAATTCCCTTTTGTGAAACGTAGGCGTGGTGGCGCGTGCGATTCGGATTATAGCGCGGCGAGATTAGGACTGCTGCGTGGCAGCGCGAGCGACGACGGAGCGGATGGCAATGGCGATGGGAGCGCGGGATGAATCGTGAGTGCTGGACGAAAGCATGTGGCAGCGGCCTTCGAACAGAGCGCCCGGTTCAATTATTAGACAAGGTGTATAGATATCGCCGCTGACGACGGCTTTGGGCTGGATCTCGACTTTGGAGGCTGCGCGGATCGTGCCTTCAAACTGGCCGGCGACGACGACGAACTGGCCATCGATGTCGCCTTCCATTTGAGCGTTCTCGCCGAGGATCAAGGTCTCGCCTGAAACGAGCGTGCCCTTAATTTGAGAATCGACGCGGAACGTGCCGGTGGTCTCGAGGCGGCCTTCGAGTTTCACGCCGCGCTCGAGGAAGCCGGTCCACTCGCCGGAATCCTTGGCGTCACCTTTGAACCAACTAAGAACCATTCGATATCCTATCCCGGTACCGGCGCGTGCGGACTGTCGCGTGTTGCCGGTCGGTGCGACGGCCGCGATCGCGCGGGGATTATTTTCGCATGAGATGGTCGTAAAGGCGCGCGAGGTCGGAATCGTCGTAGTACTCAAACGCCAACTCGCCGCCCTTGGCGCCGGGCTTCGGATGAATGATGGTGCGGGTGCCGTACTCGCGTTGTAGGTCTTCGAGCGCGGCTTTCGTGTTCGGGTCGGGCGAATACGCTGCCGAATGTTCGCGCGGGCGTGGAACACGAGTGGCGAGGCGCTCGACTTGGCGGACGGTCATGCCGCCGCGGGCGATCTTCTTTGCGAGCTCGAGGCGAGTGGCAGTGTCCGTAACGGCGAGAAGAGCGCGCGCGTGGCCGGCAGTGACCTTCCCTTCCTCGACGAGTTCCTGGATTGGCGGTTCGAGTTTTAAGAGGCGGACGGCATTGGCGATGGTGGTGCGGTCTTTGCCGGTGCGCTCGGCGACTTGCTCTTGCGTGAGGTGAAATTCGTCGGTGAGGCGCTGGAAGGCGTGCGCCTGCTCGATGGGATTGAGATCCTCGCGCTGAAGGTTCTCAACGAGCGTCATCTCCATCGCCATACCCTCGGGTACGTCGCGGACGACGACGGGCACAGCATGCATCTCAGCGCGTTGCGCGGCACGCCAGCGGCGCTCGCCTGCAATCAGCTGATAACGCTGGCCTTGCTTGCGGACGACGAGAGGTTGCACGATGCCGCTGGAACGGATGGACTGAGCGAGTTCATCGAGCGCGTCTTCGCGGAAGCGGGTGCGCGGCTGATACGGGCTCGGATCGATCAGGTCAATGTCGGCGTAGTGGAAGCCTTCACTGGGTGCCAGAGCTACCGCCGTCGCCGTTGCTGCTCCCGTTGTGTTCGTGCTGCTGAACGGATTGTTGAACGGGCTCGGCGGCGTGTGGCTGAGATGGCTCGACTGGTATGAGGTCGGGTTGGTCGCTGCTTGCGACGGTGGCTGGGGCTGCGACTGGTGCGGAGCTGGATACGACTCCTGCGCCGGCAGCTGCTGCGGCTGCGACGGCTGGTGGAGCGGTTGCTCCGTCTCTGGCTCGCGGATCAGGGCGCTCAATCCCCTGCCCAATGCGTTTCTGGGCATTCTCGATAACCTCCTTGGCTAGTTGGATATAGCTTTCGGCGCCTTTACTATGTATGTCGTAGAACATGACGGGCATGCCGTGGCTGGGCGCTTCTGCCAGGCGGACATTGCGCGGAATGACGGTTTCAAAGACTTGCGCGCCGAAAAAGCTGCGGAGATCGGCGGAAACTTGCTTGGAAAGCGTGGTGCGGTCGTCGTACATCGTGAGAAGGATGCCTTCGATCGCGAGGGACGGATTGATGGAGCGTCGGAGGCGCATCAGGGTGTCGAGGAGTTCGGCGACGCCTTCGAGTGCCAGGAACTCGCACTGGATCGGAACGAGGACGGAGTCGGCGGCGGCCAGGGCGTTGACAGCGAGAAGGTCGAGCGACGGCGCGCAGTCGATGAGGACGTAGTTGTACTTGGCGAGGATGCCGGAGATGGTGCTCTTGAGCCTGTACTCGCGGTTCTCGACGTTCATCAACTCGATCTGGGCGCCAACGAGGTTTTTGTCTGAGGGGATGAGATCGAGGCCTTCGACCTGGGCGTCGAGGATGATGCGCTCGATGGGCTCGCCTAGGATGAGCGATTGGTAGAGAGTGCGGCGAGCTGGGTCTTTGGGAAAGCCGAGGGCGCTGGTGGTGTTGCCCTGGGGATCGCAGTCGATGATCAGGGTGCGCTGCTCGGATGCAGCGAGAGAGGCACCGAGGTTGACGGCGGTGGTGGTCTTACCGACGCCACCTTTTTGATTGGTGATAGCGATTACGCGGGCCAAATTCGATTTTCCTTCGCGTGGCGGAATGTAACAGAGGGAAAACGATGGAATCAAGATGTTTCACGTGGAACGGGGCAAAAAGTTGTGGATTTCTGAAGTTGTTTTAAGTGGAAGGTAGATTCTAAGAGATTTGCGAACGGATGCGGGTTTTGTTTCACGTGGAACAGCTTTGCCGCACTATTTTGATGCGATCTGCGCGGGTGTTTCACGTGAAACAGGAACAGCTCAGGGTTCGTGCGCGCAGTCAGCAGATGTTCCATGTGAAACAGTCTCAAGCGGAGCGCCAATACGTTTCACGTGGAACAGAACAGAGCTAGTGCTGTCGTTCGCCGACCAATAGGAAGCGGCGATCGGAACCGGGGATTTTGATCGGAGAGTGCCAAGTCCAGTTAGGCAGTTTCGAGATTTCAGAAGCATCCGCGTCACCGAGCCAGAGAACGAGCGATCCGCCGGGATTTAGCGATTTGTAGGCCCACTCGACCAGTTCGCGATGCATTCCAAGCGCACGAGCGATGACCCAATCAAAGTCTGTGCCCGCAGGCGCGTAATCTTCCATACGGCCACGAAAGGGATGGACGTTAGGTAGAGAGAGCTTGCGAGCAACCTCGGACATGAAGGTGGATTTTTTCGAGTTGGACTCAATTGGTACGGCGAAAATGGACTTATTTACCATACTTATGGGTATGGATGGGAATCCAGGGCCTGCACCAACGTCGGCGAGCCGACCATTCCGTATGGGAACCGCTGACGCTGCGAACATGCTCTCGCCGAAGTGGAAGCGGACTATCTGAGCGGGATCGGTCACGGTGGTGAGCGAGATTCGTTTGTTCCACTCGAGAAGGAGCGCGGTGTAAATGCACACTTGTTCGCAGAGATGGTCGGAAGCGGCAACACCGTACGGTTCGAGGAGGAGCTTGATTTTTGAGTTTGAGAGTTCGGCCATGAGTGAGCGCGTCGCGCGGGCGGACGCGGAGAATAGAATCATTTTTCGCGACGGCGCACAAGTGCTGAGCGGACGCGAGAACAATGAAGAAGCGTTCCGATAGTTGACACTCGGAGAGGCACGCCGTATCTTTCCATCTCCAAAAACACACCGTGAAAATCCTACTCATCGGAAGCGGCGGACGCGAACACGCGATCGCCTGGAAGCTGGCCCAATCTAAAGACGTGGAGAAAATTTGGTGCGCGCCGGGGAATGGCGGAATGTCGCGTGAATTCGAGTGCATTCCGTTGAACGTCGCGGACGTGGGAACGGCAGCGACCTTGGCCGAACGATTGGCGGCGGACTTGACAATCGTCGGGCCGGAGTTGCCGTTGGTGAACGGCATCGCTGATCGATTCGCGGCGCAGAATTTACTGTTGCTGGGACCGTCGAAAACGGCGGCGCAGCTCGAGGGAAGCAAAGTTTTCGCGAAGCGATTCATGGAGCGGAATGGAATCCCGACGGCGGCGACAATCGGCGTGTTTGACTCGGCCGATGAGGCGCGGAAGGCGCTCGCCGCAGTGGAATATCCGCTGGTAATCAAGGCGGATGGGCTCGCGGCGGGAAAGGGCGTGCTGGTGACGTCGTCCGCGGATGAAGCGTCTGAATTTATTACGCGCGCGATGGAGAAAAAAGAATTTGGAGATGCTGGGAAGCAGGTGCTCTTCGAAAAGGCGCTCGCCGGGCGCGAACTCTCCTACATTATTCTCACGGACGGCAAGACGTTTATTTCACTGGCGCCGACGCGGGATCACAAGCGCGCGTTCGATGGGGATCAAGGCCCGAATACGGGGGGAATGGGGACGTATTCGACGAACGATATTCTGCCGGCGGATCTCAAAGCGACAATCCTGAATGAAGTGGTGAAGCCGACGCTTGACGCGCTTGCGAAAGAGCAGATCGCGTATAGCGGGTTTATTTTTTTCGGGTTGATGCTGACGCCGGATGGACCGAAGGTGCTGGAGTACAACTGCAGGCTGGGAGACCCGGAAACGCAGTCGATATTGATGCGAGCCGATTTTGACATCGCGAAGGCGTGCTACGACGCGGCGACGGGAAAATTGGACGCGTCGGTGGCGAAATGGAAGCCGGAAGCGAGCATCTGCGTGGTGATGGCGTCGGAAGGATATCCGGGAGACCCTGTGGTGGGGAAAAAGATCAAAGGGTTGCCGGAGGCGGAGCAGTTGAGCGGAGTTGCGGTGTTTCACGCGGGGACGCGGCACGAGGACGACGGCTTTTACACGCACGGTGGACGAATTTTGGGCGTCGCGGCGACCGGCGGGACACTTGGAGAGGCCCGGCTGGCGGCTTACGGGGCAGTGGACAAAATTCAGATTGATGGTGCGCACTACCGGAAGGACATCGGAGTCGCTGCGCCGGCGGCGGATGAAACTGCGGGAACGAAGGCGGCGTTGGGAACCCAGAATGGCTGAGATTCTGAACATCTTCTTGTGCCTGGTGCACCGGTTCCCTATGAAAGAAGTGGAAGCGGCTGAAGCCGTTGAGAATAAGGGGCTTCGCGGCTGCATACACGGCCGGGTGGGCAGCAAGCGGCAGGTGCTGCTGGTCGATGTGAAGATGCTTGAGAAATTTGAGCTGGCGCCCGGCGCTACGAAAGAGAATCTTGTGGTTCGTGGGCTGGATTTCTTAAAGCTCGAGGTTGGGCAGCAGTTGCGGGTTGGAGAGGCGACGTTCGAACTCTCGCTTCGCTGCGAACCATGTCCCCGGATGGAGGAAATTCGCGAAGGCCTCGAGGAAGCGCTTCGAGGGCAGCGCGGATGGCTTTGCCGGGTGGTGACCTCGGGCAGAATTCGGAAGGGCGACAGGATTGATTTGATTCAAAAGGTGGCGGCTGAACCGGCGGAAGCGCTGGCGACGGCCTAACTGTATATATAAGGAGAGCAACGAGTGAGCGCGCAAGACAAGAAAGCTTTGGTGGGGATCATTATGGGTTCGGACAGCGACTTGCCGATGATGGCGGAGGCGACCAAGGCACTGGAGAAGTTTGGAATACCGTATGAGCTCGAGATCATGTCTGCGCATCGGACGCCGGCACGCGCGCACGAGTATGCGACGACGGCGCTTGGCCGCGGGCTGAAAGTAATGATCGCGGCGGCGGGAGCTGCGGCGCACCTAGCGGGCGTGATGGCGGCGAACACGACCATCCCAGTGATCGGCGTGCCGATGGGGACAAGCTCGCTGAACGGGCTGGACGCGTTACTTTCTACGGTGCAGATGCCCGGCGGAATCCCCGTGGCGACCATGGCGATCGACAAGGCGGGGGCGACGAACGCGGCGATTTTCGCGGCGGAGATTCTGGGGCTGTCTGACCCAGCGATCGCGAAGAAGCTCGTGGAACATAAAGAGGAATTGGCGAAGGCGGTTGACGAAAAAAACGCCAAGCTGAAGGCGAAGCTGGCGGAAGGAAAAGCCTAGGGCTAGTTGTGGAGGAGCGACGGCCGGTCGGGAACTGGTTGCTTCTGGCCGGGCGGCGGAGGCAACTTTGGTTCGGCAGGCGGCTTAAGCACCCACTGCAAGCCGTTATCTTCGGTGATGGTGGAGACCGTGATGCGCGTCTTTTCGGTGGAGATCGCGCCGATCACCGCACGAAGAAACTGGACAGCATCGACGCCGAGAATGAGTTTGCTATCTCCTGACGCGAACAAGCCAGCGACTTGCGACATTTTCGCGTCGCTGGAGATGATTTTGTCGATGCGCGGGTCTTTGTTCTTCAGCAGGTCGAGGATCGTGGGCGCGGGATTCTCGGGCGGATACTGAAACTCGATCAGCGTCCGGCGTTCACCTTTCTCGGTGGGCCAGTATTGAGAGAAGGTGGGGCGCGTGACGTGGGTGTTGTAGTAATCCTCGCGCTGGATGTCCTGTTTCACATCAAAAGTGAGAAGCCAGACCTCCGGGCCGTAGTTTCGAGCGTATCCAGCGACGATGAGCTGAGCGAGAGGTTCGCCAACCGGCAGAGCGATCTTGCCGTGGATGCCTCGGGTGACTTCGTTGAACCGCTCGAAGAGGGCTTGGCCGACACCTTCGAGGTCAACGGCTTCGGCGTTCGCAACGGCTCCGCCGCCACCGAGAGAAGGGGCCGATTTCGCGAGGGAACCTGCGGCGACCGAGCCGCGCAGACGAGGGAGTTCCTGGTCAAGCCGGGCGATTTGCTGTTGAGAAGATGGCGACTGCCAATCAATGGCGCCCAGAAGAATCTCAGCGCGTAGCGACGAAACCGGGACGGGCGCGGGGACATGCGTCTGAACTTCGATGGGATTTTCGATTGTGGCGATGACAATGGCGTCTTTAACGACGGCGATGACGACGCGACCGGCGGCAAGATTCGCGACGAATTCTTCGGCGGGCGGCTGCTCGGTCTGCTGGGCGTGAAGCGCGGCGGGCGCGACGAGCGAAACAAGCAGGGCGAGAGCGAGAACGGGCGCGCGCATACGCCGACGTTACCACAAAACAATTCGTGGCGGAGCGACAGCGAAGCATGGCTGGATTCGGGCAGAATCTAGTAAAATTTAGGGCTAGCGCAGGCGTGGTGAGACGCGCCGTGGACGCAACCTTTCAGAAAATGGAGTGAAGAACCGGTGAGAACCCCGAACAGCGTTCGACATAAGGGCGAGCGCATTTCCGATATTATTGAGAAGCACCGACGATTTATCAGCGGCGACGAGACTGGCGCGCGCGCGGATCTTTCCGGCGCGCAACTTTCCGGCGTGGACTTTACGAACATGAACCTGGACCTCGTAAACTTCATCGGCGCGAATCTGGAAGGCGCGAAATTTTATAATGCGCGGCTTTCGTCGGCGGATTTGACGAAGGCGAATCTGAAGAACGCGGACCTGCGTAAAGCGGACCTGACCGAAGCGCACGCGAGCGGAGCAGATTTGGGCGACGCGAAAGTGGGCGGCGCAGAACTATTCCGCACGGATTTCACGGGCGCGAATTTCCGCAACGCGGATTTGGGCGCTGCGAATTTCCGTGATGCGAAAATTCAGGGCGCGACGTTTGCAGGCGCGACGATGCGGACGACAATTCTGCGCGAGACGAATCTCGAAGGCGTGGATCTTTCGGGACTCGACCTAAGCACGACATTGATGCCGCCGGGATACAAGCGGCCGGCGTAATCGCGGCCACCGAGTTGTTGTGCGTGGTGCGGTAGTATCCAAGCAGCTGCGAAATTCCGATGGCCAACGCTCCCTGGATTCAGGTGGAAGATTACAAGGCGCCGGGCGGATGGACGTCTGGCGAGCAGCGCGAAGCGCGTTCGCGCGCGTACTGCGAGATGCTCGAGCGCGGAGAAATTCTTTTTTTTCGCGAACTTCCCTTTCAGCTTTCAACGGACGATCAACGATTCTTGCGCGAGCAGCAGTGGAGCGAGCTGCGGATGCACAAGAACGTTTCCTACCGGCCGACGGAGGATGTGCTGCGCGGCGTGAGCGGAGATAGCGCTACGGTGGAGCGGCTGCAGAAGATTTTCCGAAGCTACAGCGCGCAAGTGATCGATTTCGCCGGCAAGTTTCTTTCCCCGTACAAAGATAAATGGATTTTGGATTTCGCGAGCTTCCGCCCGCTGGAAGAGGAAGGCCGGGATTTACCGCTGCATAAACGTAACGACCTGTTACACGTGGATGCGTTTCCGAGCCGGCCTACGCGGGGCGGACGCATCCTACGGATTTTTACGAATTTGAATCCATCGCGGCCGCGTGTGTGGAACACGACAGAAAACTTCGGCGCGATCGCAGGTAAGTTCGCTAAGACGGCGGGGCTTGAGAAAATCGCGGACGACGATTCAGCGATCAGCCGCGCTGTTCAGAATCTAGGCGCAAAGCTGGGGCTCACGTCGGCGGTGCGTTCGCCGTACGACATGTTCATGCTGCGTTTTCACGACTACCTGAAAGAGAATGCAGATTTTCAGAAGAATACGCCGAAGACGCAGATCGATTTTCCTCCGCTGGCGACTTGGATTGTGTTCACGGACTGTGTGGCGCACGCGGTGATGAGTGGCCAGTACGCGATCGAGCAGACTTTTTTGATTCCACCAGCCGCGCTGGTGACACCGGACGTGGCACCGTACCGCATTTTGGAAAACATCGCGGGACGGCCGCTGACTGCTTAGACTTTTGAGGCGACGCGCTTGAAACGCACGACTTCCCTTCGCGGCGTTACACTTCCTTTTTTCTCGGCGGTAGTGCTGTTTGCTTGCGCGAGCTTTGCGGCGTGTGGCGGCGGTTCGACTGGGACGCCGTCGAATTCTGGTGCGGCTGCAACGCCGGCGCAGAGTGAGGCGCGCGGTTCGTCGACGCATGGCGCGCGGCGAAATCTGGAGATCGACGAGCAGCACGGCGGGCACACGCTGCGAAAGCATGTGGGGCGCAGCGATCAAGAATTGCTCGAGCGGCTGCAGGACGAAAATATTTCGGCGTCGTCCACTTGGACGGATCGCGCGTCTGCAGAAGAAGCGGTGGGCGAAGCGCTGGAGCACAACGCGAAATTGGAGCGATGGCTCGATCGCAGCGGGCGAAAGCCGAATCTGGTGATCGATTATCACGGATCGCCGCAGCATCCAGTGGGGCGCTGCATCGCGCGCGGATCGACGACGGCGGTGCAGGCATACGACGCGTTGATCGTGTTGAAGGCGTATGGCGGGAATGATTTCTACGTGTTGACGGCGTATCCGGAGTGTCCGCGATGACGGAAGAGACGAGTGGAAAGGCGCAGCAGTTTGCGGCGTTGCGGGCATTCGTTCGCGCGTATTTGAATCAGGATTATGAGGATGAGTACGGAACGCCGGCGGCGGCGGCGCGGGCGTTTTGCGAGGATGCGAATGCGGAAGAGAGAAATCGAGTAGTGGAGGAGTGGGGCGCGTTTGTCGCATCGGTGAATGGACTGAGCGTGGATGAGGTGAATGCGCGGCTCACGGGGGAGTTGGGGAGTGGGTGGAGTATTCGAGATGTGCGGGAATTGAAGCGGGTGACGTTGGCGTTGGAGACGTCTGCGAAGTAGGTTGCAGTGAAGTGGTTGGCCTGCCTTGTTGTGCAATTACAAAAGAGAAGAAAGATCCTTCGGGCCGTGAATGGCGCTCCCTTCGCTCCGCTCAGGACAAGCTGGATGACGGGGTTGTAGGAGAAGCTCGTGAGACGAAGGCAATGTGTCGTTGTGGGATTTGTCCGCGCGCGATTGTGATCTCACGTCGAGGTGTGGTCGTTGGAGGACAGCCTGCGCGGCAGGCTATTCCACTAGCAGTTGGCGGCGAAGTTGGTGGTGGGAGGGTCGTCGTCGAAGGGGCGCGCGGAGGGGTTGCGGCGGCGCGTTTCGATGCCTAGGCGTTTAATTTTTTGATTTAGCGTGCTCAGCGGGACCTGGAAGCGTTCGGAGGCTTCGGTCTGGTTCCAGTTGGTGCGCTCGAGCATGTCCACGATGATGCGGCGCTCGACTTCCTCGAGAATGGCGAATAGAGAGGGAGAAGTTTCGCGGCCGCCGGCTTCGCCCGGGAGCGACGGCAGAAATTCATTGAGCTGCAGGCGGACGCCGCGAACGATTTCGCGCGTGCGGATCGCTTCGGGGAGCAGGTCCGCGTCCATGTGTTCCTGCGTGGAAAGAACAACGGCGCGTTCGACGGCATTTTCGAGCTCGCGCACATTGCCCGGAAAATCGTAATCGACGAGCAGCTTCATCGCGCCGTTGGTGAACGTGCGAACTGGCTTGCCGTTGTCCTGGCAATATTGCTTCAGGAAGCGATCGACGAGTAGCGGGATGTCTTCCTTGCGTTCGCGAAGCGGCGGCAAGTGAATGGAGATCACGTTGAGCCGGTGAAACAAATCTTCGCGGAAGCGGCCTTCGCGGACGAGCTTGCGGAGGTCTTCGTTGGACGCGGCGAGAATGCGGACGTCGACTTTTATCGTTTCGGTGCCGCCGAGGCGCATAAACTCGCGCTCTTGAATGACGCGCAGAAGCTTGGCCTGCGTTTCGGTGCTGACGGTGGAAATTTCGTCGAAGAAAATTGTGCCCTGGTCGGCGACTTCGAAAAGACCTTTTTTCGAGGCGACGGCGCTGGTGAAGGCGCCCTTCACGTGGCCGAAGAGCTGCGATTCGAGAAGATCGACGGGAATCGAGCCGGTGTTGATGGGGATGAAGGCTTTGTCTGTGCGCGTGGAAGCGGAGTGAATCGCTTTGGCGATGACTTCTTTACCGGTGCCGCTTTCGCCGCTGAGCAGAACGGTGGAGCGCGACGGCGCGACCTGTGTGACGAGGTCGAGCACGGCCTGCATCTTGTCGCTCTTGCCGACGATGTTTGGAAAGTTGTAGCGCTGCTTCAGGGCGCGCTTGAGCTGAACGTTTTCGTCGCGGAGGCGGCGGCCTTCGATCGCGAGCGAGACCGTGGCGATGAGTTCGTCGTTGGACCACGGCTTGGTGATGAAATCCTGCGCGCCACCTTTGAATGCGGCGCGAGCCATATCGATGGAGCCGAAGGCGGTGATCAAGATGACGGCGAGTTGCGGATCGCGCGCGCGAATTTCGCGCAGCAGTTCGATGCCGTTGCGGCCGGGCAAGCTTACGTCAAGAAGCAAAAGATCGAACGGGCGATCCTCGAGTTTCTGAAGGCCTGCTTCGCCATTTTCGGCGAGCGTAACGTCGAAGCTTTCCGAAGTCAGGAGGGCTTCGAGGCCTTCGCGGATTTCGATCTCGTCGTCAACGACGAGGATTGTGCCCTTAGGCATGGACCGGTTTCCTGGCTACGGGAAATTCGAGCCGGAAGGATGTGCCCTTGCCCGGCGTGGAGCGGACGTCAACTTTGCCCGCGTGTTCTTTGATAATTCCGTAGCTCACCGAGAGGCCGAGGCCGGTGCCCTTGCCGACGGACTTCGTGGTGAAGAACGGATCAAAAATTCTCTGCAAATGTTCGGGCGGGATTCCCGATCCGGTGTCTGTGACTTCGATTTCGACCGAGCCATTGTGCGCGCCGGTGCGGACTTCAAGCATGCCGCCCTGTGGCATGGAGTCGCGCGCGTTCATGAAAAGATTGAGGAAGACCTGCTGTAGGCGCGTCATCGAGCCGAGAACCGGGGGCAGCGTTTCGTTGTAATTCTTGATCACGTTCACTTGGGCCGTCTTGAATGGATGCTGGACGAGCGTCAAAGTTTCTTCGAGGACGGAGTTGATATCGACTTCGACGAATTCGGCGGCGCCGGTGCGCGAGAAATTCAGAAGGTTGTTGACGATTTCGCTGGCGCGGAAAGTCTGCTTGACGATGCGTTCGATTGTTTTCTGGCGCGGATCGTCGGCAGGAATTTGTTTCGCGAGCATCTGGATGTAATTCGAGATCACGGCGAGCGGAGTGTTCACTTCGTGCGCGACGCCCGCGGCGAGAAGGCCCAGCGAGGTGAGCTTCTCGGTTTGCACGAGCTGATCTTCCATGCGAACGCGCTGCGTGATGTCGTCGAGAAGGATTAGGCGGCCGAGGCGCGCGCCGGATTTTCCGACGAGCGGCGCGATGGACGCATTGACGACGAGATGACGATTCGAGCGCGCGTTGAGGCGGTATTTGTAAATACCGGCGACGCGATCGCTTGAGGCGTGCGCGTTGATTTCGGCGACGAGATCCGAGGGAAGAATGTCTTCGAGCTTGCGGCCAATGGCTTCGGCGCGCGGCACGGCGAGCAAATCTTCGATCTGCGGATTCCAGGACTCGATGCGGTCTTCGAGGTCGATCGTGAGAACGCCGATATTGAGCGACTCGACGATATTTTCGCTGAAATCTTTGAGGCGCTCGATCTGCACGGCTTTTTGCTCGAGCGACGAGTAGAGGCGGGCATTCTCGATAGCGATGGCGACGTAGCCGGCGATGGTGCTGAGGAGTTCAAGGTCGTCGCTCGAGAGGTAGTCGCCATCGACCGTCTTGCCGAGGCCGAGGACGGCGACGACGCGTTCGCGGAAACGACAGGCGATGAAGTAATTGAGGTCGAGTTCTTCGAGCGTGCGGCGGACGGAAGGCTGCAGGTCGGCGGCCGCGCGCGTAGATTCGAAAAACAGGCAGCCGCTCTGGAGCGCGGGATTCGCCGGATCGAGGAAATTCAAATCGAGCGGGCCTTCGGGGCGAACTCCCATGGAGCGCGAGAGCACGAAGTGGCCGGGATTCGATTCGTCTTCTAGGAAGATCGCGAGGCGATCGACGAGCAGCGTTTGCGAGACGCGGTCGAGCACGGAGGCGACGAGCGGCTCGAGGCGGACTTCGTTGGTGAGCGTACGGCCGAATTCGATCAGGGTGCGGCGGTAGTCAAGGCGATCGCGATAAAAGAAGCGATCGAGGCGCGCTTGCACGCCGACGCGGAGTGGCTCAATCAAGAACGCGGCGACAACGATGGCGATCACAGCGCCGGCGGGGCCAGTGGAAAGACCCGGGCGATGCGCCATTTCGCCGATGATCGCGATGATGGCGAAGTAGATGCCGACTACGGTGGCCGTCGCGAATGTGTACGAGAGGCCGCGCTTGAAGATGATGTCCACGTCCATCAAGCGGTAGCGAATGATGGCGTAGCCGAAGCAGAGCGGGATGAGCGCGAGCGAGAAGACGCAGACCTTCATCCAGGATGAGGGGACGAAGCCGAAGAAAAACGGAACGATGTAGAAAAGCAGGAACGGCGTGATGCCGGCGAACGTGCCGCCGGTGACCCACTTGAGCTGCTGGCGCAGGACGCCGCTGGGAGCGCGGAAATAACTCGCGAGGAAAATTCCGGCCGCGAGCAGGAAGTACGCGCCGAGATAGGCAAGCTCCATTTGATCGAGCCAGCGCTGCGTGGTGATCGAGGGCAAAAAGTCGAGCGTGCCGGTGGCGATGAAGATATGCAGCGTGAGCAGCGCGGCGGGCGGCGTGTAAACCGCGAGGAGCTTGGGCCAGAGGGTGCCGCGGCGCTCCGGGAAAACGAGTGCGAAGTGAACGAGCAGCGCGGGCTGCAGGAGCAGCGCGATCACGTTGCCCCAATAAATTTTCCAGTCGAAGGCGTTCAGCTTGCCGGTGTAGTGGAAACTGTAAAGGATGAACGAGACGAGGCAGAAGACGTAGAAATGGACGGCGCGCGGCGCGTTCCACCGGCGGACGAAAATGAAAAGGCCGATGAAGAGGTAAAGGAGCGCGGTGATGCGCAGATAGTCGTCGATGGAATTGCCGGTGTCTTGAGGTGCGGTGACGACGGGAGTTTCGAACGTGCGATTGTCGCGGCGAAGCTGGTAGCGGATCTCGGTCCAGGGCGTGACGCGGAACAGAACTTTCGTGACGTCTGTGCTGCGGTGGACAGGAACGCCGCGAACGGTCTCGACGACGTCGCCTTCCTTGATGCCGGCTTTGGAGGCGGGCGAATCGGCGACCACGTGCCAGGCGGTGACGCCGGAAGTGGAGTCCATCCAGGTGACGCCGTCATCTGCCTGAACGTAGCGGCTGCGCTGCTGGAAATTCAGGAAGGCGAAAATGACGGCGGCGAGGGTCAGCAGTGCCAGAAGCACCGCACCGAGTCGCATTCGCAGACTGTCATTCATTCGCGCACACCCGCACAGCTCCAGGCGGAATGGTAGCACGTTGAATTCCAGCAATGCAGAGATTCCGGAATATGTAAGCGGCCTATTGTCAGCAGATTACGGGAAAATAAATGCACGTTCGAAGAACTCATACCAATTGTGGAATCTCGGTTCCCGAATCCAGTAGAAGCTGCGAGGTTAGAACTGGAAGCTTAAGCCGCCCCGGAAGTAACGATAGGTGGGGATCAGAACCACGCCGCCATCACTGGTATTGAGTGTGACGTAGCCTTGGGCGAGGAGGTTGCCGCAGTCGGCGACGATCTCGGCGTGGCCGGGGATGAAGTTCGGCAGCCGCTGGTGAATCTGGACGCTCAAGTAGGGATCGATGCGATACATCGACTCGCCGTACTCATCCTGCTGCGAGACGGTGGGTCCGCTGAGCCATTTGTAGCTGGTGACGATTTTGGTGCCGGACTTCGGAATCTTCGCGGAGACTCGGGCAGCAGCGCTTTGCCGGAACTGGGTTGAGAGCAAGTTGCGCAGCGCGGCTTCTGAGGCGTCGCCATTTGGCGCGAGCGCGCCGGCGTAGGCATATACGACGGTCATATCGACGTCTTCGGAGAACTTGCGGGTGTACGCGACGCGAGCGCCGCCGGAATGCATCTCGCCGCCGTCATATGCGAAGACGTTCGAGAAGAAATCCGGGAGGTAATCGGGACCGGAGACCTGACCCTTACCGAAGATCGCGGTGTTGGACGACTGATCGTTGAACACCGCAGCGGTGATCGTGGACTTCTTTCCAAGGTCGTGTTCGAGAGCCAGCTCTTCGTGCAAGCCGCCGTCGAGAACGGAGTGGCCATTGTGCATCAGCAGCGTCGGAAACATATCGAGCTGCTGCATGGCGCCTTGGAGCGTGCCTTCGGCAGTGGGCGTATCTTGCCAATTCGCTTCGGCGACCAGAAGTGATGCGCGCCATGTGGGATTGATTTTCACGGCGACTTGCGCGCGCGGGCGAACCGAAGTGGTGGTGCCGGAAAAGCCCGCCATGATCAGGTCCGCGCCGTAGCGAATGTTGACGCGATCACCGACGGCGAGCGAACCATCGTGAGACATGCGCAGTCCGCGGAACGAAGCGCCGCCATCGCCGAGACCGGTCTCACGGACAAGCAGCGTGGTGACTGGCCCATTCTGGCCGGCGGGAAGCCACTGCGTGACGATGCCGCTCGAAGAGAAATTGCCATCCGAGCTGTACTGCCCGGCGATGATTACGGCGCCGAGGCCGCCGGATTCGTAGTCGTAACCGACGATCGTACCGGGCGCATCGGAGAGCCCGCTGATCGAACCGGGATGATCGGAGCCGGACGTCAACTCAACGCGGGCGCGAGGGCCCTGCTGCGAAAAATCGACCGGAAGACCTTGGTTCGTCATCGCGACATTGGAATCCTGCCAGCGAAGCACAGGACGCGTGGCGGCCGAGCTGCGGAGAACCCAAGACCATTCGTCGGTGGAGACCTGCTGATCAGGCGCGCGACGCAATTTATCGAAAGAAGAAAAGACGGAGCCGAGGACGATCTGCAACAGGGTAACGTGCTGATCGTTGACGAGAACGTTCTGCTCGATCGACGGCAGGAAGCCGGCGAGAGTCACCTTGATGGAGTAAGAGCCGGCGGGAAGATTTCCCACCGCAAACTTGCCGCGGTCGTTGGTGAGAATTTCAAATGACAGATTCGAGAAGACGGCTTCGGAAGTGACGATGACGGTGGCGCCCATCTGCGGGATGCCGCCGGCGTCCACAACAACGCCCGAGAGTTTCCCACCATCCGGCGCAGCCTTGGCAGAGATCGCCAGCGCGCATACGAGTGCGCCGAGAAAGAGAACTCGACCGAGGCGAGAATAAAACCCCATCTACCTTCCTTGCGGTTTTGCCTGTTGCGCCACTGGAGCCGGAGCGGGCGCTGCTGCGCCGCTACCCTTCACCGTGAAATCGGCAGTGGGAGTGATGGTTTGTTTGGCAATGTTGTCTGTGATTGCAACTTCGAGCTTGTATTTGCCCGGCGAGAGCGAACCGAGCGTGATTCGATTTTCGAGCGTGAGCTCTTCGCCGTGTTCGGGAAGGTTGTTCTGCGGCACGTCGAAGGAAAGCACGGGAGTGGATTCCTTCTCGCGCGTAACGCGGAATTGCACACTGGCATCGGCTTTGTGCGTCTTTTCGTCGGTCTTGAGGTTATAGACCTGCAGGAAGACGCCCATGCTGTCTGAAGAACTGAACGAGCTGTCGAGCTTGGGGCGAACTTTCAAATCGCCGAGAACGAACTGGCCGAGGCCGATGTCGTGCGCGGATACGCGGGAGATCTGGTCGGCGAGAATCAGAGTGCTGGAAGACAAGTTGTCGTCTTCGAAGCGCGGAACGGCGAGACGGGCGTTAACGACGCCGACGTTGCCGTTGTTGGTATCTTTGAGAACGATGTCCAGTCGATACAGGCCAGGCGTGAGCGGCACAGCTTTCTGGTAGATCGACGCCGTATCGAGCGACTTCTGAAGCTGCGCGGCGGGATAGTCGCGGCGCACGTTGTCTTCGAAGGTCTGAACGATGCGTCCGCTAATGCTGGTGACGCGTCCGAAAAGATTCACGGAGGCGGAGTCCACGCCGTCTTTTTCCTTGAAGCTCAACTGGCGCGTAGGAATTTGAATGGTGATCGGTACAAGCACGGTGTCTGACGTGATGCGGAGGAAATCCGTGCGGTACTGGAATTTCACCTGATCGCGAACCAAGCGCGAGGTGACGACGGCCTCCAGGTCAGGATATTTCACCGGAGGCGCCTGCTGAATCTTGGCGTACAAATCGAGGCGCGAAAATTCCTGCATCGTTTCGGGCAGCAAGCCGATGGGCTGCGCGTCGTGCGTGCCGTCGGTGTTATTGAAACGCGCCGTCTTGCTGGCGAGGCCCATGGATTCCATTTCGGTCAAGCCGGCGCCGGGAACGTTGATCAACGCGTCCTTTTCGCTGGGGTCCATCGTGAGCTTGTATTCGCCGCTCATCGTAGGATCGACGAATTCGATTTCGACGTTTTCGCCGATACCTTCGAGGTAGCGATAGCGCCAATCTTCAAACGGGTAGGTGGAAGTTTCGCCGCCACCTTCTGAAGCGGGGCGATCGTAGGTGCCACCGGTCGGGTGGGTCTGAACTTCGTCCGGAGGGCCCCACATGATGTAAATGCGGCCACGGTCGGTCTTCCAGCCTGGAATACCCGAAGAGTAGTGTTCGTTGGTGTAGGCGATGCGGCGGTAGTGCTCTTCTTTGAAGGAATTGTCAGCCGAATCGGGATCGGGATTGCGGCGCTGCCAGAAGGCCTCGATGAATTGTTCGCGCTCTTCGTTCGTCGTGAGGTGCAGGAATGAGCTGCGTTCTTCGGGCGAAATGATGTAGATCACGTCTTCGTTGAGCCACTTCTTGTACTGCGAATCGAGTTCGTTGAAGAGATCTTTGTCGCGCTTTTGTTTGGCTTTCTTGGCTTGCTGCGCGGCTTTTTTGTCGGCGGGAGTCTGATCTTGCGGCGAGGATGAACCTTGCGCCGGTTTTTGGGATTCGCCCTGGGCGGAAACACGCGGGGCACACACGAACGCCACTACAAAAGATGCCAAAACGAGAAAAGAAGCCTTACGGTTCATGGTTACACCTTTGCGCCCAATACGGCTGAGAAGTCTAACCTGTCCACCAGTACAGGTCAACGTGAGAAAGCCCTCACCCCAGCGCTTGGTGGGTTGGAATCCTCTGTGTGGCAAGGGGTTGCCCGAGGATTTCCACAGCTTTGCACAGGTAGGTACAGGTAGCGGGGTGGTTCCAAAATGGAACCGACCGGAGTATCAACGGGCGGTGAAAATTCGGCGCGATATCGCATGCCGATTCACTTCTTGGAGAATTCGGTTTACACTCCAAATTGCGTCTCTCGAGTCGGTCGGGCAGAGTGGAGCCCGACTCCCCGGTAGCCCCGAAAACGATTGTCGCGCCTGTCTTTCCGGCCGTGCCTGCGTCTAAAGGGAAACATTCCGGTGTGCCCGCGCGTAGTGTATGTGCAGGGCGTTTTTGCGGCGCAATCAGAGACATTCAAGGGTAAGAAGAAATGAAAACGTGGCAGAAGGTATCGCTAGGAATCGGCGCCGTGGCGGTGCTGGGCGGGATTGTCTGGTACAGCGTGTATCAGGCCAATAAGGGCGTGGTGGAAGTCCAGACCGGCAAGGTGGTGAAGGCCGACCTGACGTCCATCGTGACGGCCTCGGGCGAGGTGCGCCCGAAGAACTACACGAACGTGCTGGGCGAAGGCATCGGCAAGATCACCGAGATCGTGGTGAAAGAGGGCGACCACGTCAAGAAGGGCGATATCCTGCTGAAACTAGAGAACATACAGCCGGGTGCAGACGTGCAGGCCCAGCAGGCGCAGATCGATTCGAATGAGGCCGGTATGCGGATGTCGCAGGCCAATTACGATTCGGCTGTGGCGACGCTGGCGCAGCGGCAGTCGGACCTGACCAAGGCCAAGTTTGACTTCGACCGGACGCAGAAACTGTACGACCAGCAGCTGATCGCGAAGTCGGATTACGACGCGGGAAAGGCGACCTTTGACAGCGCGTCGGCGGCGTTGACCGCGGCCCAGGCGCAGGTGGCGCAGGTGAAGGCGGCGCGGGAGCAGGCGCGATTCAACCTGAACCAATCGAGCGCGGTGCTGACGCACACGAAGGACGTGCTGCGGAAAACGACTTATGTGGCGCCGATTGATGGGATTGTGAGCTACATCGCGGTGCGCGTGGGCGAGAACGTGGTGCCCGGCATTCAGAACGCCGAGGGCAGCTTCCTGATGACCATCTCGGACATGAGCGTGGTGACGGCGGAAGTGAAGGTGGACGAGACGGACATCACGAACGTGAAGTCCGGCGATCCGGCGGATGTGACGATCGACGCGATTCCGGGGAAGACCTTTAAGGGCCATGTGAGTCAGGTCGGTGAGTTGGCCATTTTGCGCTCTTCAGGGCAGGCGGCGACGACGCAGACGACGGCTAACACGCAGGAAGCAAGGGACTTCAAGGTAGTAGTGGTGGTGGATAACCCGCCGGACACGATGCGCCCCGGGCTTTCCGCTAGCGCCAAGATTCAGACGGCTAAGAAGGATGGCGTACTGACGATTCCGATTCAGGCGCTGGCCGTGCGCACGCAGCGCGATTTGGACGAAGCGGCGAAGGGCGCGAACGGCAACGTGACGCTGGCGGCTCCGAAACCGGCGGCGGCTGGCGACGCGGTGCAGAAGTCTGAAGTGCAGGGAGTATTCGTGATCCGCGGCAAGAAGGCGGAGTTCATCCCGGTGCAAACCGGAATCACGGGCGTGACCGACATCGAAATAACGAGCGGCGTCAAATCCGGCGACGAGATCGTGACGGGCAGCTACAAGGCGCTGCGCACCTTGAAGCCGGGAGCGACGATCAAGGTGAACAACAACGCGCCGACCGGCGGCGGACCTGACTCTGCAAGCTAACGCGGGTTACGCGGTCGAGGTCCAGATCGAGTTCCCGTTCCAGGAGATTTTTTGAACATGGCAGCATCCGCGGTGTCCGTCGGGCAGAACTATCGACAGGACCTAATCGATTCCGGCATCGTCATCCAGACCGATGAACTTTGGAAGACGTATGAAATGGGCACGGAGAAGCTGCACGCGCTGCGCGGCGTGAGCATCAAGATCAATAAGGGCGAGTATGTGGCGATCATGGGCCCTTCCGGTTCGGGAAAATCGACGCTGATGAATTTGATCGGCTGCCTCGACACTCCGACCAAGGGCAGCTACTGGCTTGCTGGGCGCCTGGTGAGCCAGCTGGACGACGACGAACTGGCGTACATCCGCAACAAAGAAATCGGATTCGTTTTTCAGACTTTCAATTTGTTGCCGCGAGCGACGGCGCTGCACAACGTGGAGCTGCCGATGATTTACAATGGCACTCCGGCGGAAGAGCGCATCGAGCGCGCGCAACAGGCGCTGAAGCAGGTGGACCTCGGCGAGCGAATGGGGCACAAGCCCAACGAACTTTCCGGCGGCCAGCGGCAGCGCGTGGCGATCGCGCGAGCTTTGGTGAACAAGCCGTCTATTTTGCTGGCGGACGAGCCGACGGGAAACCTGGACTCGCAGACGGGCGAAGAAATCATGGCGCTGTTTGCGTCGCTGCATTCGCAGGGCAATACGATCATTCTGGTGACGCACGAGCCGGACATCGCGGCGAACGCCCATCGCGTGATTCGCGTGCGCGACGGCAAAGTGGAAAAAGACGAAGCTACGCGTCGCGCATAGAGTTCATTGGTTGTGTGCGCGCAGTTGCGCTTGCGACGATCCTTCCTGATACGAAAATCCTAAATTAATTTGAGAAGAAGTTGCGCGCGAGGAAAAGCACGTTTGCGGGGCGCTCTGCGAGACGGCGCATAAACCACGGGAACCAAAAGGTACCGTAGGCGACGAGGACTGTGGAGCGATAGCCTGCGTCAGCGAGGCGCTGCTGCTCGGCGCGCTGGATGCCGAAGAGCATTTGGTATTCGATGCCCTGCTTCGGGACGCCTTGGCTCGCAGCCCACTCATTGAGACGAGCGATGAGCGGCTTATCGTGTGTGGCGATTGCGGCGCGCACGCCGAGTTTGCGGCTTTCAGGGCTCAGCAGGCGCTGCGCGAGATGGAAATAATTTTCGTCCACGTCTTTCTTCACGGGATACGCGAGTTCAGCGGGTTCGTTGTAGGCGCCTTTCACCAGGCGGATCGCGGCGCGCATCGGAATTAGAGTGTCGAGATCCTGGCCGGTGCGGTAGAGGTAGGCCTGCACGCAGATGCCGACGTTGGCGTAGGCGGCGCGGGCGCGTTTGAAAATCGCAAGCGTCGCGTCCACGTAGGGGCTTTGCTCCATGTCGATCCACAAGACTTTTTCGGGAGGCGTGGCTTCGATCAGCGTGGCGACGTTGGCGTAACAAAATTCGGGATCGAGATCGAGGCCGAGCTGCGTGAGCTTCACGGAAATTTCGGTGGGAAGCTGCGCGGTGATGATGCGCTGATTGAGATCGAGATAGTGCTGCTTCACGGCTTCGGCTTCTGCGCGATCGGTAATATTTTCACCGAGATGGGTCAGCACGCTCGCGATACCATGGCCGGCGAGCGTGCGGCATGCGGCGAGCGCGTCGTCCGCTTCTTCGCCGGGCATGAAGCGGCTCACGGTGCGGCGAACGAAGCCGAGACGCGGAGCGCGTTCGCGCAGCCACGGGCTTTGCGCGGCTTTTAGGATTGCGGTGCGGCCGAAGCTCATTGCGCGGAACTCAGGGCCTTCGTAAAGCGGTAATAAAAATCCAGACCTTCATAAAATGCGCTAATGCGGATGCGTTCGTCGCGGCCGTGCGAGCGATCGTCATCGATGTCCATGAAGACGCCGGGCACGCCGTAAGTGGGAACGCCGAAGCCGCGCGAAATCGCACCGTCGCTTGCGCCCGCGTCCATCACGGGGATCACGATCGCTTCGGGCCACATTTGTTTGGAGACGGATTCGAGCGCGCCCATCACGTCTGGACGAAGCGGCGACGGCGGCGCGGTGCGAGCGCGAATCGCGCCGGATTGCACTTGCGTGAGCGTCACGTTGGGATCTTCGATCACTTGCGTGAGCGTGGCTTGAATCTCGTCAGGCGAGTGGCCGGGGATCACGCGGCAATTCACGTTGGCTTTCGCCATGCCGGGCAGGGCGTTATTGGCGTGGCCGCCGTCGAGGCGCGTGGCGACGCAGGTGGTGCGGAGGCGCGCGTTGTAATAAGGAATCGCAGAGAGGCGATCGACGGCGAAGTGATCGGGCGGAACCGAGAGGATCGCTTTCATGTCGTCGCCGACCTGGCCGCCGACGATGGGCGATTCGCGCGCGAAGTAAGTGCGCGTGACGTCGGTGAGTTCGAGAGGAAATTGGAAGCGCTGCAATTTCACGAGTGCGTTCGCAAGTTCGTAAATGGCGTTGGAAGAGGTGGGAAGCGAGCTGTGGCCGCCGGGATTGGTGACCTTCAGCTCGTAATCCTGATACATCTTCTCGGCGGCCTGGATGCCGACGACGGTGTGCTTGCCCTTATCGAGTTCGAATCCCCCCGCATCGGGATTGAGAATGAATTCCGCGTCGATCAGATCGCGGTGGTTTTTCAGAAGCCACTCGACGCCGTTGAACGAGCCGCCCTCTTCGTCGGCGGTGAGCGCGAGGATCAGATCGCGATCGGGTTTGTAGTTTTCTTTTTTGAGGCGGATGAACGTGGCCATCAGGATTGCGTCGCCGTCTTTGATGTCGCCGGTGCCGCGGCCGTAGAAGTAGCCGTCCTTTTCGGTGAAGGTGAAGGGATCGATCGACCAGTCTTCGCGCTTGGCTTCGACTACGTCGAGGTGGCAGATGAAGAGGATGGGTTTTTTCGCGCCGGTGCCGTGAATGCGCGCGACCATGTTGCCTTTGCGATCGTTGGGGCCGAGGACTTGCACATCGGAGGCGGGAAAGCCGGCGTCGCGGAGGCGTTTGGCCATGGCTTCGGCGGCGACGGTGGTGCTGCCAACGGAGTCCGTCGTATTGATTTCGATGAGCTGCTTGTAAATGCTGTGCGCGAGTTCCTTGTCGGCGTCGCTGACCTGCGCGCGGGCTGCGCCTGCAAAAATTCCAGCGCTAGCGAAAAGCGCGGCTAGACCTGCGGCAATTTTCCAACGCGAATGCGGCATACCACTCCCCCAGGACCGGAAAATCAAGGCGTGAGCACACGAGCCTAACACCGAAGCACGTTTGAAGACTATGGCTCGGGCGTTGATTTGGATTACGGCTTCGCCGGAGTGACCGGTTCGCGAGGCGCGGAGATTTCGTGCGCCTTGTCGATTACCCACTGCGGAAACACGGGCGTGTGCAGCGGCGGCTTGCCCTGCGTGATGGCCCACTGGTCGATCCAGCCCATGCCTTCGGGGCCGACGTAGGTGTTTGGCAGCGCGTAGGCCTGATCGTCGAGTGCGCGCTCAAGCGTGACGAATTTGTAGCCGCGCTTGCGAAGCAAATCGAAAAGCTCCCCGATGTGATCGGCCTCGAGCCAGTTTCCGTGAAGCAGAAGAATCTGGCGCGGCTCGTAGCCGATGAGGTCGCGTGAAAGTTTTTCGTAATAGTCGAAGACGGTTGTGGTGTAGGCGAGGTACTCGGTGACGATGCGCTGCTGAAGAGCGGCGTCGTTATTTTTGCGCGCGTAGGCATACGGGCCGGAAAACATCCAGTCCCACGCGTCCATCGTGACGGGAGCGATGCGATAGCCGCGCTGTGCGAGAAACATTTCGGCCTGGCGGCGCGTTTCAAGGTCGAGGCCGGTGTCGAGGAAGGGGTGACGGAAGTAGCGCAGCTTGATTTTGTGCTGCGCGTCGAGAAGGCGCGTGACGCTCTCGCCGCGCACGACGTCTTCTTCCCACGCGCTGAGCGGATTGTTGTTGAGCGACATGTGGCTGAAGGTGTGATTGCCGAGTTCGAAGCCGCCGTCGGTCCACAGGCGGAGGGCTGCAATGCGCGGCTGCACGTCGTTGAGGTCGTAGTAGAGCTTGTTTTCATTGACGAACCCGACGGCTGGAACTTTTTGCGCGGTGAGAGTGGCGATTAGCTTCGTGGTCATGTCGAAGATTTCCGCGCCGTTCATGGCTTGCGCGGAAGCGGCGGGAAGATCGTCGATGGTGATGCAGATTTCGCGTTGCGGCTCGGATTGTTGGGAGCGCGCGGGCGGAGTGGAAACGACTGCGACGGCGCTGATGAAAAGGACGGCTACAAAAATCGCGGCGTGGTGGATGCGCATGGAGCCTCCGGCGCCCAAGACTTTATCATGCGAGTTCTTCAAATTTTTCTCACGAGTCCATCGTTGGTGGCGCGTGTGTTTCGAACGAGCAGCAGCACGAGAAGCATACCGGTGAGCGGGATGAGGCCGCTGAGGATCATCAGCGGATCGAAAAGGTGCGTGCCTGTGGCAATGCGCGCGTCGGAGATGTGGCCTGCCAATTCGAAGACGATGATGGTGCCGATGGCTGCGCCCGTGCCGCCGAGACCGCTGACGGTGCCGACGGAGTTTGTATGGAAGAGGTCTGTGGGCAGCACGTTGGCCATGGTGGTGAACGCGGCGTAGCAGAACGTGGCGACTGCGAAGAGGACTGTGAGTGCGAGTAGATTCACTGTGAGCACAGTCGGAATCAGTAGCGTGCAGCCGAGGCCGCCGAAGATCACGAGCGCTTTTCGCGCCCGGCCGACGGGCCAGCCTCGGCGAATCAAGTAACCGGATGCAGCGCCGGCGAAGAGATTGCCGAGATCCGCGGCGACGAATGGGATCCAAATCGCAACGAGTCCCGATTGCAGTGTGATGCCCTTTGCGACGAGGTAGATCGGAAACCAATCGGCAATGAAGAAGAATACGGGGTCGGTGAACGCGCGGGCGATGATGGCGCCCCAGGTTTGCGAGAGCTTGAGCAGTTCAGCGATCGGAGGGCGTTTCGCAGGCGCTGCGGGTGTCGCAACATCAGCCGCGGCGTCGTTGATGAGCATCTCCCGTTCGGCGCTGCTGATGCGCGGATGATCTGCCGGCGAGTAATAAAAATTGCGCCACACGATGAGCCACAGAAACCCGAGGATGCCGGGAATTGCAAAGGCCGGCTTCAAGCCCCAGCGCAGATATAAAGGAAGAATGATGAAAGGCGCGATGGCTCCGCCGATGGAGGAGCCGCTGTCATAAATCGCGGTGGCGAGTGCGCGCTCCTGCTTGGGAAACCATTCGGAGACAGCTTTCGCCGCGCCGGGCCAGTTCCCCGATTCGCCGGCGCCCAGAAGAAAACGAAAACCGAGAAAACTGCGAAAGCCGCGCGCGAGCGGCGTAAAGATTGATGCGATCGAATACCACAGCACGGTGATGGTGAGACCGCGTTTGGTGCCGACGCGATCCGTCAGACGGCCGCAAACCGTCTGGCCGATGGCGTACGCGACGCGGAAGGCGACAACGATGTTGGCGTAGTCGGTGTTCGACCAGTTGTGCTCGCGCTTGAGGAACGGAGCGAGAAGCGAGAGCGTCTGGCGATCAACGTAGTTGATTACTGTGGAGGCGAAGAGCACAGCGACGATCCACCAGCGCAGCGAAGGGATGGTTCGGCGGCCGGTGGAGGCTTGCGGCATGGGTTTTGCGGCGACGGTCAGGCTTTCGCTTCGCTGCGTTCGGAAAATTGGGCGAGAGCTTCCGGTGTGAGCTGCGCGGCGGAATTGCGATCGAGGTAGATCGTCGCGTGCGCGTGCGTGCGAAGAATCGAAGAAGGCGCGAGCGGCGTGATCGGACCGTTGAAGCAGGCGGCGATGGCGGCGGCTTTGCGTGTGTCCGGAACGATGGCGAGAATTTCTTTGGCTTTCAGCGCCTGGCGGATCGACATCGAAATCGCGTGCGTGGGGACGTGCGCGAGATCCGGGAACCAGCCTTCGCCTACCTGCTGCTGGCGGCACGGTTCGTCGAGCTTCACGACGATGTACGGCACTTCGGTTTCGAAATCGGCGGGAGGATCGTTGAAGGCGAGATGGCCGTTTTCACCAATGCCGACGAAAGCTACGTCGATGGGCGCGGCGGAGATGGCTTCGTTCACTTCGGCGATCACCGCGGCGGGATCCTTTTCGCCATTGAGTAGGTGCGTATTCGTGATGCCGGTTTTTGCAATCAGGCGCTCCTCGAGAAATTTGCAGAAGCTGGCGGGATGATTCGCCGGAAGGCCGATGTATTCGTCGAGATGGAAGAGTTCGACTTTTTTCCAGTCGATGCCGGGCTCTGTGATGAGAGCTTTGAGAAATTCAAATTGCGAGGCGGCGCTGGCGGCTACGATGCGTGCGCTGCCGCGGTCTGCGATGGCTTGGCGGATAAGGTTCCCGGCATGAGTGGCCGCGGATTTACCCAGCGCGGATTTTTCATCGTAAATTCTGAAAATCATCAGAGCCTCGCGAGCGGATTGCATTTACCATCAGGCGGCCCGATTATGGCGCGAATGCGGAGGCTCGAACAACGATGAGGTTGCGAAAATTCACGATGCGCGACGGCGTGTGTGCGGCGATTGCAATGCTGGCGCTTAGCGCCGCGCCTACGGTGGCTACGGCGCAGACTGCAGCGACCGGCAAAGTCACAATTGACGCGACGCCCGCGCATGCGGTGAACACGTTCAGCCCGCTCTACGCACTGGGTTCGACGGTGGACCGAGTGCCGAGCAATATGACCGACATATTTTTTGCGCCTGACCAACTGGCGCAGATTCAGTCCGCGGGATGGGGCCAGATCAGCTACCGGCAGAACACGGAACTTTTCATTCAGGACTGGCACTGGAACCCGAAGGGGATGTGGAGCGATCCGACGGACCGTGGCCGAGGATATTTCGTTGGCGATGCGATGCCGACCAGCGAACCGATCCGGCATTCGTATGGCTACGCGCTGCCGCATCGGGGATTCACGCGCAACGGCGGGACGGAAGATGACGGCTACTCGCGGCTGAATGACGGCGACACGAAATCGTACTGGAAGAGCAATCCTTATCTGACGAGCGCGTACACGGGCGAGGCGGACACGCTGCATCCGCAATGGATCGTGATCGATCTCGAAGCGAAGAAAACGGTGAACACGATCAAGATCGATTGGGCCGAGCCGTACGCGCGTGTTTACCAGGTGCAGTATTGGGTCGGCACCGGCGACGCGATGGACGAACAGGCATCGGGCGATTGGAAGACTTTTCCGGGCGCCGAGTTTCGCGCTGCGAAAGGCGGCGACGTGACGCTAAGGCTCGCCGATACGCCGGTTAAGCTTCGCTATGTGCGCGTGTTGATGACGGAATCGTCGAACACTTGCGACACGCACGGCTCGGCGGATAAGCGGAATTGCGTCGGCTACGCGATCAACGAGGTGTACCTCGGCGCGACGGACGCGAGCGGCAAGTTCACGGACTACGTGCGGCACACGAAGGGACAGGACCAGACCTACACGCTGTGCTCGTCGGTGGATCCATGGCATCAAGCGTCCGACTTGCTGACTGCGCCGAATCAAATGTGGTCCGGCGATCAACCGGGCTTTGACCTTTTTTACACGAGCGGAATCACGCGCGGGATGCCGGCGATCATTCCCATCGCGCTGGTGTACGGAGTGCCGGAAGATTCGGCGAATCAGATCGCGTACATCGAGAAGCGCGGATATCCGATCGCGCGCGTCGAGATGGGTGAAGAGGCGGACGGCCAGTACATGGTGCCGGAGGATTACGCGTCGCTTTATATTCAGTGGGCGACGGCGCTGCATCGCGTGGATCCGAAGCTACAACTTGGAGGGCCGGCGTTTCAGGGCGTGACGGAAGACATCAAGACGTGGCGCGATGCGAGCGGCAACGATTCGTGGTTCGGGCGATTCCTGAATTATTTGAAGGCGCACGGGCGGATGAGCGATTTCACGTTCATGTCGTTTGAACACTATCCGTACGACGGATGCGAAACGCCGTGGGCGAACATTTATCAAGAGCCGCAGCTGATCATGCACATCATGGATGTGTGGCGCGCGGATGGTTTGCCGCCGGGGACGCCGCTTTTTGATACGGAGACGAACGCGCACGGCGGCGAGGCGTCGGTGGAAGTGTTTGGCGCGTTGTGGCTCGCGGATTCCTTTGGCGGATTTCTGACGGCCGGTGGGCAGGGGACGTATTACTACCATGACCTGCCGTACTCGCCCGCGCACCCGAACTGCAAGAACAGCTGGGGCACGTACCACATGTTCATGCTGGATAAGGACTTCAAGATCCGGCAAAAGGTGTCGCAATATTTCGCGGCGGAGGTGCTCACAAAGGAGTGGGCGCAGCCTGTGGATCAGCCTCACACTTTGTTTCGCGCGGCGGCGGATATAAAGGATGGCGACGGGCACACGCTGGTGACGGCGTATCCGCTGAAGCGGCCGGATGGGCAGTGGGCTGTGCTGCTGGTGAATAAGGATTACGGTCACGCGCACTCGGTGAAGATCGCGTTTCGTGACGAGGCGAGTGGTGCGGACCGGTCGTTCACGGGCGATGTGGCGCGCATCACGTTTGGGAAGGAACAGTACACGTGGCATCCGGCGAGGAAGGAAGGCTACGCTGATCCGGATGGTCCGGCGGCGCGATCGACGGTGCAAGCATCGCCTTCCGGCGTATACGAGCTGCCAGCGGCATCGATCACGGTGCTGCGAGGGAATCTGGCCGCTGCTCACGCGGCAAATTAATTGAGTGGGGATCGCTATGATAAAAGGCTCTGGGAGAATTTTGCGCGTTGGAGCGTTGTTCGCAGTGGCGGTTTTGGCGCTCGGGATCGCGAGCGTTTCAGCGAAACCGCAGCGGCCGAAGCTGGTGGTGATTTTGGTGGTCGATCAGATGCGCGCGGATTATGTGGACCGCTTCAGCGCGTCGTGGCACGGCGGATTGCACAGGCTGGTGACGGAGGGTGCGCAATTCACGAACGCTTATTACCCGTACGCGAATACGGTGACATGCGCGGGGCACTCGACGATTTCGACGGGCGACTTCCCTTCCACGCACGGCATGATCGCGAATGATTGGTATCAGCGCGATAAGAACACGCGTGTGACGTGCGTAAGCGATCCGAAGGTGACGCTCATCAGCTACGGCGCGGGCGATGGCGCGCCGGCTGCGGATGGCAAGGGCGAGAGCGCGTGGCGGATGCACGCGCCGTCGCTGGCGGAACAGATTCGCAAAGAGTCGAAAGGTTCGCGCACGGTGACGATGTCGTTGAAGGCGCGCTCCGCTGCGACGCTTGCGGGGCACAACGCGGACGCGGTGACTTGGCTCGAGGGATCGCGCTGGGTCACTTCGACGGCGTACGAATCGGCGCGCGTGCCGGAGGTGCAGGCATTTGTGACGGCGCACCCGATCGAAGCGGACGTGTCGAAGACGTGGGCGGCGCCTGCTGGTGGCGGTGCGATGGATTCGTCGGGCGCGCCGCTCAGCTCGGAGTTTCCTCATGCGCTCAGCGCGAGCGGGTTGGCGGATCGGGGGTTTTATGATGCGTGGCAAGGTAGCCCGTATTCCGACACTTACCTTGAAGCGATGGGCGAATCGCTTGTGGATAGCATGAAGCTCGGTCAGCGCGGCTCGGTGGATGTGCTGGGGATCAGCTTCTCGGCGCTGGATCTGGTGGGACATCAATATGGTCCCGACAGCGCGGAAATTCAGGACACGCTGCTGCAGCTGGACGGCACAATCGGAAAACTATTCGACCATCTCGACAAAACGGTAGGGCGTGGAAATTGGGTTGTGGCGCTGTCGGCGGATCACGGAGTCGCACCCATTCCGGAATTGCGCGCGCAGAAAAGCATGGACGCGGGGCGCGCGGACATTCTGGCGGTGAAGGCGCAGGTGGAACAGGCGCTCGCGCCGTACAATTTGGGTGCCGATCCAGTCGCGAGCTTCCAGGATCAGAACCTCTACTTCAAGGCGGACGTGGCGGAGAAGCTGAAGTCGAATCCAGCGGCGGTGCAGGCGGTGCTAGCGGCGATCAAGACGGTGCCGGGAATCGCGGACGCGTTCGCGGGAGACTCGCTCGCCAAACTTTCGTCCACCAAGCCGCTCGCGCAAGCTGCAAACTATAGCTACTACGCAAGCCGGAGCGGCGACGTGATCGTGATCCCGAAGCCGTATTGGTTTTTCTACGCGAAATCGTCGAGCAAGCCCTCTGGCACAACGCACGGATCGCCGTACGATTACGACCAGCACGTGCCGCTGCTGGTGATGGGCGCGGGCGTTCGCGCAAAGTCCGATCCTACGGGCGCGTCACCGGCGGATATCGCGCCAACGCTCGCGAAGTTGGCAGGTGTCTCAATAGCGCACACTGACGGCCACGCGCTGCCCGTTCAGTAGTCAGGCCACAACCGCAAAGGCAGGCGCTGCAACGGCCGGGAAAGCTGCGCTCGTCGCCGATACCTGTCGAGTTGTCACATTTTTGTCACCACGGAACGATTTGCGCACATAAATCCAATGGCGCGTGATAAAGCGTAAGGGAAGTATCTGGACCAAGCCCTCGGAAAGGAGTACAAGGTGAGGTCAGCCTCGCCCAGTTCCGATGGCAGGCTCAGCGGCGGTGGACGCCGCGGGGCCGCATTGGCCGCGGTCAGCATCGATGGAGCGCTGCAAAAGATAGCCTGTAACCAAACCGAACTCACGCAGTCTAAGGGGCACGAGTGGGACGTCCGGAAGGACGTAGCGCGCGTTACCTGTTGGAATCGCGAAATTGCGGCACGGGTTGCGGGGCGGTTGCAGCACAGTTTCAGGCAGGGGCGCCAGACGCTCGATCGAACGAACGCGGAAACTCCCAGCCGATTCAACGGGCCTTGCTCGAAAGAAGTAAGGAATCACACTCAACTGGAGGAAACAGCACATGACAAAGTCGAAGAAGGCAATGATCGCGGGCGCAGCTCTCGCCGGATTGCTGGCGGGGACGGGCTCGGCAGTTCAGGCGTCGAACGTTGTGGCCGGCGCGCGCGCCGCGGCAACTCACACGCAGGATCAGTCCACGAAAGACACGAAGGTGAAGGAAAAGCACGCTTGCAAGGGTCAGAACTCCTGCAAGGGCAAGGGCGGATGTAAGTCGAGCGACAACGGCTGCAAGGGCCAGAACTCGTGCAAGGGCAAGGGTGGTTGCGCGACGGATGGTTCGAAGATGCCGAGCAGCGACGCGCCCAAGGCGTAACGTCTATCATCGGTGTCAGGGGCCTGGCGTGGTGCGTGTTGCCGAGTCTCTGACACCGATTCTTTTTTTGGAGCTGTGAATGCCGGCGAACCGGTTCAACAATTTCACAAACTACGGGATCGGGATTGGTCTGCGCGCGCCGCACTACCACCACATCCTGACGCGCAAGCCCGTGGTGGATTGGTTCGAAATTATTTCCGAGAACTACATGATCGACGGCGGGCGGCCGCTGCGAATCCTGGATCAAATTCTCGATCAATACAAAGTGGTGCAGCACGGCGTGTCGATGTATTTCGGTTCGGCGGAGAAATTGAATCGCGAGCACCTGCGGCGCCTGAAGGCGCTGGTGAAGCGGACGAAGACGCCGTGGCTTTCGGATCATCTCTGCTGGGGCAGCGTCGATGGGCGGTACACGCACGATCTGCTGCCGATGCCGTACACGTTTGAGGCGGCTCGCGTGACGGCGCAAAAGATTCGTGAAGTGCAGGATTTTGTGGAAGTGCCGGTGGTGGTCGAGAATGTGAGCAGTTACGCGGAATTTCATGTCTCAGAGATGACGGAGTGGGAATTCCTGAACGAAGTGGTGGAGCGCGCGGACTGCGGCATCCTGCTCGACGTGAATAACATTTACGTTTCGTCGCAGAATCACTCGTTCAATCCGTTTGATTACGTGAACAGCGTGCCGGCCGAGCGCGTGGCGCAGATTCACATTGCCGGACATTCGAAATACCGCAAATACATTCTGGATACGCACGACCATCCGGTGATCGATCCGGTGTGGAAGATTTATGCGCGAGCGATCGAGCGTGTGGGCCATACGGCGACGCTGCTGGAGTGGGACGACAGCATTCCGTCGTTTGACGAAGTGCATGACGAAGCGCTGAAGGCGAACAAATTTCTCGCAAGCGCCGTGCTGAAGAAGGCTGGATGAAGCTCGCTGCGATTCAGCGGCGCATGGCGCGTGCGGTGATGACTCCGTTGACGCGCGACGAGCGGATGCGGCCGAATGCGCCGGGCGGAGGCTCGATGCGCGCCGAGGCCGCGAAATTCATCAAGCCGAACGACCGGCTCACTTCCTTCGAGCGGCTTGAGATTTACAACAGGCAGTATTGGTTTCGCGTGTTGAGCGGGTTCGCGGAGGATTTTCCAGGGCTGCGCGCTGTGCTCGGCGAACGGAAGTTCGATGCGGTGTCGAAGGCGTACCTGATCGACTGCCCTTCCGAATCGTTTACGCTGCGAAATTTGGGCGCGCGACTCGAAGGCTGGCTCCGCAAACACACGGCGATGCTGGGCGATCGGGCGGCGCTGGCCGTGGATATGGCGCGGCTCGAATGGGCTGATATCGACGCATTCGATGGGCTGGCCGAGCCGGGCTTGAAGCAAGCGGACCTTGCGAAGGCTGATCCATCGAAACTGCGATTGAAGGTGCAGCCGTACATTCACCTGCTCGATTTGCGCTATCCCGTAGATGACCTGCTGATCGAGGTGCGCAAAGATATGGACGAACTGAACGTGGCCAGTAACGCGTTCAGCGAGCGGCAGAAAAAGAAGCGCGTGCGGCAGGTGGCGGCGCTGAAGCCGGCCGAGATTTTTCTCTGCGTTCACCGCGTCGATGAAGAGGTATATTTCCGGCGGCTGGAGCGCGAGGAGTATGCGATTCTTGCGGCGATCGCGGCCGGCAAGACTCTCGCGAAAGCGCTCGACACGGCGTGGACGGGCACGAAAATTTCCCCCGCTGACCAGCGGGCGCACGTGCAGCAATGGTTTCAAACGTGGTCTTCGCTCGGCTGGTTTTGCCACATCGATAAAAATTCAAAGAAGTAGAAGCGCCCGCGGTAACGCGAGTTTTCACAGCGGCGCGAGGAGAAGTTTTTTCCATGAGCATCGCAACGAATCCCATTTTCAGCTGGCACGCGACGTTTGTGCGGGTGATGAACGCTTTGCAGTCCGCATTCCTGCTGCTCATCCGTGTTTATTTTGGCTGGCAGTTCGCAGAGGCGGGATGGGGAAAATTGCAGGATACTTCGCGCGTAGTGGGGTTCTTCACAAATCTGGGGATACCTGCGCCGCATTTCACCGCGGTTTTCGTTTCAGGGTTCGAGCTGGTCGGCGGAATTCTGTTGGCGCTGGGTCTGCTGTCGCGCATCACGGCGCTCGGGATCGTGATCGATATGCTGGTGGCGTTTCTCACCGCGGATCACGAGGCGTTCAAGTCGTTCGTTTCGGATCCGGACAAATTCGTCGCGGCCGCGCCGTTTCTATTTTTGTTTGTGGGACTGATCGTGCTTTTTTTCGGGCCGGGCAAGTACGCGATCGATTTGCTGCTCGCGAAGAGGTTGCCCGCGAGGCCCTAGGCCGCCGCACCAGCCGCGCCGTTGCGCTCGCCGATTAGCCGAGGCAACGGTGCAAGAACGTGACGGTGCGCGCCCACGCATCCGCCGCAGCTTCGGGGCGGTAACCGTTCGTGTTGTTGGGATTTTCAAACGCGTGGCCCGCGCCCGGGTAAATCTTGATATCCACGTAATGCCCCAGCTTCTTCAGGTAATCCTGGAATTGTTTTACGTCGGCAGGCGTGATGCCCTTGTCGTCAGCGCCGAAATTGCCGAGCACGGGCGGGGCGATTTGCTGCAGATCATTGGGATCGCTGGGCAGCGCGCCGTAGTTGATCACCAGGCCCGCCAGTCGCGGCTGCTTCACCGCAAAATCTGCCGCATAGCCGCCGCCCATGCACCAGCCGACGATCGCGATGCGATCCTTATTCACGCTCTTCAGCGTGTCGAGGTAGTCGTAGCCTGCCTGAATTTCGCGAATCGCGCGGTCCTGCGCCAAGCCGCGTGAAAGTTCGTGTGCTTCGGTGGGATCGGTGGCGGACTTGCCGTTGTAAAGATCGACGGCGAGCGCCACATAGCCGAGCGACGCGAGCTTTTGCGTCTGCTCCTTCACCCAGTCGTTCATGCCCCACCATTCGTGAACGACAATCACGGCGCCGTAGGTGCCCGGTTTCTCGGGCTCGACGAGATATCCGGTGAGAGTGTCTTTACCGCTCGGGTAGGTCACGTCCTGCGACTTGGTCGAGACCGTTACGACCTTGGCGGCCTCGGCTTTTGCTGCGGAAGCGGCGGGCGCCGATTGCGCGGCGAGCGAGATCGAGCAGAGTGTGAGAGCGAGTGTGAGCACGAGCGCGTGCGGCGCAGCCTTCATTCCTGAAGCCTCCAAACGTGAACTATCAGAATTGTATGCTCGCGGCAGCGCGGGACGCCAGTGCAGATGCGCGGCGCCTCGCGAGTCGCCTGAGGTTCGGATGCGAATTGATTGCGCGGAGTTCACGCGGTAACTGGGACGACCTGCACGGCCGTGCCGTAGGCGAGAACTTCGGTGACGCCCTGCATCAGCTCGTTCGCGTCATAGCGCATCGCGATCACCGCGTTGGCTCCGTGCTGGGTGGCGTGCTGCATCATCAGCTCGAGAGCTTCTTCGCGAGTCTTCTCGCACATTTCTTCGAAGAGCGTGATGTTGCCGCCGACGAGCGTCTCGAGCGAGGCGCCGATTGTGCCGAAGATGCTGCGCGAGCGGACGGTGATGCCGCGCACCAGGCCGAACGATTTCACGATCTTGTATCCCGGCAGTTCAAGGGCCGTGGTGACCATATTGAAGTTCACGGAGACGTTGTTCATAAGCGGAGACTCCTATGGCGTTTTGCAAAGGTGCGTTCGCAGAAAAAATACCACGTGATGTGTAGGGCGCATCAACGTGGTGGAGCGAGTGAGGCCAGAGCGTTACTAGCATCAAGAAGTCGGGTGGAAAAGCGCTTTGGTGTGCGGAAGTGACGCGGGACAGCCGTCATTCGTCGAAGTCGTTGGTCGAAAGATAATCGGGTAGGCGCACCGCTTGAACTTCAGATTCGACTCTGTACTGTCCAACGTGCACGGGCTTGGCGAGATCGAATTTTGTTCCGGGACAAATAATGAAAACGCTTTTCTTACCCGAGGGATCGGTGGCTTCGCCAAAATTTATATCGAACGGATGAATGGGGACGACGCCGGCGCCGCCGCCGAATTCCGCCGAGACCGCGGCGTCGTACCGACGGACTTGCAAGGAAGGCCATGAAGCATCGGGCAGGGTGCAGGTGGTGTCGAGCGGACTGAATTGCGCCGTGAAGGCAGGTTCATTGAGGGCGGCTCTACAGCGAAGAGCGCGGAAGACGCGAACGTCGGCACCCGAACAAATTCCATCGTTAGTCACGCGGAAATCGGTAGCCGCGACGGTTACCGGCCCGAGGAAATGCTCGTGGTATTGAGACACCGCCAACTCGACGCGCAGACGGACGTCGTCCGAAGCCACGGACGAGTAGAAATTCTTATCCACGGCAAACATTTCCCGGAATTCACTTGAGTTAGACCAGATCGTTCGCGACGAGCCCACCCAGCCCGTATTCCACGCGCGACCATTGGACGCAAAAATGGAAAGCCGGGCGGCATCGATAACGACGAGTGAACCGTCGGCAAGGCCATCGACTTTCATGGCCGTAGTGAGGCTCACCTTGTTGTTATAAAAGGAGGGCTCTTCGCGTCTTTTTGGGTTCGACTTCTGGACCGCCGCGCGGATCGCAGTGAAAGGGCCGTCGGGCGTTTTCGGGTACGCATGTTCGATCAGGCGATTGTAGGGCGCTGCGATCAAGATCAACGCAATCACGCACAAACTGCCGAGGACAATGAACCGGGAAAGCCGTGTGTCTCGCCTGAAGTATTGCAAAGCCAACACGGCCACACACACGCAGGCCAAGATAATAATCACCACGCCGCCCGGAACGTTGCTGCCGAAGGACGAACTAGGAATTTTGTCGGTGATCCAATTCAATCCCACGAAGAAGACGATTAGCCCCAAGAACACCAGCAGAACTTGCGCGATGGTTTCGGTGAATGCGCTGATCGTAGCGATCGGAACGATTAGGAATGCGGTGAGTAAAAGCTGACCTTGCAGAAGACCCGCTCCGTGCTGCCACGGAGCGAATCCGGCGTGATGTAGAGCGGCGATATCGAAGATGAAGACCGGCAGGTTCACGAATAGGAAGATGAAGAGGACTTTGGAGAGCAAGAGGCTGTGCCGGCGGTAAGGGCGAGTGAGCCAAAATTGCCGATCGCCGACGAGGGATTCACCCTGCACCACGCGAATGATCAGAAACCACCACGACAAGATGAGTGCCACGCCGACGACACCGAACAGAAGCCGGACAGACGAAGTCTCGTCGGTGCCGTTGTTCCACACCATCGGACTTTTCCATGCGAAGGCCAGAAGCAATAACAGGGATGCCGCGATTTCGAGACGCTGGCGGCGGATGTCTTTGCGGAGGATGTAGAGGACTTGGTTCATGCGCTCGTCCCCCGATGTTTGCGGGCGTCTCTTGCGACGGCGAGGAAGATGGAGCGCAACGACATCTGCGTGAATGCGGCGCTCGAGCCTTCTCCGAAGACTTGGGTGATTTCGGAACGGGTCTTGGATTCATCGAAAGTGCTTTCGATGAATCGAACGGCGGTGCCCGTGGCCTCAAGCCTCATCCAGCTAACGGGAAGTTGAGCAGGAATCGTGGGCGGGGCTGCGAAAGTGAGATCGACCTGACGAAAGCGTGAGGCAAGACTGCTCAACGATTCAGAAAAACGCAGGCGGCCCGCTTCGAGATAACCGATGTGATTCGCGAGCGATTCGATTTCGGCGAGGTCGTGAGAAGAGATCAGCACGGTCGAGCCTTGAGCGCGTTCTGAGATGGATTCGATCAGCTCGTCACGCACCACGGGGTCAAGGCCGCTGAATGGCTCGTCCATCACGATCAGGCGCGGGCGGTAGGCGAGCGAACTCGCGAGGGCGACCTTCATGCGCATACCACGTGAGAGTTTTTTGAGCTGTCTTTTGGGAGGCAGGTCGAAGCGCTGCACCAAGTCTTTTTCGAGGTCGCGATCCCAGGTGGGATAGAAATTCCTGGCGTAGGCGAGAAACTCCGAAACACGCATCCATTCGGGGAGCTTCTGGTTTTCCGACACGTACCCGATCGATTCGAACGCTGCGCCCGAGAGTTGAGTGCTGTCCCAAGTAAGGACCTGCGCGCGGCCGCTCGTCGCGCGCAGGATGTTCATGATGATTTTGATTGCGGTGGTTTTGCCGGCGCCGTTTGGGCCAACGAGGCCAAAGATGGAGTTCTCCGGCACGGACAGGTTCAAGCCATCGACGGCAGATACGTCGCGAAAGCGTTTAGTTAGATTTTCGATTAGTATCGCCGTGGACATCGGGCAAACATATATCACGAAAGACGACGTTCAAAGAGACGAACGTCTCGAGCCGTGTTCCATGGCGTGAGAATTGAGAGCTATTTTGCCGGCGGAGCTTGTTGGTTCTCGCTCGTCGGAGGCACGAGACCCTTCAAGCGCATATACGTGACCATGTTGCCGTAGTGCTCGTCGGTGTGCGCCGTGTTCACGGTAAGCACGCTGAGCCGCGCGAGTTTGAAATCCATGAACTTGGTCAGTTCGGCGCCTTTCGCGTCGGTCATGCCGTCATACACTTTGTTGCAATACGCGACGCTTTCTTTCAGTGCCGCGACCAGGTCGGCTTTCGATGTCTTGGTTTTCTCGATGTCCTTCTGCGGCATCGTTTCGCCGCTCACCAGAGCACAGAACATGAAGTTCGCATCGGCGACATGGCCCACCAGCTGTCCGAAGCTGCGAACCTCGGGAGTGGGCTTGAATGAATAGTTTTCCTCCGACATTTTTTGCGCCGCAGCGACCACGTCGCCAACGGCGGAGTTGTAGATACCTTTTTCGCTCATGGTGATCGGGTTTGCCGGCGCGGCAGGCTTAGCCGCGTCCTGAGCTTGTGCGGCGACGGGGATAGAGATCAAAGCAACGAATGCGAACGAGAGCAATTTTTTCACGCGACACCTCCGGCGCAGATCATGACACAACCCGAGCCCCTGCGCGCCTCTATCGCGCGCGGCCAGAATGCGTGGCGGGAGGCCCTGCCGCATGCTAAGATAGAGGTGCGTTGTTTGCTCCTGTACGCCTCCTTAGCACCGTAGTGTAGGGCTCGGTCAGGGCTGCAAGACCGCGCTAAACCTTTTAAATTCAATCGCTGGTAGTGCATACACATGAATACGAACATCCGAAACATAGCTATCATTGCGCACGTTGACCACGGCAAAACCACTCTTGTGGACGCGATGCTGAAGCAGAGCGGCACGTGGCGCGTGAACCAGGAAATCGTCGAGCGCGTGATGGACTCGAACGACCTCGAGCGTGAGCGCGGTATCACCATTCTCGCGAAGAACACCGAGATCGAGTACAAGGGCACGAAGATCAATATCGTGGATACGCCGGGTCACAGCGACTTCGGCGGCGAAGTGGAACGCGCGCTGCGCATGGTGGACGGCGTGATCGTGCTCGTCGATGCGAGCGAAGGCCCGCTGCCGCAGACGCGCTACGTACTGCAGAAGGCGCTGGCGGCGAAGCTGCCTCCGATCATTGTGCTGAATAAGATTGATCGTCCAGACGCGCGCCCTGCCGCTGTGCTCGACGAAATTTACGACCTCTTTATCGACCTCGACGCGACGGAAGACCAGCTCGACTTTCCGGTGATGTACACGAATGCGAAGCTCGGCGTCGCGCACAATGCGGTGGGCGATTCGTCCACCACGCTTGAGCCACTCTTCGAACAAATTGTGAAATCGATTCCGGCGCCGACGGGCGATCCGAACAAGACTCTGCAAATTCAGGTGACGAACCTCGATTATAGCGATTTCCTTGGCCGCGTCGCGATTGCGCGTGTTTTCGAAGGCACGTTGACGCGCGGCACGGAAGTGGCGATCTCGAAGCTCGATGGAAAAATTCAGCCGACGAAGATCACAAAACTGTTCACGTTTCATGGCCTAGAGCGCGTGGAAGCGGAAGTGGTAAAGGCCGGCGACATCGTCGCAATCGCGGGCGTGGAAGGAATTCAGATCGGCGAAACGATTACCGATCTCGAGAATCCGGCTCCGCTGGAGCCGCTGACGATCGACGAGCCGACGTTGACGATGGTGTTCACGATCAATACGTCGCCATTTGCGGGCCGCGAAGGGAAATTTGTAACGTCGCGCGACATTCGTTCGCGCCTCGAGAAGGAATTGCTGACCAACGTTTCGTTGCGCGTGGAAGCGACGGATACCACGGATGCGTTTCGCGTGCTGGGCCGCGGTGAACTGCAGCTCGCGATCCTGATCGAAACGATGCGCCGCGAAGGCTACGAGTTGATGGTGGGCAAGCCGGAAATCGTGGTACGCACAGAAAACGGCAAGCGCATGGAGCCGCTCGAGCTGCTGGTGATCGATTGCCCGGAAAATTTCATCGGCATCGTGATGGAGTTGATGGGCACGCGCCGCGGTGAAATGGCCAAAATGGTGAACCACAACTCGGGACGCGTGCGTATGGAGTTCCGCATCCCGTCGCGCGGACTGATCGGCTTGCGCGGGCAGTTGATGACGGATACGCGCGGCACGGCGCTGGTGCACTCGATCCTCGAAGGCTGGACGGAATACGCGGGCGACATGGCGATGCGTCTTACGGGTGCGCTGGTGTGCGACCGCGCGGGCGTGACGACGGCTTACGCGATCTGGGGAATTCAAGAGCGCGGCGAAATGTTCGTCGGACCCACGATCGAAGTGTACGAGGGAATGATCGTCGGCGAGAACGCGCGCGAAGACGACATGAACGTGAACATCACCAAGGAAAAGAAGCTCACCAACATGCGGTCGTCTTCGGCTGACGAAGCGATTCGCCTGGTGCCGCCGCGCGATATGACGCTTGAAAAGGCGATCGAGTTCATCGCGGACGACGAGTTCGTCGAGGTGACGCCGAAGTCGATCCGCCTGCGCAAAAAAGTTCTAGACGCCGGCAAGCGCCCCAAGCGCTGGCAGGAAATCAAGGCCAGCACAGAAGCAGCTCAGTAGCCCGAATCTGCCGGCGAAAGGGCGCTCAGCGCGACTTCGCCGGCAAGCCCCTCGTCGCGCTAGTGCAACGAAATAATGTCCGATTGCGGGACGGCGGATTCCCACGAACGCCCAAAACGTGCGTTTTCGGCGGGCGCGATTGCGTTCATCTAGCACAAATAAAACAACTTAGTGTACACTCCGTCGCGGAATCCTATTTGCGATACAGTGTGCCGAGGTCAGTTTCCCGTGGACATTGCACGCCCTGAAGCGAAGCGACAGAAAAAGATTCGCCGCACGATTTACGTGGTGGCGGCGATCATACTCGTACCCCTGGTTACGTTCGCGCTTTCGAAGTTGAAGCCGGCGGCGCCGTCGGTGGATGCCGGCACGATTTGGCCGGGCACCGTGCAGCGCGGCCCGATGCTGCGCGACGTTCGCGGACTCGGCACGCTGGTGCCGGAAACCATCCGCCTGATTCCCGCCGCGACTGATGGACAGGTGCAGCAGCGCTATCTTCTGCCCGGCACGCCCGTCAAAGCCGATACCGTAATTTTCGATTTGAGCAACCCGCAATTGCAGCAGGAGACGCTGGACGCCGAGTACCAGTACAAAGGCGCACAAGCGATGCTCGAGCAGACCAAGGCGACGCTTGAGAACCAGCTGATGGACAAGCGCACGCAGGCTGCGAGTATCTCGTCGCAGTACCGCACCGCGGAAATGCAGCGGCAGACGAAAGAGGAGCTGGGCAAGAACGGCCTCGCTCCGATGCTCGACGTGAAGACGGCGCAGGTGCAGGCGGAAGAGCTGGCCAAGGAAAACGACCTGGCACAGAAGGAAGTCACGATATTCGAGAACTCGATCAACGCGCAGCTTGCTGTGCAGGAATCGAAAGTGAACCAGAATCGCGCGTTGTGGGAACTCAAAAAGTCACAGATGGATCAGCTGCACATCAAGCCGGGCATCGACGGCATGCTGGAAGAGCTGGACGTGGAAGTTGGCCAGAAGGTGACGATGGGCACGGTGCTGGCGCGCGTGGCGCAGCCGACGCACCTGAAGGCGCAGCTGAAGATTGCTGAAACCCAGGCGAAAGACGTGACGCCGGGCCAGAAGGCTGTGGTCGATACGCACAACGGCACGATTGCCGGGCACGTTTCGCGCGTGGACCCCGCCGTCACGAACGGCACGGTCACGGTGGACGTGGCGCTCGATGGGCCGCTGCCTCCGGGCGCGCGGCCGGACCTGAGCGTGGAAGGCACGGTCGAGATCGAACGCCTTACGAATGTGCTGTTTGTGGGGCGGCCGGTGCATGGCGAGGCCAATAGCACGGTGGGCCTATTCAAGATCGTGGACGACGGCAAGGAAGCCGAGCGTGTGCAGGTGCAGCTGGGCCGCGTTTCCGTCAATCAGGTGGAAATCCTGAAGGGTTTGGACGTGGGCGATAAGGTGATCCTGTCCGACATGTCGGCCTGGGACAACTACGATCGCGTTCAATTGAAATAATTTAGGGAACTTTTGGCCGCGCGCCACTCGTAACAAACAGTGATTCTCTAGGAGCAGAGGATGAATACCACCAGTCAGGCGCTGATTTCACTAAACGGCGTAACCAAGGTTTTCTACACGGATGAAGTCGAGACGCACGCGTTGAGCGGCGTCCATTTGGAAATACAGAACGGCGAATTCCTTTCGATCGCCGGCCCTTCGGGTTGCGGCAAATCCACGCTGCTCTCGATCCTCGGGTTGCTCGATTCGCCCACCGAGGGCAACTACCAGATCAACCAGCAGGCCGTGGCGAACCTTTCGCTATCGGACCGCACCCGCATCCGCAACCGCGAGATCGGGTTCATCTTCCAGGCGTTCAATTTGATCGGCGATCTCACGGTGTACGAGAACGTCGAGCTGCCGCTCACCTACCGCAGCATGGCCTCGGCGGAGCGTAAGAAGCGCGTGCAGGAAGTGCTGGAGCGCGTGGGCATGGCGCACCGCATGAAGCACTATCCTTCGCAGCTCTCAGGCGGTCAGCAACAGCGCGTCGCGGTGGCCCGTGCATTGGTAGGCCAGCCGTCGATCCTGCTGGCGGACGAACCGACCGGAAACTTGGACTCGAAGAACAGCGAAGCCGTTGTCGATTTGCTGCGCCAGCTGCACCGCGAAGGCGCGACGATCTGCATGGTGACGCACGACCCGCGCTACGCGAGCATCGCGGATCGCACGATTCACCTGTTTGACGGACGAATCGTGGAAGAAACGCTCGGTCAGAAACCGGCGACGGCATAAGCTTTTCGCCCGGCTCGCCTCACCCAGCAGCCCAATGTGGTTGTCGTAAGCGGGCGCACGGGTGTGTTCTGATGGCTTAGCGGAGGAGCGGTGATGCAGAATCTGATGCAGGACGTCCGGCACGCCCTTCGCAATCTTGCGAAGAATCCGGCGTTCGCATTGATCGCGGTTCTCACGCTGGCGCTCGGCATCGGCGTGAATACGGCGATGTTCTCGCTCACCGATCAGGTGCTGCTCCGGCAGCTGCCCGTGCAGAATCCCGCGGAACTGGTGATCCTCACTTCGCCGGGTTTGCGCAACGGGCATGTCTGGAGCGATGGCGATTCGGACGGATCGTTTTCCTACCTCGAATACAAGCACATCCGCGACAACAACGATGTGTTCAGCGGCGTGATTGGCCGCTACCCGGTGGACCTTAACGTCGCGGGCCATGGCGAATCCGAAATGGCGAGCGGCGAACTCGTCACGGGCAATTATTTTCAGGTGCTCGGCGTGAAGCCGTTGCTGGGACGCGTTTTCACGAGTGACGACGAAACCGCCAAGAGCGCAAATCCGGTGGCCGTTCTGAGCCACGGATACTGGGCGCGGCACTTCGGCTCCGATTCGCAAATCCTTAACAAACAAATTCTGGTGAACAGCGTCTCGCTCACCGTGGTCGGCGTAGCTCAGCCCGGATTTACCGGCACGCAAGTGGGCACAATTCCCGACATTTTCATTCCGATCACCGAAAAGCCGGCGCTGATGCCCGCGAACGACGACTTGATGGATCGCCGGAATTTCTGGATCGCGATGCTGGCGCGGCTCAAGCCAGGTATGTCCATCGCGAAGGCCGAAGCCGGCATTCAGCCGTCATACCACGCGTATTTGGTGGACGACCTGGCGACGATGAATTTTTCCGAGCGCGCGAAGAAAGAATTTCTGGCGCGCAAAATGGTGCTCGCGCAGGGCGCGCGCGGCCGCCAGATCCTGCAGGCCGATGCGAAGCGGCCGCTGGTGATCCTGATGGGCATGGTCGGCTTGGTGCTGTTGATTGCGTGCGCGAATCTCGCAAGTCTGCTTGTTGCGCGTTCGGAAGCGCGGCAGCGCGAGATTGCGCTTCGCCAGGTGCTGGGTGCGGGTCGTTGGCGGTTGGTGCGCCAGTTGATGACGGAAAGTTTGCTGCTCGCCATCGCGGGCGGCGCGGCCGGATTGCTTGTGGCGGCATGGACGCTCGCGACTGTAGTGAATTCGATTCCTCAGTCGATCGGCGCATCGGGATTGAGGCCGCAGCTCGATATGCGCGTAATGTTGTTCGCGCTGGGGCTGACGCTCGTTACGGGCGTGTTGTTTGGCTTTCTTCCGGCGATCCGCGCGAGCGCGAATTCCATCGCTATTACGCTCAAAGAAAACGCGTCCGGTACCACGGGCAGCGCGAGCAACGTTCGCATGCGAAAGGGCTTGATGGTGGCGCAGGTGGCGCTTACGGCCGTGCTGCTCGCAGGCGCGGGGTTCTTCGCGCACAGCCTTCGCAATTTGCAGACGCAGGATCTCGGCCTCAAGACGGAGCACGTAATCCAGTTTTCCGTCTCGCCTCAGTTGAGCGCCTACAACATCCAGCACGAAGAAAATCTCGTGCAGCAATTGACGCAAGCGATTCAGGCGCTACCGGGCGTGAAATCGGTGAGCGTCGCGGAAATTCCTATTCTTACGAATAGCAACGCGTCCCGGAACATCACACCCGAAGGCTACAAGCGCGGCGAAGACGAAACCACCGACGTGGATGACAACTTCACCGGTCCGAATTACCTCGCCACGCTCGGCATTCCGCTGAAGCGCGGGCGCGAGTTCAACGATTCAGACACCGCTGCGTCGCAGAAAGTAGCGATCATCAACGAAACGATGGCCAAGCGCTACTACGCCGGCCGCGATCCCATCGGCATGCATTTCGGATGGGGCGCCGGCGACGGCACGAAGATCGACATCGAAATTGTCGGGATCATGGGCGACGCGAAGAGCGTCGATTTGCGCGGCGCGATCCGGCCCTTCGTGTTGACGCCGTATTCGCAAAAGGACTTGCCGGGCACGGCGAGCTTTTATGTGCGCACCGATTCGGACCCGGCCGCATTCGGCACCACGTTGCGCGAGACGGTACGGAGATTCGACGCGAACTTGCCGGTGTCTGAGCTGAAGACACTTGTCGCCGAAGTGAACGAACTCGCGTTCACGGATCGATTGATCACGGTCTTCGCGTTGAGCATCGGGCTGCTTGCTTCGTTGCTTGCGGCGCTGGGGCTGTATGGCGTGATGGCGTATGTAGTGGCGCGCCGCACTCGCGAGATTGGAATTCGGATGACGCTCGGCGCGTCCACGGGCAATGTGGCGTGGATGATTCTGCGCGAGATTGTGGTGATGTGTGCGGCGGGCCTCGCGATTGGGCTTGTGGTTGCGTATCTGCTGGGGCGTGTGGTGGAAACGCAGCTGTATGGCGTGAAGGCGAGCGATCCGTTCGTGTTCGTAGCTTCGGCGGTGCTGCTGGCGGTGGTTGCGACGATGGCGGGTTTGTTGCCGGCACGCAAGGCTGCGACCGTGGATCCGATGGTTGCGCTGCGATACGACTGAAACTCGGACTCGATTCAAACGTAGTAGCAGACAGGGATTCCCAGCCCCATGGTTAGCGCAATGGAAATTCGAGAGAACAACATTTCGGTGCAACCGCGGGTGCTGATCGCCGACGATCAGCCCGATCTGCTTGAGGCGCTGCGGCTGCTTTTGAAGAGCAACGGTTACGCGACGGAGGCGGTGACGTCGCCGGCTGCGTTGCTGGGCGCGCTTTCGCAGAGCGAATTCGATGTGGTGCTGATGGACCTCAACTACGCGCGCGATACGACGTCGGGCGCGGAAGGGCTCGATCTGCTTTCGCGCCTGAAGACGCGCGAGAATACACCACCGATCGTGGTGATGACGGGATGGGCGACGGTTGGGCTCGCGGTGCAGGCGATGCAGCGCGGCGTGGGCGATTTCGTCGAAAAGCCGTGGGTGAATGCCAAGCTACTCGAAATTCTGAACACGCAAATTCAGAAAGGCCGCGAGAATCGCGACCGGCAGAAACAGTCGCTCGAAGATGCGCGGACGCAGACCAAGATCGCCTCGCAACTGAAGCTGCGCGAATCGGAAGTCGAAGAAGCGCGGGAGATTCAGCAGCGTTTTCTACCGCACGAAATTCCCGCGATACCCGGCTTCGGCATTTCGTCGATGTGGCAGCCGGCGCGCGTGGTGGGCGGCGATTACTACGACATTCTCGCGCTGAAGCGCGAAACGCTCGGCATTTGCATCGCGGACGTTGCAGGCAAAGGCATGCCGGCGGCGCTGGTGATGGGCAACTTGCAGGCGGCGTTCCGCGGCCTTGCGGCGAGCGAATCGGAGCCAGAAGTTGTGTGTGACCGGCTCAATGCGCTGGTTTGCGACAACCTGGGCGCCGACCGGTTCATCACGCTTTTTTACGCGCAGCTTGATGGCGAAGCGCGCAAACTCAGGTACGTGAATGCGGGGCACAACGCGCCGATCGTGGTGCGGCGCGACGGCTCGCACAAGCGCCTGGAAATCGGCGGCGGCGTTCTGGGAATTTTTCCGAACGAGCGCTACGCGAGCGGCGTGGAAGATTTGGCGGCAGGCGACCGCGTCGTTTTCTTTACGGACGGCGTCACCGAAGCCGCGGACTCAGCGGCGGAAGAATTTGGCGACAAGCGTATGGTCGATATCGTGCTTGAAAATCGGTCGCATGACGCCGAACAGATGCAGAAGAATATCATGAAAGCGGTGCACGAGTTTTGCGATGGCGCGTGGCAGGATGACGCCACATTAATTGTTGTCGCCGTGAATTAGTAAGCGGCGCGAGAGATTCCGAGGAGCCGGAGCGATGATTAAGCTGGTCGACGTAGAAAAGGCTTACGAATCAGGCGCGGGAAAGACGTGGGTATTGCGCCGGATCAACCTGGAAATTAAAGAAGGCGATTTCGTCACCGTGATGGGCCCGTCGGGCGCGGGCAAATCCACGCTGATGGGCATCATCGGCATGCTGGACGGCGCATGGAAGGGCGAGTACTACCTGCTCGACAATCCTGTTCACAAGCTCGACAACCGCCGCCGCGCCGAGCTGCACAAAAAATACATCGGGTTCGTCTTCCAGCAGTATCACCTGCTCGACAATCTCACTGTCGCTGAAAATCTCGACCTGCCACTTTCTTACCGCGACATGAAAAAGAATGAACGCGAAGGCACGGTGGCCGACATTCTCGACCGATTCCAGATCGTCGGAAAAAAAGCGCTTTTCCCGAGCCAGCTTTCCGGCGGGCAGCAGCAGATCGTGGCCGTGGCGCGCGCGGTGATCGGCAAACCGAAAGTGATTCTGGCGGACGAGCCGACAGGAAGCCTGCACACGAGCCAGGGAAAAATGATCATGGACCTGCTGAAGAAGTTGAACGACGAAGGCACGACGATTATTCAGGTAACCCACAACGACGCGTGGGCCGCGTACGGAAACCGGATCATTCAACTCGCGGATGGATGGATCGTCGATGGCAACACTCACGTAGGGGAGGTGGCCGTAGCAAATCGCTAGCGAATCACAGCTGCGCCGGAGCTGCTGCGCCGCGGCCTGCGGCGAATAGAATCCGAAGCGACGTGCAACACAGCGACGGGCTCGAATTGGACATCACGTAACGCGGCGGTAATATGGTGCGTTACTTGAAGCTTGGGACGGGCCCCTTATGGAAACTTTCTGGCAGGACCTCCGCTACGGCTGGCGAACGCTGCGGAGAAATCCTGGATTCGCAGTCGTGGCGATCGTCACACTCGCAATCGGAATTGGCGCCAACGTAACGATTTTTAGCGTGATTAACGGCGTGCTGTTGAGGCCGCTGCCCTTCCCAGAATCCAGGCAGCTGGTAACAATCTGGGAAACCGATAGCGAACGAAACATCGTGAGAGGTACGGCGTCGCCGGCGGAATTTCTCGACTGGCAGGAGATGAATCACTCCTTCCAGAGCCTGTCGGGATGGCGCGGCTTGTACTTCACGATCACGGGAAGCGGCGATCCGGAGCGCGTGTGGGGTTCGGAAGTTTCCGGGAATTTCTTCCGGATGCTGAAGGTCACGCCGGCGCTGGGCCGCGATTTTGAGAAGGACGACGAGCAACCGGGCCACGAGCCTGTGGTGATTTTGACGGACGGCCTGTGGCGGCGCCATTTCGCGGCCGACCCGGGCGTAGTTGGGAAAACGATCGAGCTGGACGGAAAGCCGGCGACCGTCGTCGGTGTGCTGCCGAAAAGCTTTTCGCTCTACGGCACGTCGCCATCGTTCGATATATGGCGGCCGTTTGCGTTTGACCGGGCGAAGCTGGATCGCGAGGACCACGAGCTGGTGGTTTTTGGTCGGCTTGCGCCGGGAGCGACGATCGCCCGCGCGCAAACGGAAATGCGCGGGATTCAGGAGGAATTGAAAAGGAAGTACCCGGGCATCGACCAGAAAAACGGTCTGCGCGTGACTGGCTTTCACGATGAGCTGGTCAGCTCGCTTCGGCCCGGGCTTCTGCTGCTTCTCGCGGCGGTTGGTTTCTTGCTGCTGATCGCGAGCGCCAACGTAGCGAACTTGATGCTGGCGCGAGCGGCGACGCGGGAGCGGGAAATCGCGGTGCGTTCGTCGCTGGGCGCGGGGCGCAACCGGATTTTGCGCCAGCTGCTGACCGAAAGTTTTCTGCTGGCGATGCTCGGCGCGGTGATTGGAATTATTTTCGCGGTCGGCGGGCTGCATTTGCTTCGAGTATTTTTGCCGCCGCCGACGGGACGCGGGCAGATTCCGCATCCTGAGTGGATTCAGATTGACGCGACGGTGCTGGCTTTCACGATCGCCATCGCCTTCGTGACGAGCGTGATTTTCGGGCTCGCGCCTTCGGTGCAGATTGCGCGCGCCAGGATTTACGAGTCGCTGAAGGAAGGCGGCAGCCGCGGCACGACGAGCGGACGGCGAAGCCAGTTCATCCGTTCTTCGCTGATCGTGAGCGAGGTCGGATTTTCGGTAGTGCTGCTGGTGGGCGCATGCCTGCTGGTGCGGAGTTTCAGCCGGATGATGTCCGAAGACCTGGGCTTCAATCCGTCGAACTTGCTGACGATGCAGATATTTTTATCTCCGGCGAATTACCCGACGACGCAGAGCGTCTCGAACTTCTATGGCGACGTGCTCGGAAAGGTCGAGGCGCTGCCCGGCGTGCAGTCGGCAAGCGCGGTGAATTTCCTGCCGCTCACGGGCTGGAACGTGTTTTGCAATTTTGAAGTTGAAGGACATCCGATCACGGAAACCGACGAGCAACCGACGACGCAATATCGCGTCGCGGATTGGCGGTACTTCGAAACGATGGGCATCGCCGTGAAAGAGGGCCGCGGATTCACAGCCGCCGATGGTCCAAACACGCAGGGCGTCGCGATCATCAATGAGACGCTCGCGCGCCGCTACTGGCCGGGACAGGATCCCGTGGGCCAGCAGGTCAAATTAATCTTTCCCGCGACGCGCCAGCCGTGGGACGCCGAGCCTCGCGCCGGTTGGCTCACCGTCGTCGGCATCGTGGCAGACGCGCGCGACTGGGCGTGGGGCGAAGCGAAAGCCGGGCAGATGTATTTGCCGCTCGCTCAGGATCCTTCGCGCATGGTGCATCTCACCGTGCGTTCGAAGGGCGATCCGAATCAGTTGACGGCCGGGATCCGCCACGCCGTGGAAGCGTCCGATCCGAATCAACCGGTTACCGACGTGCGATCGATGGACGGATATCTCGAGATCGCGGTGGCGCAGCGGAGGCTGAATATGTCGTTGTTGGCATTTTTCGCCACAGTGGCGGGCGTGCTGGCAGCCATCGGAATTTACGGAGTGATGGGATACGCGGTGGAGCAGCGATCTCACGAGATCGGAATCCGCATGGCGCTGGGCGCGCGGCCAGACGATGTGGTGCGCATGATCATTCGCGACGGAATGAAGCTCGCGCTGCTCGGTCTGGCCATGGGCCTGATCGGCTCGCTGATCGCCATGAAATATCTGGAAAGTCAGTTGTACGGAATCAAGGCACGCGATCCGATCACGTTCGCCGGCGTGGCAGTGGCGCTGGGGCTCGTGGCGCTCGCGGCTTGTTATATTCCGGCGCGGCGCGCGACGAAAGTGGATCCGTTGAGCGCGCTGCGATACGAGTGAGGGCTAACCAATGATGCAAGAGCGGGACACAGTGACGCCGGAAAACGGACGGATTCATCAGGGAGAAAGGCCGCGCAACATGACTTCGAACGCAAACCGCACACGAATTCTCGTCGCGGACGACCAGCAAGACATTCGCGAAGCCCTGCGCCTCTTGCTGAAGGCGGAAGGCTTCGAGACTGAGACGGTCGCGTCGCCAGCGGCGGTGCTTTCGGCGCTCGAGGTCCGCGAGTTCGACGGCCTGCTGATGGATTTGAACTACGCTCGCGACACCACGTCCGGCCAGGAAGGCCTCGACCTGCTTTCCAATATCCGCTCGAAAGACAGCACGCTTCCGATCATCGTGATGACGGCGTGGGGCAGCCTGGAACTTGCGGTGGAAGCGATGCGCCGCGGCGCGAAAGATTTCGTGCAGAAGCCGTGGGAAAATGCGCGCCTGCTTGCGATTCTGAAAACGCAGATCGAACTTTCGCAAGCGCTGCGTCGCGGTCAACGCCTCGAAGCGGAGAATCGCCTGCTGCGCGCCGATGGCCGGCCGGTGATGATCGCCGAATCCGCCGCGATGCGCCCGGTGATGGATTTGATCGCGCGCGTTGGGCCTTCCGACGCGAACGTGCTGATTACCGGTGAACACGGCACGGGTAAGGATGTAGTCGCGCGAACGCTGTACGCGCTATCGTCCCGATCGAGCCGCCCGCTTGTGACGGTGAATGCCGGCGGCTTGCCGGAAGGAATTTTCGAGAGCGAGCTTTTTGGCCACGTGAAGGGTGCGTTCACCGATGCAAAGTCCGATCGCGTGGGGCGCTTTGAGCTTGCCGACGGCGGCTCGCTCTTCCTCGACGAAATTGCGAACGTTCCGATGAACTTGCAGGCGAAGCTCTTGCGAGCGCTTGAAACCGGCGAACTCGAACGCGTCGGCTCGTCCACCACGCGCCGCGTCGATGTCCGCATCATTTCCGCCACCAACGCTGACATTCAAGCTGAAGTCGCCGCTGGAAAATTCCGCGAGGACTTGCTCTTCCGCCTCAACACGATAGAAATTCACCTGCCGCCGCTGCGCGAACGCAAGGAAGACATTTCGTTGCTCGCGCATCATTTTCTGCGGCAGTCTGCGCAGCGCTACCGCAAACAGCTCGAGGGTTTCGAGCCCGTTGCGCTGCAATTGCTGATGGATCATCCGTGGCCCGGCAATATTCGCGAACTCGATCACTCCGTTGAGCGCGCTGTGCTGATGGCCGAGGGGCCGCAGGTTCGCGCAAGCGATCTGGGCCTGCGCCCCACGCGCGAATCCGCGCTGCGCCTCGACGAAATGGGAATTGAAGACGTGGAGCGTGTGTTGATCCAAAAAGCGCTCGCACGCTTCGGCGGCAACGTAAGCCATGCGAGCAAGGCACTCGGCCTTAGCCGCAGCGCGCTTTACCGCCGCCTGCAAAAATACAGCCTTTGAGTCCACTTCTGTACGAGCGCCGGATTTTGTTGCTCGCTCTGGCCGCCGGGCTGGGGGGCACGGTCGTCGCGCTGATTCTGCTGTGGCTCGGCGCATTCTCGCCGAAGCTGCAGTGGACGCTGACGATTGTGATGGTGGTCGCCTGGCTGAGCTTCGCATTCTCGGCGCAAAGCCGCGTCACGTTTCCACTCCGCACCGTTTCCAACCTGCTCGCCGCTCTGCGCGAAGGTGACTTCTCGATTCGCGCGCGCGGCGCCAATCGCGACGACGTGCTCGGCGAAGTTCTCTGGGAAGTGAACGCGCTGGGCGAAACGCTCCGCCGCGAACGGCTCGGCGCGTTGGAAGCCACGGCGCTTCTGCGCAAGGTGATGGAAGAAATCGACGTCGCCGTCTTCGCGTTCGATGGCACCGATCACCTCAGGCTCGTCAATCGTGCCGGCGAACGCATTCTGAATCAAGACGCCGAGTTGTTGCTCGGCCGCACAGCGGAGGCGCTGAACCTTCACGAATGCCTCGAAGGCGCCACGCCACGCATCGCGCAGATCGAATTCCCCGGGAAAGTGGGCCGCTGGGAAATTCACCGCAGCATTTTTCGCGAAGGTGGAGTGTCGCACCAGCTCGTGGTGATTTCAGATATCAGCCGCGCGCTTCGCGATGAAGAGCGGCAAGCGTGGCAGCGCCTGATCCGCGTGCTCGGCCACGAACTCAATAATTCCCTCGCGCCGATCAAATCCGTCGCGGAGAACCTCGTATTTATCTTGGGTAGAAAAGATCGCGCCGACGACTGGCAAGACGACATGCGCAGCGGCCTCAACATCATCGCCACGCGCTCCGACGGTCTCGCGCGTTTCATGAGCGCCTACGCGCGCCTCGCAAAATTGCCGCCGCCGTCGATGCGTCCTCTCGAAATCGGCGGGCTCCTGCGCCGCGTGGCGGAACTCGAACGCCGCCTCGCCGTTCAAGTGTTGCCGGGCGAAGACATCATGATCGAAGCCGATCCCGATCAGATCGAGCAGCTGATGATTAATCTTCTTCACAACGCGATCGACGCGGCGATCGAGACCAGCGGTGGCGTTCGCATTTCGTGGCGGCTCGATCGCGGCGCCGTGGAAGTGGTGGTGCAAGACGACGGCCCTGGGATTCCGAACCCTGCCAACCTCTTTGTGCCCTTTTTCACCACGAAACCCGGCGGCTCCGGCATCGGCCTCGTGCTCTGCCGCCAAATCGCAGAGGCGCACGGCGGCACACTCACACTCGAAAATCGCGAAGGCACGCACGGCTCCGAAGCGCACCTGCGGCTGCCCGTGAATCCATAACACTGCACCTGAGCTCGACCAAGCCGCAAACGCTGCGTTCCCCAAAAACAAAAAGGGCGGATGGCCGAAGCCACCCGCCCTTCCGATAAATCGAAGCCGCCGCTCTTACTGCTGCTGCGACTGTTGCTGTGAATCTTTCTTCGCGACGTCCGCCTTCTGCGCATCGGCCGCAGGGCCTTCGCCCGGCTTCTGGTAGCGCGTCAGGAACGGCATGAACGGCGTCACTTCAAACGGCATCTTTTCACGCGCGGACAGCAGCGGTACCGGCTTTGCTTTCACGAGTTCCACGTGATCGCTCCACGGATCCACCTTGATGCGCGCGCCGATCGGAAGAGCCGAGATCTGGTCGAGCTTGTTCACGTCCAGATTCGGCGCCGTGCTTGCGAGCTGATCGCCAAACTGCACGCGGTTTCCGAGACGAGGATTGATCAGCGCCGGCAGGCTCTTCGATTCCGCATCAAGCTGCTTCATGAAGAGACCCGCGCTGGAGAGCTTGTCTTTGTACGGGGAATTCTTCAGCAGTTCGAGGGCTTTCGCGTTGGCGAGCTGCACTTCCGCGGGCGTGTCCTTGAACGAGAAGTGCGAGAGCGCTTCGGTGGTGCTCACGTTTGTCGTGTCGTTGAAGCCCCATTGGTCGGTGGAGGGCTTGGTGACGATGATGTCCGCCAATTCCTGCGCGAGCATCGAGGCCAGGCTGGCTTCGTCCGGTAGCGCGTCGAGCAAGCCGCGGCTCAGCACGATGGTGTGGCCGATGGTGAACATTTCGATGGTGCCGGTGAGCAGCACGCGGCACTTCACTTCCGGTTGAATGTCGAGATTGTTGGTGACCTCAAGGTTGTTGATGACGGTTTCCATCACCTTGTCCACTTCTCCCGGAGGCGCGAGCAAACCGGTGCGCTGCAAGCGGTCCAGCACGTTGATTTCCGCCTGGTGTTGCCACTCGCGCTCGGCTTCGATCGGCGAACGATCCTGCGACTGTTGCACGGCTTCGTCATTGATCGTCGGCGATTCCACGGTGAGTTCAGTGAATTCAGATTGGTGCCCGACGTTCTTCAGGTCGTAGCCCCACAGGCGGGTCTGCGATTTGAAGCGGATGTTGCCGCCCAGAAATTCCTTCAGGTCCGATTCCTGGCTGTACACGTACGACGGCAGCCAAAGGCCCGGTTGAACGTTCGTGCGCCAGCTATCGAAGTGCAGGTTGAAGCTGTTGATGCCGGCAATCGGCGTGTACACGCCGTTGAAGCGCACGATCGTGAAATTTTGATCTTCCGCCCAGACGCGGCCCTTGAAGCGACCGCGGCCAGACTTCGGCAGCGGCGTCACGTCAAACACCACACAGCGGACTTCGCCGAGGAATTCGCGGCGCACGTAGTCAAACTGGTAGTGCTGCCGGTCGAATCCCGTCGTGTCGATATAAATCATCTGCAGGAAGCCCTCGGGAACATACGAGGAGGTGAACATTCCGCTCATGTGTACCAGCGGATTCACCGCGTCGAACTTCCCCTTTCGGGCGCCCAGCATCGAGTGGTCCACGATGCCCTTGGAAAGATCGGCCTGGCCCAGGAAATAGTGGTCCTTCACCGGGACGGCACCCATGTCCTTATCGGACTTCATTTCCTGGATGTACGTCTCGATGATCGGGCTGAAGCGACGGAACGTCGCAATCTGCTCGCGTTCGCGGGCAGTGATGCGATCGATCGCCTGATCCACAGTCACCACAGGTCCCGCGGCGGCGGGAGTGGACTGCGGTTGCGTTTGATTCGCCGGTTGGGATTGCGCGGCAGCAGAGCCCGCGGCAACGCCGAGCAGCGTCAACGTTAGGACATTCTTCCAGATGCGCATTTCCATTCCCCTTTTCAATTCGCGAGTGCGAAAACGATGTGAACTACGGCGGTCTGATCCACGGGCTGGCCATCTTGTGTGGCCGGTTTGAACTTGATCTGTTTGGCAGCCGCTTCGGCCGCTTCATCCAACCCGTAACCTAGACCCTGAACGACGCGGAGCACTTGGATTTCCCCGGACGCGGTGAAGACGACCTGGATGCGTACATCCCCTTCGATCTTCTTCGCCCGGCCCTCTTCGGAGTAAATCGGCTTAGGATTGGAAAGTATCTGCACGCCCTTCGTATTTGGCGCGACGGTCTTCGGCTTTGCCGTCGGAGCGTCCGCGGCCTTCTCATCGAAGCCGCCGGTCTTCACCGATCCGTGCGAACCGCCACCGGAGCCGCCGGCTGCCACTCCATTGCCGAAGCCCGAGCTGCCGATCACGCCCTTGGCGCCATTCGCGCCGCCCGTGCCGTTACCTTGTCCTGCGCCGGCAGGCATGTCGAAGCCGCCTGCGACGTTGATATTCGGATTCTTAGTGGTGACGTTGTTAGCCTTCACGCCGTTCGGATCGCCAAAGCCGCCGGTCTGCACCGCTTCACGGGGCTTCTTGAGCGTAGGCAGGGCCGAACTGCCCATCGAAATCGGGGCAGGGTCCGGAAACGCCTTAGCAACATCCACATCCGGCGTAACCTTCTTCGTTTCAATCTTTTTGGCCACGGGAGCCGCGACCACCGGGTTGTAAACCTTCGGCTTCGGCACCTCCACGGGAGGCGCGATGACGGGTTCGGGCTTCACTTCAGGCTTCACAGCAGCCTTGATCGGCGTCGGTTTCGGCTGGGGAGGAGGCGGCTGTGGCTTCCAAGCCACAATCGGCGGCGTTTCGACCGGAGTAGTCCAGTAATGTTGAGCCGCTTCGAACTTCTGGGGCATCAGCAGAGGTATCACGACCAATGCAGTCACCGCGACGATCTGCAGCCCAAAACCAGCGCTGAATAGATCCCAACGAGGCTGCGCCTCTGGGAGCAGCGAGGCGTTGAAGACACCTCGATTTGTGGTCCGCGACATACTCTCTCCGATTCCCCCTACTTAGATTTCTTAGATGCGTTCAGACACGAATACTGCCGATGCTATCTAAGTACTAGAACCAGGGGCCGGGGTTAATAGGACGTAAGTACCATTCTATCGTCCATCGTGCTGAAAGCGATAACTTGCGCGTCAGCGGGTGACAACAAAGTAAGCTCCGCTGCACCGAATCGACCGATTCAACGTGAACTGCGGAAGAAGCCCCTAACTACTCTAACCCGTCTGGGTGGGCTCGGTTGTGGAATTACCGTTACGTGTGACGAAAGAGAAGGGGGTTCGAGTTTGGGCACTCGAACCCCGTATCTCTACGATGGTTAGTTACGGTTTCTACCGACTACCAGCTTAGTGCGCTTCCACAACTACGTACCGGGTGATGCCGCCCTCGTTGATCAAGAGCAATAGCGGCTGGTTGGCCGGCGACGCTGCGACCGCCTTCTGGTATTCGGCCACGCTCGTCACGGGCTTGTGATTCACTTCCTGAATCACGTCGCCGCGATTCAGGCCGGCGGCTGCCGCGGGGCTGGCGTCATCGATCGACGTGATCACCACACCCTTCGTGCTCGCCGGCAGATTCAGCTGACCCGCGATGTCGCTCGTGATGTTCTGGACGTTCACGCCTTCCAGACCACCGCTCGTCGAATTATCCGCCGGTCCTTCCTGCTCACCCTTGTCCGGTTGGAGCTCTGCCAACGTGATGTTGTAGGTCGACGTCTTGCCATCGCGCCACACATCCAACTTCACGTTCGTACCCGGCGCCATCGCAGCCACCGCGTTGCGGAACGTGTTCTTGTCCGTTGTCGGCTGCCCATTCAGAGCCGTGATCACGTCGCCCTGGTGCAAACCGGCCTTCTGAGCCGGCGTATCGTTTGCGACGTTGCCGATCAGCACGCCACCGGGTTGGTTGTAGTTGAACGCCTTCGCAAGTTCCGGCGTCACGTCCTGCGGCAGAATGCCCAGGTAGCCGCGGATCACTTTGCCGTGCGAGAGGATCTGGTCCATCACCGGCTTCACCATGCTCATCGGAATCGCAAAGCCCACGCCTTCGTTGCCGCCGGAGCCGTGCGAAAGAATCGCGGTGTTGATGCCCACCAGGTTGCCGTGGATGTCGATCATCGCCCCGCCGCTATTGCCCGGATTGATGGCAGCATCGGTCTGAATGAAGTTTTCGTAGCGCTCGATGCCGAGATCCGCCCGGCCTGTGGCGCTGACGATGCCCATCGTCGCTGTTTCACCGATGCCGAATGGATCGCCGATCGCAAAAATCAGGTCGCCCACCTGCAACTGGCCGGAATCGCCGAGTGGCAGCGTCGGAAGATCCTTCGCTTCGATCTTCAGCACAGCGATGTCCGTCTTCGAGTCCGCGCCAACCAACTTCGCCGCGTACTCGCGCTTGTCGTTGAGGTACACCTTGATGTCGGTCGCGCCGTCGATCACGTGATTGTTCGTCAGAATCGTGCCGTCTGCCGTGATGATTACGCCAGAGCCGAGCGCCTGTTCACGCTCCGCCTTCGGCTGCATGCCGTTGCCCTGATCGCCAAAAAACTGGCGGAACATCGGGTCGTTGAACATCGGCGACATTTGTCCCGCTTGCGGCTTCACGATTTTCGAAGTGCGGATGTTGACCACGGCCGGAAGCGCGGGCTTGATAACTGCGGAAAATCCATTTGCGAAATTGCCGAGGCTCACCGGTAGCGCGTTCTGCGCGATCGTAACCGGCGTGCGCGGCGAACCCAAAACTGTGTGGCCGGCCCAATCTCTGAATCCCTGCGAGAGGAGGGCGCCTCCCGCGAATGCTGCCGTCACCGCGACTCCGGCGACCCAGCGGCGAATCTTCACTGTACTGCTCTGCATGGCTGTCTCTCCTGTTTTCTCTCGGAACCCAAATTTACTCTTTTCGAGTCCGGCGCGCTACGGGGGCGCGCTTCGTTTCTCGTAAATTATTTGACGTAGGCGGGGGAAAAGGGTGTTAGCGAGGGTTAGCACGCGTCGGGCTGAAAAATCGGCGCGTATCTTGCGGCAAACAATGCGGTTGAGGAATTCGTGAGGGTAAGCTTGAAAAAAATCGTAAAAGGGTCCGCGGATGGTGCGCCGATTTTCCTTCGCTTTCGATTCCCCAGAAGTCGCTGACCCTAATGGATTTACACTATCTCGCCAGGTCGGGGCCTAACTAATCAGGCGCGCCAGAAAGAACGCCGCCGCTGCCGCCAGCCCTCCCACCAAGACCGTCTGAAGCCCTCCTCGAAGCGGCTTTACTCCCGTGTAGTGACCTTTAATACTGCCGAAAATGAAGAGCGCCACCAGTGTCACGCAAATCGAGAGCATCAGCGCCGTGTTCACGTCGTGCCGAAAAAGAATGTAAGGCGCGAGCGGCACCAAGCCGCCGACGATGTACGACGCCGCAATCGTTCCCGCGCTCCGTGACGCGCGCGAAGGATCCGGCGTTTCGAGGCCCAGCTCGAATCGCATCATGAAATCGACCCACTTTTTCTGGTCGGCCGTGATTACGGAAACGATCGGCGCCATCTGCTGCTCGCTCAATCCGTAATCGCGAAATACTTTCGCCACCTCTTCTTTTTCAACTTCCGGAAGCTCCACAGTTTCGCGATATTCGCGATCCAGCTCGCTCGCGTAATGTTCCGTGTCGGTCTTCGCCGCGAGATATCCGCCGAGCCCCATCGCAATCGATCCCGCCGCGATCTCCGCGAATCCCGCCGTGATGATGATGCTCGTCCCTTTCACAGACGCAGCCACAGCGCCCGTCAGTCCAGCAGCCAGCGCGAATGGCACCGTCAACCCATCGGCCATTCCGATCACGATGTCGCGAACGAACGCGGTCGATGTGAAATGCTTCTCCACGTGTTCCGTGGCTGGCATCTTTCACTCCTTCAAATCATCTAACGGGCGGCGGCGAAGAAAGCCGTCTTTCCCTTTATCTTCGCGCGGGATGAGTATAATCAGGGAGCCGGAAAGAGGGAATGAACTGAATCGAGTATTCGTTACTCGACATTTAAATAAGGAGCTTTCCTCAAATGCCTTTCACAGTTCCGCCATTGCCGTACGCCTTTGACGCGCTCGAACCCTACATCGACGCGAAAACCATGGAAATCCATCACGACAAGCATCACGCCGCTTACGTAACCAATCTGAATAAAGCGCTCGAGGGCCACGCCGACCTGCAGAATAAAACCGTCGAGCAGCTTCTCACCGGACTGAACAGCATCCCCGAAGCGATTCGCACCGCTGTGCGCAACAACGCGGGCGGTCACCTGAATCACTCGCTCTTCTGGAAGATCATGAAGAAGGGCGGCGGCGGCGAACCCAGCGGCGATCTCGCCACGGCGATCAACGGTGCGTTCGGCAGCTTCGCGGATTTCAAAGCCAAGTTGATTGACGCCGGCACCAAGCGCTTCGGCTCCGGCTGGGCCTGGCTGCTCTTCCGCGACGGGAAATTGGTGATCGAATCCACCGCGAATCAGGACAACCCGATCATCGACGGCGGCAAAGCGTTTTTCGGCATCGATGTGTGGGAGCACGCGTACTACCTGAAGTATCAGAATCGCCGTCCGGAATATCTCGAGGCCTGGTGGAACACGATCAACTGGGCGCAGGTCGCCGAGAATTTCGCCGACGCAAAAAAGTAGCCGCGAGCAAGCGGAGCGCATCAAAGGCGGGGGCGTTTTCCATAAGCGTCCCCGCTTTTTCGTCCCCAGATGTATTAAAGATTTCTGCGCGAATACCGATCAGCCATCCTCGGCGAACCGTTGCTACCATTGCCCAGGTTCGTCCGGAATTTTTCCCGCCGACGAGGCGTGTATTCTTCGCTGCCGCTGAGAAGTTGAAAGCAGACGAGTTAGCGGAAAATCCGAGCGGCGCTTTCAGGCCCGTTTTACGGCCTGTTTAGCAACTTTCGTGCCACTTCCAACATCGAATGCTCGTTCTGCAAACGATCAGAGAATTTCCTTTTTCGCTCCACTCAGTCTTGACGCGAACGCGAAAATCTGTAAACTGCGATTTCTGACATGGCAACCACCGCCAACCCGATTGCACAGCCCGGCGAGGAACTCCTGCAGGAGTTTGATTTCCCGCAGCGCGAAGCCGCTTTTTTCTACGGCCTCTTCCTTCGCGGGCACTCCGCCGAAGAACTCCGGAGAGACATTCAGGTTCCGGCCGGCGTCCTCGCAAAGTGGGATAAAGAGACGATCCGCCAGCCCGAGCTGCGGCCCGTGCTCGAGCGCGTCGTTCGCTACCGCCAACACGTACTTGCGATCTTCGAAAATCTCATTTGCCACGACGCATCCACGCAAAAGCTCCAATAGTTTTAGCGCGCTCGATTCCGCTTCGCGCTTACCGCTCGCTCGCTGCACATCCGCTTCAACGATTGACTTCGACTTGCCGCGACGTATCATCTTCCGTGCATCGGCATTAAAGCTGGAGCGTGGATGCTGAAATATTTGATCGTCGGCGTGGGCGGGTTTGTCGGTTCGGTGATGCGCTTCTGGGTCGGCACGCTGCTCACCAGCAAATTCGGCACGCGCGTTCCGTGGGGCACCTTCGCCGTGAACACCACCGGCTCGTTCCTCATCGGCATGATCGTTACGATTCTGGTTGCGCGCACCGACCTGAGCCCCAACTGGCGCTACCTGATCCCCATTGGATTCATCGGCGGCTACACCACGTTTTCTGCATTTGAGTACGACACGTTCCGCAGCTTCGAAAGCGGCGACCACCTGATCGCGCTGCTCAACGTAGTCGGCAGTGTCGTCGCCGGATTCATCTGCGTCTGGCTCGGCGTGCTCGCCGGCCGCGCAATCGAGCATCACTAAGCGTCGCAGAGGGTCGCCGAACGCCGTCAATTCGTCACGAAGTTCGACCAGCGCCAGTAGCATCCCCGCTCAGTTTGTTGTAAATTAGGTGTCTCGCCTGCTGGTCCCCGGTAGCTCAATGGTGGAGCATTCGGCTGTTAACCGAAGGGTTGCTAGTTCGAATCTAGCCCGGGGAGCCACCTTTCTGGTTTCGTAGGTCTTCGTATCCCTCGTCACACAGCGATTCGCGCCGCCAGCTTCGCGAGCGCGTAGATCCAGATCACGAGCGACGCAAGGGAACCGACCGTCGTCATCGAGATCGTGGACGCGACCATCATTTCCTCGCACTGATATTCGCCAGCCAGAATGTAAACAGTCTTTGCAGTAGGCACCGCCGCGCAAATCACCGCCGCGATCGTGTACAGCGGCTCGAGCCGCAGCAACGCACACAGTCCGCAAACGATTAGCGGCATCACGACGAGCTTCACTACAGAAAGCAGCGACGCCTGCTTCACGTTGGCGCGCAATCCCTCGAGCGAGAGCCCGAGTCCGATCGCGAATAGCGCGCACGGCGTGAGCGCGCCCGCCAAAATCCCGAAGTATGCGGTAAACGGAGCAGGCATCCGGAGTCCGAGGACAGAGAGCAGCATTCCGACCACCGTGGAAATCACGAGCGGATTCAACACCACGTGCTTCACCGTCAGCATCGGAACGGCGCGTGAGCCTTGCCCGTCTCTCGGCCGAACCTCGAGCAGGATCACCGCCAACGGAAACATCACAACCGCCACAAACACCGTCGCGATCGCTGCCGGAAGCACGGCGCGCTCGCCGTAAATTGCTTGCAGGATCGGCAAAGCGACGAAGCCCGTGTTGGTCATCGATGCAGCCATGCCGTACATCGTCCGGCTCGCGACGCTTCGTGAAGCGCCGATACTCATCACTCCAAACACGGCGAAGAAACACAGCAGCGACCCGCCGCCAAACGCCGCCAGAAAACGCCAGTTAATGAGTGAACGACCCGGCTCCTGGGCGATCGTTACGATCAAGAGCGCGGGCATCGCGATGTTGTAGGCGAAGTGGATCAGCGCGTCGGCGGTCGAGCGAGAAAGGTAGCCGGAGTAGCCGGCGATCCAGCCAGACACAATCACGGCAAACACGGGAAGGATGAGTTCAGCGATCTGCACAGGGAAATTCTCGGAAAGTCGCGCCAACAATCACACGGCGGCTATATTTGGTCAATGGCGCTCGAACGAGGTTCTAAAAATTTCGCGCGTTACTTCTTCGCGAGATGCGCGCCCGGCACGATCCCGCTGCCTTCTTTAATCACAACCAGCTGATCGGCCGATACGCGCGCAAATTTTTCCGATTTGCCGCTGGGCCACACCACATCGATATCCACCACGCGCTCGTCGCCCAATCCAAAATGCAGCCGCGGATCGTTCGACGAGTAAAAACTCGCCTGGCTCATCACCGCCTGCGCTTGCAACTTCTTCCCGTAGCGCACCAGCACCCGCGCGCCAATCGCGCTCCGGTTCGACGTCGTGCCCACAAGCTTCACCTTGATCCAGTGGTGCGCTCCAGCCAGATCATTCCGCAGCAGCGTCGGCGGCTCGTTGAGATTCACGATCAAAATGTCTAGATCGCCGTCGTTGTCGAAATCTCCAAATGCGCAGCCGCGGCTCGAATGTAATGCCGCAAGTTCCGGTCCCGCTTCGGTCGTCAATTCCTCAAATGTTCCGTTGCCCAAATTCCGGAAAAGCATTCGCGGACATTTATCCGGATACTGCGGCAGCTTCCGCTCGATTCCCGGGTACGTACTGCCTGCCACCACAAAAATGTCCGGATTCCCGTCATTGTCGAGATCGACGATCCCCGTGCCCCAGCAGATGTAATGCGTCTCGGTTCCGAGATGCGCAGCGTTCGTCACGTCGTCGAAATTCGCTTTGCCGTCATTCCGGTACAGTACGTTCGTGTCGTCCGCGAAATGGGTTTTGAAAATGTCGAGATGCCCATCGAAGTTGTAATCGCCGATGCCGATGCCCATCCCGGCCTGTTCCATGCCGTCTTCATTCAACGCGACGCCTCGCGCCACACCTTCTTCGCGAAACGTGCCGTCATGGTTGTTCATGAAAAGCAGACTGGGCGTCGAATCGCACGCGACATAAATGTCTGGCCAGCCGTCTTCATCGAAATCGGCAGACACTACCGTCATCCCGTAGCTTCCGCGCGATCCAGAAATTCCAGCCTGCTGGCTTACGTCTGTGAAAGTCCCGTCGCCATTGTTACGGTAGAGCGAGTGATATCCCGGAGGGAGTCCGCGCGGTCCACAATTCACCGGCAGGCCCTTCCAATTGCAATTCACATTAAAGCCCGGCTTGGGAATGTGCTCGAAATCGAATTGAACGTAATTCGAAACGAAAAGATCGAGATGGCCGTCGCGGTTGTAATCGATGAACGAGGAGCCGGCGCCCCATCGCTTCGGGTCGCCCTTCAGGCCCGCGGCCTGCGTCACGTCGCTGAACGTGCCGTCACCATTGTTCCTGTAAAGGACGTTCTCGCCGAAGTAGGTGATGAAGAGGTCTTCGAAGCCGTCGTTGTTGTAGTCGCCGACGCTTACCGACGAAGCCCAGCCGCTGCGCTTCAATCCTGCGCGCTCCGTCACGTCGGTGAATGTGCCGTCGCGATTATTTTTGTAGAGCCGGTTCGTCGCGTCTCGCGTGTCGCCGTGCAGCCGCGAGCCGCTCAGCACGAGAATGTCGAGCCAGCCGTCGTTGTCGTAGTCGAAAAACGCGCAGCCGCAGCCGATCACTTCCAGGATGTAGTCCGCCTGCCCCGGATCGCCGCAAATTACCGACGCGGTCAGTCCCGCCTGGCGCGCCACGTCCACAAACGTCGCGTCCCACGGCTTGCCGGACGACTTCATCCGCGGCTGCGCCTTCACATTGCGCGAAGCCGTGCCTTGGCCGTTCGCTACGAGAGTTGGAATTCCTACAGAGAGAGATGCGAGAAATAGACGCCGTGAAATCTTCACGCAGTGGTCCGATCGCGATCGAAACGGATTATCTAAACTTCCTTAGACGATTCTACCCGAGTTTCAGGGTGTTGCCGCCGCGACGCCGATCAAACCTTCGTCAGCTGCGTCCAAACCTGCATCGGCGACTTGTCCCGGTTCGCCCACGCGTAGTAAGGAATGAAAGTCAGCTCGACGGGCTTATTCTTCGGCCGATCCTGCTGGTATTGCATGTAGAGCGAGTTGCGCGAGTCCGGATATTGGATCAGCTCGCCCTCGTGCTGCAACACCATCACGCCGCCCAGCAAATCCGGCTTGAACTCGGATTTGAATCCGTCCGAAGCCTTGTGCCCGATATTCACCGACACGTCTTCAATTGTCGTGCCGTTTGGCTGGTCGAGTTGTTCCAGGCAATATACGAGCGGCCCGCGCTGCAGTGCGACGCGTCCCTCGTCTTCCACCACATGCGGATTCGCTTCGAGCACTTGCGGCGTCATTTCAAACTTCACCTGAATTGTGTCGCCCGCCGCCCACGAACGCTTCACTGCCAGATATTCGCCGCCTTTCGCGCCGCTCACACTCTTTCCGTTAACCATTATTTGTGCGCTTTCGCTCCAGCCCGGGATGCGCAGATAGATGGTGAACTCCGAAGTCTGCGCCGGCGTCACCGTCAGGTTCACGCCTCCGTCCCACGGATAATTCGTCTTCTGCGAAATCTTAAGCCCCGTCCCGTTCTCGAGCTTCCAGTCGAGATCCGAATTGTCGTAGAGGTGCACGTAAATTCCGTCCGCGCTCGTGCTGTAGAAATATCCAGGCAGCGAAGCGAACGTGCGCTCGAGATTGGGTGGACAACATGTCGTGTCATACCAAGTGTTGCGAATCGTATCGCCCGTGGCAGGATCGAAAGCCAGCGGATTGCGATAGCAATACAGCGTGCCATCGAGCGACATGCCGGAATTGATGCCGTTGTAAAGCGCGCGCTCGATCACGTCGGTGAACTTCGCGTCGCCGGTGACCGCGAGCATGCGCCAGTTCCACATCATGTTGCCGATCGCCGCGCAGCTTTCGCCATACGCAAGAGCGTTGGGCAATTCGTACGCATCGCCAAACGCTTCGCCCGCCTGCCGCGCGCCAACTCCGCCGGTGATGTACATCTTCGACGCCGTCAAATCGTTCCACAAAGTGTTGAGCGTCTTCAGGTACGTCTCGTCGCCCGTCTCCATGTAGTAGTCGGTGGCGCCGCAGCACGCGTACATCGCGCGAACCGCGTGTCCTTCCAGCTTCGTGCGTTCCGTGAACGGCGTTCCGCTAAACATATAAATTGTGCGGTGCGCCGGCAATTCGATGCGTGTATCCCCGCGCAGAATGTAACCAGCGAGGTCGAGTTGCCGTTTGTCGCCCGTCATGCGGTACAGCTCGATCAATCCCATCTCGATTTCAGGGTGCCCGGAAACGATCGGCTTCAGCGGCGCCGGTCCGTAGTTCGGCAGCAGGAAGTCGTTCACGAACTTCATTCCGGCTTCGAGCATTTTCGGATCGCCCGTGCCGCGGTAGTACGCAATCGCGCCCTGCAGGTAGTGCCCCATGTTGTAAAGCTCGTGCCCCGTGGTCTGCGTCGCGGGCAGCATGATCTGCGACGCTTTGTCGCCCACGTAATACGTGTTCAAGTATCCGTTCGGCAGCTGCGTGGCCACCACGTCGTCGATAAATTTGTTCGCCGACGCACGAAGCTCCGGGTACGGACCGGATTGCAGCGTGAACCCGACCGCTTCGGTCCACTTATAAATGTCGGAGTCGGAATAAACGGGCCCACTCTGCGCCGCCGTGCTCTTGCCGATCAGCCGGCGGAAATTCTCCATGCGGCCGTTCGATTCGAGCAGGTCGTGCATGCTGGGAATGCTCTTGTTGATGTTGATCTCGCGCCGCTTGTACCAGAAGCCTTCATGAATCGTCACCGCGCGCACCGGAATGTTCTTCAGCTTCGCGTGCGGCGACCGCGTGAGATTCTCAACGCCCTGGTCTTTCCAAGACGGCGTCGGCAAGAGGCCGGGCGCGTCCTGCAACAGGTAGCCCGACCGGAACGGATTCGCCACTTCTGCGATCAGCGTCCCCACGGGGAGCACGGCGGCCGCAGCGCCAGCCGCGATCGCCGAAGACACAAAATTCCTGCGCGAGATCCTCTTCTTGACATCCATGGTCCCTCCGAGCGTCGTGGCTCGAAATCTAGAAATGCGGAACGCTACGCGAAGTTATCCGTTCACCTGCAGGTATAGCCGGTATTCCTCGTTCATGATCGCGGAGAACGGCCGCATCGTTACCGGCCGCGTGTCCGTCTTCACGATCCAATCCGACGAAGTTTGCGAGAGCGGTGCCGCAGCGAGCAGCTGCTTGCGCGTGATCGAGTCCGGCGGATTATTCACCGCGAAAAGCACCGTGGGTCCGGTGAGCAACGCCACGGTGCCGGGAGTTTTCGTATCGATCGGCTCGAGCGCCATCGGCATGTCAAATTCGACCTCGATCCGGTCGCCGTCTTTCCAAGTCCGCTGAACCGCCAGGAATTTACCGGGCACCACATCCTGCGAAATTTTCGAGCCGTTCACGCTCACCACGGTCTTCGGCGTCGTCCAGCCCGGAATGCGGACGTAGGTCGTGAACGTCTCCGGCTTCGCGAGCTGCAGCACCATCTGCGTGGTGTTCGCGCGCGGATATTGCGTCGTTTGCGTCAATTTCGCCGGCGTTCCGTTCTGCGTCCAGCTCAGCACCGAAGGCAAAAACAAATTCACGTACACGCCGTCTTTGCCCTGCAAATACGAGCTGATGCCGTAATCCGCCGCAAGCTGTGGGAACGTGCCTGAGCAGCACGGCCATTTATCCTTGTAGTGAACTTTCACGCCGGCGTTGTTGTAGTCCGAGTAGTAGAACGACGTGCCGTCCGGCAGAATCGGCCACGCACCACCGATCGTGTTATAGAGGACGCGTTCCATGCTGTCGCCGTAGCGCGAATCGGCCGTCTGGCGCAGCAAGTAGCGCGTGATTTTGAAATGGCCGTACGCGCCGCACGGCGTTTCGAAACTCGCGTGCGTCAACCCTAGGCTTTGGTTCAGCTCGTCGCTGCCGGGCACCACGAACGCTTCGTTCGGTCCCCAGCCGCCCGTCACAAAACTCTGCTCCTGGATCATGCGGAATCCGTTGGTCGCGGCACGCAGATATTTCTCGTCGCCGAGCACCAGATACGACTGCATCGCCGAGCTGAGCGCGTTCACGTGGCTGTAAGCGTGTTCGCCCGGCAGCACATTCTGATTTTCCGCCAGCGGATCGAAGTACTCCTTCTCGATGAACCGCACCGCGAGGTCCTTGTAGCGCGGGTCGCCGCTTCGCCGGTACGCGAGGAAAAAATTCTCAGGCAGCGTGTACGTCTCGTCGAATGTGTATGCGATGTCTTTGTGCGGCCGCGCGCGTTGTTCCGGGCGGCTCAGCGCTTTTTCGGGCAGGTGCGGCAACACAGCGTCCGTGCTGCGCTTCAGCACATCGAGTGCATCCTTATTCCCCGCGAACTCGTGCGCGTCGATCAAGCCGCAGCACGTTTTATCGAACGTGTAAGCCGGCAGCCGGTAGTCCACGTAAAACTTCCCCGCCGGATCCACCGTCGCGCCGTAGCCGCGCACCAGCCGGTCGATTTTCTCCTGCGTCGCCTTGTCGCCCGTGATCGCGTAGGCGCGCGCGAGGCCCGAAAGATACTGTCCAAAACTGTGGCCGGGGATGAACGCGTGAAAATTGTCCATCGCGCTAAAATCGTCCGCGTCGTCGTACCAGCCGCCCATGTCCGGGCCGTCGGCGGGCAAGCCTTCGCGCTTGCGGAAGGGTTTGAGCATCGCGTCTTCGTTCAAATGGAGATAGAGGTCATGGTTCTGGTCGAATTGGCGGCGGAAGGGACTGTCGAGCAGCTGCACCTGCGCATAGCCAAACGTGGAAAGTTGCGGCGTGATCGCCACCTGCACCTGGCCCTGTGCCGCTCGTCCCCATGCGGGCATCGAATTCGCCGCCCATACCGCTCCAGCGCCTACCGCCGCGTGCGTCATGAATTCACGTCTCGAGGTTTTCTTCATTGGCTGGTCTCCGGAAGTCGCTGAGGTCGGCGGCGTAGGCTGGAACTGAACCCGCTCCACGGGCATCTCGATGCCCAAAACTGAGTAATCGTTTACCCACCGTATATACGCGCCTGGAAATCACATTGTCAAGCGTGCTAAAAGGCGAAGATTTCGAGCGATGTGCGCGGCGTCACGGTTTCGGCGCCGTCGCAGCGGCCGCGCCAAGGGAAGCTGGGCGCGCGAACACCGATGGATCGATCGGCACATTGGCCTGCACATCGTCGAATTCGATCACTGACGTCCCACCAGGCTTCGTGACCGTGACGCGAAACGGAACTTCGACGCCACTCACGTTCCGATAATCCGCGTAATCGATTTGCGTCGGGTTGCGCCCAAGCGGAGACTCTGCGTACCGGAGTTCGCGCACCAAAGTGTGCGTGTCTCGATCGAAGTAGAGCTTCAATTCGAGCGGTGCGCTGCCCTTCGCGCTCACTACATACACCGGCCGCCCATCCAGCTCTTCAAAATATTCGGCGGTCGCCTCCGGAAATTCATCCAGCAGGTCGGCCGGAAACCTTAGATCGGCGTCGAGCCGCGCTGTCGCCGCATCTGCTTCATGCATGATCCGCGCGGGACGTCCCGGCGCAGTCGTCCAATCTTCGCTCCCGTCAAACACCGTCGTCGCCGTGGCGCCGCCAGCGACCTGTCGTACCACAGCAATTTTTCCGCTCGCGTCGGTGTAGATCTCGATCGGCAACGTTTGCCCGTTCGACATTTCATGTCCGCGCGCAATGCGAGTCGTAACGCGGTCGAGCGCGTCCTGCCCGCCGCTCGCAGCGACCGCTGCGTCCAGAATCTGTCGTGCGGAAGGCAGGATCGTCGATACGTTCGCACTGCCCTTGCCACTCGCCGCGCGGCCACTCGCGCTCAGATCGAGCGTTCCCGCTGGATCGACACTTCCGCGGTGGCACGAATAGCACGTCACACCGCGCGTTCCGTTGAAGCTCTTCTCGTTCAGCCCGAAGACCATCCGCATCATCGCGCGCGCCGTTTGCTTCGGCTTCTTGTCGTCTTTCTCGAAATGCCCTTCCACGTGGCAGTAGCTGCACTGCACACCGAGCGACGACGAAGTAAATTCCATCGACGGCACCACCTGATCGGCGCGCACGCCCTTCAACACCTGAATATTTTTATAGACGCTCTCGGCAAGCGGCCCCGCGTTGGATGCACTCGATGCGCCCGCTCCTAACGCAGTTGGTTTTCCCGCCGCATTCATCGCAGCGCGCACGCGTTCGGAAAGCTCGTCCGCCTCGGCATCGTGCCCATCTTTCTTGTAGAGCGCAGCCAGCTTGCTCGCCGCCGGCAGATCGAGCGGATCGATTTTCAGCGCGCGCTCAAGATGCCCGATGGCTCCGGCGTCATCGCCGTCCTGCAAATACGGAGACGCAGCGTCGCCCTGTGTAACCGCCGAATTTGGATCGAGTTGCGCGGCACGCTCGAGCGCGACTTGCGCTTCCGCGTCTTGCTTGCCGATCAAGAGCGCCTGCCCGATCCACTTGAAAAAATCGCTATCGCCGGAAAATTGTTCCTGTACCGCTGTGAGCATCCGGTAGCCCTGCAAAATCAGCGCGCCCGAGTGGCGTTGCATTCCGGCGTCAATCGAAGCGATGCCCAAATTTCGCGTTTGAAACTCCGCCGCCGGCTCACGCCACGCCACGATCCCAGAATCCGAAGGCGCGCTCGGCATTTCTTGCGGCTTCCGCTGAATGCGGTGGTCGGTGAACGCCGTGTGTCCACCATCTTTCGCATCGCGCCGCGGCATGTGGCAGCTCAAGCAGTCGCTCGTTTGCGCGGCGGGATGCGGAGCCGCCGGAAAACTCGTCGCGTGGCATGCCAAACATTTCGCGCGATAGTACGAAACCGGTTCAGCCGGCTTGTTGTGAGGGTCGTGGCATGTGCCGCACCAAAGTTTTCCGCCGCTGTTCCGCGAGCACGCGCTCAGCGCGAGT
>JABDGF010000004.1:80934-82804 GCA_013286165.1 Acidobacteriota bacterium | reverse complement strand
GCACACTCGCGTGTGGCCTATGTGCCTCGGTGTGACCTCGCGGTTCCCTCCGAAATGTAATGTTTTCAACGGCAGAGTGATGGCAGGATTCGTGCGGCGTGTTTTGTGCGCTTCAGGGAGAGTGGGTGCGCCGAGAGGCGACATGGCTGGCGGGGCTTTGCGTTGCGACGGCGGTCTGCGCCGCGACCGTAGCGTTGACGCACGGCGCGACGCTGCGAGCGTTGAGACGCAGCTGGGCCGGTCGCGGCGCGGGGCCGGTCGCGCGGGTCGATGCAATGCCGTTGCCGCGCGTGATGCTGTGGGCGTGGGAGCGGCCGGACGATTTGAGCGCGGTGCGGCCGGGCGAAGCGGGCGTGGCTTATCTAGCGGGGACGATTACCTTGCGCGAAGGAAATACCGGCGGTGACGGCTTTCAGTTCCGGCCGAGGCTGCAGCCGCTGAAGGCGGCGTCGGGCGTGGCGAAGTTGCCGGTGGTGCGAATCGAGACGAGCCGCGGGCCACTCGCGGCGACGGACGCGGATGGCGGCGATGCTGCGGCCGCGGGACTGACGGATGCGCAACGGGAACGTCTGGTGGAGACGCTGGCGCGCGTGGCAGCTTTTGGATCGGGGCCGGCGATGATCCAAATCGATTTCGATGCGGCGGCGAACGAGCGCGGATTTTACGAGGCTGTGCTCGCGGAGTTGCGCGCGCGGCTCGGAGTGGGCGCGCGGATTTCGATTACGGCGCTCGCTTCGTGGTGTGAGGGCGACGCGTGGCTGGAGCAACTGCCGGCCGGGACAATCGACGAAGCGGTGCCGATGTTATTCCGGATGGGGCCGGACAGTTCGCGAGTGGCGAGCACACTCGAGAGTGAAGGTGAGTTTCGCGCGGGAGTTTGCAGGTCGAGTGTCGGCGCCTCGGACGATGAGGCGCTGTCGCGCGCGATTCTGGCTGGTGACTTTGCAGGGTCTCATGAGTGGAGCGGGAAACGGGTTTACGTATTTCACAAAGGCAACTGGAACGCCGCGGCAACGGGCGCGGTGCTGGGAGAACTTGAGAAATGGCACGCCGACTTCTCTGCTTCGCGCTGATCGCACTCCTGGCGGCACTGCTGTTTGCGCCAAGCACATCGGTGAACGCGTGCGGGCCGTGGTTTTCGACGGCGATCTTCACCTACTCGCTGCATCCGGACTATCCGCTGACGCGCTTTGCGGGCGGCGAGCTGGGAGTGTTGCAGCCAACGTATGCGCCGTCGTATTTGCTGGCGGCGTATCGATATCTGAACGGTGGGAAGCTGAGCGCGGCGGAACAGACGTCGGTGGAGAAATTGTGGCGCGCGCGGCTCGCGGAAGCGAACTACGTGGACCCCGATGTGCCAGATGCGACGAAAACCTGGCTTGCGGCGCGGGCGAAGTACGCGACGACGGCGGGTCCAGAGCGAATTAATGTGTATCGAGAAAATCCGAGAAAGACCGACATGGTTTACGAGCCGAACTTCATGAACTGCTTGCCGGACGCGTTCACCACGGCAGCTCGGACGCTGGACGAGCGTGCGACGGCCTGGGGCCAGAAGAGCGAGGCGCTGGGCGTGTGGGTCGCTACGCAGGACGCCGTTTTTTCGCAGTGTGCGCAGCTGGAGAAGGATGCCAAACCGATGCTGCCACCTGCGCTGCCGCAGAACGCGCCGGTGCTGCTCGCGCAGGATCATGCGTACCAACTCGCGTCGCTTCAGTTCTATGCCATCGACTTCGACGCGGCGCAAGAATCATTCGTGGCGATCGCCGCGGACTCGGCATCGCCGTGGAGAACGACCGCTTCCCTGCTGGTGGCGAGGACGTTAATTCGAAAAGCAACGCTGCTGGACGACAGCGCGCAGGCAGGCGTGGAT
>JABDGF010000004.1:0-80924 GCA_013286165.1 Acidobacteriota bacterium | reverse complement strand
GCTTCGTCCACTCGCTCTTCGGATATCGCGCAGGCAGGCGTGGATTTGCGTGCGGCGCGAACGGCACTGGAAAAAATCGCGAACGATCCGGCCGATGAAGACGTTCGAGTGTCCGCGAGAGGTTTGGAAGGATTTGTGGCGTTTCGGCTCGATCCTCCGGCGCGGGCGAAACAATTGGCGGCGGAGTTGGCGGGAGCAGCGCCGGTGGCGGATTACGGCGGCGCGGTGGGAGACTTTACATCGTTCGAGGCGAAATACACCGACGTCGCGCCCGAGGCGAAGCCGTCGGCGGGCTCCGGCGAAGATTTGATGGATTGGGTGAACACGTTCGCGCTGCCGGCTGCGGCACCGGACAAAACGAATCATGCGATCGCGCGCTGGAGCGAGACGCATTCGGTGCCGTGGCTCGTGGCGGCGCTTGCGCAGGCGCCGGACAATTCGCCGAGTGCCGCGGCGTTGATTGAAGCTGCCGCGAAAATCGAGCCGGCGAATCCGGCGTACGTGACGGTGGCGTTTCATCGTAACCGGCTGCTGGCGTCAGCCGGAAAGCGCGACGAGGCGCGCGCCGGAGTGGAAGCGACGTTGGGGAATGCTACGGTGCCGCTCAGTGTCTCGTCGCGAAATTTGTGTTTAGCGATGCGGATGCAGCTCGCGACGAATCTCGATGATTGGCTGAAGTATGCGGTGCGAACGCCGGTGGTGACAATCACGACGGATGCGCCAGAGGCGTGGGCACCTGCGTCGGCATTTGGGGCGAACGCGAAGAGCGAGTTTAGCGATACGGGAAGTTTCGACAAGCCGGCCGATAGCGTGCCGCTGTTCGATGCGGATGCGGCGGTGGCGATGACGACGAAGTTTTCGCTGGCGATGCTGGCGAAGGCGTCGAGTTCAGAGGCGATACCGCCGTCGCTGCAAAAAGCGGTGACGCAGGCGGCGTGGACGCGCGCGGTGATCGTTCACGACAGCACGGTCGGACTCGAGCTTTCCTCTAGGATGAAAATTTACTTCCCCGATCGCGCGGCGGACATCGACGCTTACGCGACGGCGAAGACGGATGAGGAGCGGAACTTCGCGGGCGTGTTTGCGATTTTGAAGACGCCTGGATGGGCGCCGCTCGTCGATAGCGGACCCGGGCGTGACGTGGATGGCGACACGAAGCTCAGCAGCTACCGGCAGAATTGGTGGTGCGCTTGGGTGCGTCCGCCGGGCGTGAAGGACGACGAGTACGACGGGAACGATTACGGGAGCGAAGCGAAGATCGAGGGGCCGCTCGCGGCCTTGTATCCGGGCGGTGCGGTGGGATCGCCGGAATTTTTAAGCGCGACGGAGCGCGAGGCGGCGGCGAACGAATTCGCGGCGCTTGCGGCAACGGGCACGGCAGCGAAGGCGCTGGGCGAGGCGGTGTTAGCGTTTGCGAAGGTCCATCCCGATGATGCGCGCGTGCCGGAGGCGCTGCACTACGTGGTGCGGCTCACCCGGTTCGGGTGCTACGGGAAGACGAAGGTGAATTACTCGAAGCTCGCGTTCGAGTTGCTGCATGCGCGATATCCGAAGAGCGAGTGGACGAAGCAGACGCCTTACTGGTATTAGCGGGGTGACTGCGGAAGGGACTGAGTGGTGAGCCGGGTAGGACTCGAACCTACAACCCGCTGCTTAAGAGGCAGCTGCTCTACCATTGAGCTACCGGCCCACGCGAACAAAAATTGTAGCATGAGGGGGCGGTGGGGCAAACGGGGTTCGTGGGTCGTGGGAATTTAATTTGTTGGGTAGAATGTTGGAGCACACAGGCAACAGCGGCCTGTGCCACGTGCGCTTCTTACCTATTGTGATCGCGCTGATGGATGGTAGTTGCCAGAATTGAGGACGGCTCAACCCGCGACCAACTGAGAGTTGGTCGCGCTCAGACTCGAAAGTCTAAGCTACAGCTCGCTGCGCTCGCTCAAAGCTGAGGCAAAGGCGAATGCACACCCCGCTGAGAGCGGGGTGCAGACAGGCTGAGAGCCTGTCCTACTGAGGCGCGGGCGCCTGTGAGACGCCGACCGCCGGGTCGGCCGTCGGACGGGTTATTTGGGGGCGGCGCGCAATTGGGTGGCGATTTCGCGGGCGACTTGGCGGGCGCGGTTGATGTCGCCGGGGCCGAAGCTTATGGCGGAGACTCTCGGGTGGCCGCCGCCGCCGTGTTTTTCGGCGATCGAGGCGAGGTTGACCTCGGGCGGGACGTCTTTCCAGGGGCTGGTGCCGATCGAAACTTTCGAGCGCACGTGCGAGGCGCTCAGCCCAACCGAGTACGTGGCATCCGGAAACAAATAATACGGGACAAATTTGTTGTAGCCCTCGAGGTCGAGGTCGCTGACGTCGAAATAGATGACGCCGTCGCGGGATTCGGCGCGTTCGCGGAACGTATCGAGCGATTTGCGATGGCGTTCGAGAAGCGGGCCCAGATATTTCTGAACGATCGGGAGCTGAATCATTTCCGGAAGCGATTTGTAGGCCATGTCCGGGATGAGCTTGGGGACGAGGTTCGCTTCGGGCGCGGCTTCGATGACGAGCGCGAGTTGCGTGGCCGGAGCGGAATAGGAGACGGCTTCGGCGGCGTCTTTGAACTGGGCGCCGTCGATGATGTCGCCCCAGTGGATCAGGTCAGCGATGGGCGTTGCGTCGAAGCCGAATTTTTTAGTGGCGATATTCGCGATGAATTTCGTGCAGGACTTGTAGGTCGGATCGTAGAACTGGCGACCGGAAGTGTCAGCGCGGAAGTGAGCGGCGTCGGCGGGCGTGAGGAACGCGCTCTGATGGTGGTCAAACCACCAGGTAAGCTTCGGCGAATCGGAATATTTGAAATCGACGATGGCGTTTTCGTCTCCGTCGAAGACATCGTCTTCGAAAGGCGCAGACGCTTTGTGGGTCATGCCGGTGTAATGGAAATCGGCATCGGGATGGACGCGTTCGCGCAGGAAGCGCGTGAAGACGGCGGCGGAGGCGGCGCCGTCGAAGCATCGATCGTGGAAGCAAACGCGAACTTTCAAGGTCTGGCCTCTGCTCGCTGACCGTGGGAGGGTGCGCAGCGAAGTTGGTAAGGATGGACGGGCGGAGGGTAGAAGTCAAGTCGGGCGCGGGCGGGGCGAGGTGGAAAGGAAAGCGGCGACGGACGCTGGAGCGCCCGCCACCGCGAGATTTTGGGACAGAGTGTTGGCCGGCGTTAAGGCTTGAAGATGGAATCGGCGAGATCGGCGACAACGGGAATGCGGAAGGTCTTGCCCTGAAACGCCATGACCATGCAGACGATCCACATTATAATCGCGGCGATGTGAAGCAGCCACAGCAGCATGCCGATTAAACCGGCGCCGACCAGTCCTCCACCGTGCATCGCGACCATGCTGGCACCCACGAAGAAGCCGAGGACGATCGAAAGTATGGAGATGGCGCCGAAAAGCACGATGGACTGCGCGGCGTGGAAGCGGACGAATTTGCGTTTATCGGTGAGATAGAAAATCAAACCTGTGATCCACCAGAACACATAGCTCAAACCTGCTGCCACGTTTTCTTGCATTCCGGACGTCCCCGTCGTCACCGGTGCGGCGGACGTGCTTGCCGCTGCCGAGCCCCCAACAGGCGCGCCGCAGCTGGGACAGAAACCTTGTCCGTCGGCTACGGTCGCACCACACTTCGTGCAAAACGCCATTGAGTGATCTCCTGGAGTGGTGGGCTGGGTACTCCTATTGGGGCGGAGGGTAGCAGACGAAAAATGGAGCGGCAAGGAGATTTGCGGGGTGCCAATTGAGGGGTAACGTGCACAGGGCGACAGAATTGGGAGTGGGGTGCGCGTGGTGCTCGCTAGGCGCGTGATTGAGTGGTGGTGATGCGGCAAGTGGCAAGGCGGTGCGTCGCTGACGCGACGGACCGCTGTCTAAGGCGCTGCGCGCCGCAGACGGGCGTCTGCGCGACGAACACTATGCGGGAGAAATTTGGGGCGGGCATCGGAAAGGGATGGCTGCTAAAATTGCGGGACGCGACTGTGCGGTCGTGGCGGAATTGGCAGACGCGCCAGCCTTAGGAGCTGGTGAGCGAAAGCTCGTAGGGGTTCGAGTCCCTTCGGCCGCACCATCCATTCCTGTTTAAAGCCTGCTCCTCTGTGGGCTAGACTGGAGCGCCCCCACGTATGGCGCTTTCTCCCGGCGAAAAACTCGGCCCCTTAGATTCCGAAAGAAGAAACACACAGGCGAAGTCCAGCCTATGCCACGGGAGTTGTTCCGTGCTGCGAGGTTGCTGGGTGGTGAAGTACATGCCTGGAGCCGGCGCTCGCGCTTCTCTTTAGGGAAGGAGCTTCCAGACATCGTTGTAGTAATACGTGCTGTATGGATCGGGGCTGTAGTAGCCGCCCAGGATCCAGAAGTTTTGATTGGAGTCCACCCAGGCGGCGAATTCATAGCGCGGGCCTGGGACATTACCTGGGGCCGGCTGGCCTTGGGTTCCAAAGACGGCGGGTTGCGCGGAAATCATCGGGCCGGCCTGCCACGCCCACTGGCCACCGCTGTATTCCCAAACATCGCTGAGAAAGTTGTAGGTCTGGTCGGTGGAATCGAGCCCGAAGCCGCCGAAAATCCAAACGTTTCCGGAAACGTCTTGCCACGCGACCGGCCAAAGGCGCCCACCGGGCGAGTTCGTGGCGTTGAACACACCTTGAGTACCGTACACGCCGGCCAGTTCGGCAGAAGTGCCGTTTTGCCAAGTCCACTCGCCATTGCTGAATTCCCAGACGTCGCTGAGGAACGCTCCGCTGACGGAATTGATGCCGCCGAAAAGCCAAAGATTTCCGGACGAGTCCGTCCATGTCGCTTCTCCGCTGCGAGCCCCGGGAGTGTTGGCTCCGTCAGCTGTGCCCTTGGCGCCGTACACCGCATCTTTTCCCCAGACGTCTGCACCTTGGACCCAGGTCCACTCGCCATTGCTGTACTTCCAGAGGTCAGTCATCCAACCGTTCTGGTCTGTGGAATCGAAGCCGGCGCCGCCGTAAAGCCAAAAGCTACCGTCTGTGCCGGTCCAGACGGAGCTATCCATCCGGCCGCCGGGTATATTGTTCGCGCTGGGTGAGCCTTTGCTGCCGTACGCGCCCGCGTGATTGCAGGTTTGTGAGCCGCCGACCCAAGTCCACTGGCCGCCGGAATATTTCCAAAGATCGTTGAGAAAACCGCGAGTCCCAGTGGAATCGAATCCGAAACCACCGAAGAGCCACAGAGCTCCCTGCGAATCGATCCAGCCGACGGCGTCTCCGCGCGCGCCGGGCCAATTGCCTGTGGCGGCTGAACCCAATTGGCCGTAGACGCCGGCTTGATCGACAGTGGTTGAGCCGCCGACCCAAGTCCACTGGCCGTTGCTGAAGGTCCACAGATCGCTCAACTGGCCGAGGCCGTTTGGGGCGGAATCAATTCCGACACCGCCAAACATCCACAGGGTGCCCTGTTTATCGACCCAGGTGACGGTGGACATTCTTGCGCCGGGAATGTTGTTGGCGGAGGGAGTGTTTACGGTGCCGTACATGCCGGGCTGGTCGTACTCAGAGGATCCGCCCATCCAAGCCCAGTCGGCGTGACCGCAATCGACGGTCACGCTGACGGCTTGCTTCGCCACGGTTCCGGTGCCGGCAGTGACGGTGCAGTTCTGTGATGGGGATGCGGGTTGAGTTTGGACGGCTACAGAGTAGGTGCCGCCGCTCGACACTTCGGTGGGAAATTGGAAGATGCCGTTGGCGTTGACGGGCAGGACATCGCTCGTGTTGTTTGTGAGGATCAGACCGCCGCCTGTGGACCAGAGGCCGGTGACGGCGACATTGACGGCGTATGGGCCGTTAGGGGGAGTGGATGAGCCTGAGCCGCCGCCGCTGCAAGATTGGAGAAGTAAGAGTGAGACGAGAAGGAAAGGGAGACAAACTAAGGTGCGGACCTGATCCACGGTGAGACCTCGCTAGGAAAATGACGGGTTGATTGTGCGACGGATCGGGCAGCGGGTTTGATAATTGTCGGAGTACGTGTCGTGAGAGATATGTGGGTCCTGATGATCCGATGCGGGAGTTGAAATGGCTCAACCCGCGACCAATTGAGAGTTGGTCGCGCTCAGACTCAACAGTCTAAGCTACATTTCGCTGCACCCACTTGAGGCGGCAAGACGCTGGCGCATGTGAGACGGCGACAGGGCTTGGGCCCTGTCGGACGTGGGGCGGCAAAGTTGACTCGGAGTGCTAGCGAATCTATACTAGAAAACTGAATGTAGTGTGCGCGTTGCGCGGCTGCGTTCCCTGCCCTCCTTCTTGAGAAATCCTGACAGGCACAAGGCAGAATACTTTCCGGGCGATTCCCTGCCCCTCGAGGAATTCAAACTTTTCCCATGACTGAAGCCGCCGCAACAGCAACGTGCAAGCGTGAAATTGAGATGGAGATTCCGGCCGACGTCGCCAAGAAGGCGACGGACAAAGTGGCGCGCGATTTCGCGAAGATGGCGCGCATCCCTGGGTTCCGCCCGGGCAAAGCGCCGATTCCTCTGATCCGCGCGCGTTTCGCTGACGACATTCAGGGCGAAGTGCTGCAGTCGCTCGTGCCGGAGTATTTGACCAAGGCGCTGGACGAGAAGAAGCTGACGCCGATCACGCGGCCGGAAGTGGAAAAGGTGGAATTTAAGGATGGCGAGCCGCTGAAGTTCAAGGCGGTGTTTGAAGTGTTGCCGGAATTCGAGCTGGGCAACTACAAGAATCTTGAAGTGAAGATCGACGCGGTGGACGCGGGCGAAGCGCAGGTGGACAAAGCGATCGAAGAGATGCGCGACCGTGCGGCGACGTTTGTACCGGTGGAAGGGCGCGCGGCGAAAGATGGCGATTTCCTGTTGATCAAGCTGAAGGGTACGCCGAAGGGCGAGAACGCGGGCGAGCCGATCGAAGCGGACAACATCATGTGCCACATCGGTGCGGAAGAGACGCTCGAGAGTTTTACGGAGAACCTGCGCGGGACGAATCCGGGCGATGTGCGCGAGTTCGAATCGAAGTACCCCGACGATTATCCGGACCCGAAGCTGGCGGGAAAGACTTTCGATTTCAAGATTGACGTGCAGGGCATCAAGGAAAAGAAGCTGCCGGAATTGAACGACGAGTTCGCGAAGGAAGTGGCCGGCGAAGCGGCGGGCGTGACGACGCTAGACGACATGAAGAAGAAGGTGCGTGAAAATCTCGAGGCGGCGAAAGAAGATCAGCAGAAATCACAGGCGCGTGAGCGGATTCTGGAGACGCTGGTGAAGTCGCACGATTTCCCCGTTCCTGAGGCGCTGGTGCAGCATCAGATGGACGTGCGGCTTGAGCGCACGGTGCGGCAACTGACGGCGCAAGGCATCGATCCGCGGCAAGTGAATGTGGATTGGGCTTCGATGCGGATGCGGCAGCACGATCGCGCGGTGGACGACGTGAAAGCAGAACTTTTGATCGACCGGATTGGAACGGCGGAGAAAATCGAAGTCAGCGATGAGGAATTGGATAAGGAAATCGCTCATCTCGCGGAACATCACGGTGGCGAATCGGCACAGGCGCTGCGGGCTCGCTTGACAAAGCAAGGAGCGCTGGATAACATGAAATCGCAGATCAGAAATAACAAAACAATCGACTGGCTCTACAGCAACGCCCGCATCGAAACGATCAAAAGTGAAGCGTAACTCTCGTTTGAATCTCCTCACCACGAAATTCGAATCCTAGTGAGACACATGAACGATACGACTCTACGCGCGACGACTCTGGTTCCGATGGTGGTGGAGCAAACCAACCGCGGCGAGCGCGCCTACGACATTTACTCGCGGCTGCTGAAGGATCACATCATCTTTTTGGGAACGGCGATCGACGATCACGTCGCGAACCTGGTGACGGCGCAGCTGCTTTTCCTGGCGTCTGAGGATCCGGAAAAAGATATTTCGATGTACATCAATTCGCCGGGCGGTTCGATTTCGGCAGGCATGGCAATTTACGACACGATGCAGTTCGTACGTCCCGACGTGGTGACGTATTGCATCGGGCAGTCGGCTTCGATCGCGGCGGTATTGCTCGCGGCAGGCGCTCCAAAGAAACGCTACGCGCTGCCGAACTCGCGCGTGCTGATTCACCAGCCGTGGATGAGCGGACTTTCCGGCCAGGCGACAGACATTGACATTCACGCGAAGGAAATTATCCGCACGCGTGAAGCGCTGAACAAAATGCTGGCGGGACACACGGGACAGTCGCTCGAAAAAATCGAGCGCGACGTGGAGCGCGACTTCATCATGACGGCCGAACAGGCCAAGGCGTACGGCATTGTGGACGAGATCATCTCGAAGCACAGGTAATCGCGTTCCAAAGGGTTAGTATCAATTACAGATGATTTGCAGCCCTCCCCTTCCGTTTCAGCCTACAATGATTAATATCCGTGTCGCGGGTGTGGTGGTTGTACGTATTTCAAGGGGGCGTTTTCTGTGAAGCGTTTCACTCCAGAAGAGCCATTGCGCTGTTCCTTCTGCCATAAAACGCAAGAGCAAGTGGAGAAGCTGATTAGCTCTCCATCGGAATACCCGCGTTCGTACATCTGCAACGAGTGTGTGGGCGTCTGCCAGCAAATTCTGGAAGACGAGAAGCGCGAACAGTCGAGCCCGACGAATCGCCGGCTTCCCCGCCCGCCCGAGATCAAGGCGTTTTTGGATAGCTACGTCATCGGCCAGGACAAGACGAAGAAGAAGCTCGCTGTGGCGGTGTACAACCACTACAAGCGGATCTTCCTGAATAAACAGCCGGGCGATGTGGAGCTGGCGAAGAGCAATATTTTGTTGGTCGGTCCAACGGGCACCGGCAAGACGCTGATGGCGCAGACGCTGTCGCGCATGCTGGACGTGCCGTTTGCGATCGTGGACGCAACGACGCTGACCGAAGCAGGCTACGTCGGCGAAGACGTGGAAAACATCATTTTGAAGCTCTTGCAGGCGGCGGACGGAGACGTCCAAAAGGCGCAGCAAGGCATCATATATATAGACGAGATCGACAAGATTTCGAAGAAAGACGAGAACCCTTCGATCACGCGCGACGTTTCGGGCGAAGGCGTGCAGCAGGCGCTGCTAAAGATTCTGGAAGGCACGGTGGCGAATGTGCCTCCGCAGGGCGGCCGCAAGCACCCGCACCAGGAATTCACGCCTGTGGATACGACGAACATCCTCTTTATCTGTGGAGGAGCGTTCGTAGGGCTCGAGAAGATTGTGGAGCGCCGCGTGGGCACGAAGTCGCTGGGCTTCAATGCCGATGCGATGCCGACGCCGGTGAATCGCCGCAACATCGAAATGCTGGAACAGGCGCAGCCGACCGATTTGATCCGCTACGGCTTGATTCCGGAGTTTGTGGGGCGCTTGCCAGTGCTGGGAGTGCTGGGCGATCTCGATAAATCGGCTCTGGTGCGAATTTTGACAGAACCGAAGAACGCTTTGATCCGTCAGTATCAGAGGCTCTTTGAATTCGAGAATGTGCGGCTGCGGTTTACCGACGACGCTCTCGAGACGGTGGCCGAACTCGCGCTGCAGCGGAAAGTGGGCGCGCGCGGCCTTCGCATGATTCTGGAAGACCTGATGCTGGAGATGATGTATCACCTGCCCGCGCAGCGGAAACTTCGCGACTTTGTGGTGACGGCGGACATGGTGAAGGGACGCGAGATTAATTGGAGCCTGCTGGAAAAAGCGGGCTAGTCGAATCGAATTTTGCAGGCGTAGTTGTAGCTGGGATCCCTGGGAGACCGAATACTTTAAATGTTCAATCGGGAAAAATCCGACGTAAAACATGTGCCGATGATGCCGGTGCGGGACATGGTCATCTTTCCGGAGATGATGCACCCGTTCATCGTGGGAAGAGAAGCATCGGTGCGCGCGCTGGAAGACGCTCTGGCCGGCGACAAGAAGATTTTTCTTGTGACGCAGCATGACGCTTCGGTGGACGATCCGAAGCCGGAAGAGATTTATCAGGTCGGAACGCTGGCGAATATCGTGCAGAGCGTGAAGCTGCCGGACGGCAACATCAAGGTCCTGGTGGAAGGCTCGGAACGCGCGAAAATCGTCCAGATCACGAACGACGAAGGCTTCTTTCGCGCGTCGATCCGCGTGGTGACTTCGAAGTCGGAACCGTCGCCGCAGCTGCAGCAGGCCTCGGAGCGCGTGACCGGGCTTTTCGAGCAGTACGTGAAGCTTTCGCAGAGCCTGAACTACGACACGATGATTGCGGCCGTGCGCGTCGAGGATCCGGGCAAGCTTTCGGATGCGATTTCGGCGAACCTGCAGATTCCCGTCGAGGAAAAGCAGGAGCTGCTGGAGCTCTTCGAACCGCTCGAGCGCTTGAACCGCATCGCGGACATTCTCGAAGTCGAAATCGAAAAGTTGAACGTCGATCGCTCGATCAACACGCGCGTGAAGCGCCAGATGGAACGCGCGCAGAAAGAGTACTACCTCAACGAAAAGCTGAAGGCGATTCAGAAGGAACTGGGCCGCGGCGAAGCGAACGAGATCGAGCAGCTGAAAAAGAAGATCGAAATCTCCGGCATGCCCGAAGGTCCGCAGGAAAAGGCCATGCAGGAGCTGAAGCGGCTCGAGATGATGCCGCCGATGTCCGCCGAATCGACGGTATCGCGCAACTACCTCGACTGGCTGCTGGCTGTACCCTGGAAGAAAAAATCGAAGGAAATTCGGGACATCAAGCGCGCCGAGACGATTCTTTCCGAAGATCACTACGGTCTTGAGAAGGTCAAGGACCGCATCCTCGAATACTTGTCTGTGCGGCAGCTGGTAAAAAACCCGAAAGGCTCGATCCTCTGCTTCCTTGGGCCTCCAGGCGTGGGTAAGACGTCGCTGGCGATGTCGATCGGGCGCGCCACGGGACGCAAGTTCGTGCGCGTGTCACTCGGCGGCGTGCGCGACGAAGCTGAAATTCGCGGCCACCGGCGCACTTACATCGGTGCCCTGCCCGGCCAGATCATCCAGATGATGCGGAAGGCCGGCACCACGAACCCGGTGTTCGTGCTGGACGAAGTGGACAAGATGTCGATGGATTTCCGGGGAGACCCATCTGCGGCGCTGATGGAAGTGCTCGATCCGGAATTGAACCACGCCTTCACGGATCACTATCTCGACGTCGAATACGATCTTTCGAAGGTGATGTTCATCTGCACCGCGAACGTGCTGCACACGATCCCGCAGCCGCTGCAGGACCGCATGGAAGTGCTGCGCATCGCGGGCTACACCGAACACGAGAAGCACCAAATCGCGACGAAATACCTGATCCCGAAGCAAATCGAAGCGACGGGCCTGACCAAAGACCAGATCATCTTCACGCCGGAAGCGGTGAGCAGCACGATCCGCCACTACACGCGCGAAGCGGGCGTTCGCAGCCTGAACCGCGAACTCGCGAACATCTCGCGCAAGGTCGCGCGCAAAGTCGTCACCGAAGGCAAAGACGTAAAAGTCGAAGTGACCCCTGCGAACTTGAACGAGTTCCTGGGCATCCTGAAGTACCGCGACTTTTCGGCCGAGAAGAAGAACGAAATCGGCCTCACCACGGGCCTCGCTTGGACCGAAGTCGGTGGCGAAGTGCTTTCGACCGAAGCGATGCTGATGGAAGGCAAAGGCCGCCTGACGCTCACCGGAAAGCTCGGCGACGTGATGCAGGAGTCCGCACAGGCCGCGATGAGCTACATCCGCTCGCGCAGCCAGTCGCTGGGCCTGCCCAAGGATTTCTACCGCCATCTCGACATTCACATGCACGTGCCCGAAGGCGCGATCCCCAAGGACGGACCTTCGGCCGGCATCACGATCTGCACCTCGATCGTGAGCGCGCTCACACAGATTCCCGTTCGCTGCGACATCGCAATGACCGGTGAAATCACGCTCCGCGGCAAAGTGCTGCCGATCGGCGGCGTGAAGGAAAAGCTTTTGGCAGCACACCGCCTGGGATTGCACACCGTGATCCTGCCGAAAGATAATGAAAAAGATCTCGCCGATATCCCAATGGAAATTCGGTCGCAGATGTCCATCCATTTCGTCGAGTCGATGGACGAAGTTCTGCAGCTCGCGCTCGAGCATCCTCTGCCCTCCCCCGTTATTCCCCCGGTGGGCGGCGTGGAAACGAAGTTCGGCTCGGACGTGGCGCAGGATAACGAATTAACGAATTGAAACCCTCTGGTCCTTCCAAATCTGCGCACAGCGGGCCAGGTCCGCCAGAGGTTTCAGAAAGTCTGAACATATCCCGTTTGTAAGTCTCTAAAGTCTGGACAGATTGGCTGGTACCTGCCTTCCACCCGCCCGTAGTCCAATCGGAAACCACAGAAAGCACAATGAAGAAAAAAGAAGAGGAACAAGAAGCAATGAGCACCGTCAGTATTTCCCTCGCGGAACTGAAAGACAAAAACATCACCGATCTCGCCAAGATCGCCAAGGAATTGAACATTCCCGGCGCTTCCGGCATGCGCAAGCAGGAGTTGATCTTCCAGATCCTCCGCGCGCAGACCGAGAAGAGCGGGCTGATCTTTTCCGAAGGCGTCCTCGAATGCCTGCCGGACGGATTCGGATTCCTCCGCGCGCCCGAGTACAACTACCTTCCCGGCCCGGACGATATCTACGTCTCGCCGTCACAAATCCGCAAGTTCGATCTGCGCACCGGCGACACCGTCTCCGGACAAGTGCGCCCGCCGAAGGACGGCGAGCGCTACTTCGCACTGATCAAAGTGGAAGCGGTGAATTTCGAGGATCCGGAGGTCGCGCGGTCGAAGATATTCTTTGACAACCTGACGCCACTGTATCCGCAGGACCGCATTCGCCTCGAAACCACGAAAGAAAATCTCACGGGCCGCGTGCTGGACATGCTCTGCCCGATCGGCAAGGGACAACGCGGACTGATCGTCGCGCCGCCTCGCACCGGTAAGACGATGATGCTGCAGTCGATCGCGAACTCGATCACGACGAACCATCCGGAAGTCGCGCTGATCGTGCTGCTGATCGACGAGCGGCCGGAAGAAGTCACCGACATGCAGCGCACGGTGAAAGGCGAAGTGATCAGCTCGACGTTTGACGAGCCGCCCCAGCGCCACATTCAAGTGGCGGAAATGGTTCTCGAAAAGGCCAAGCGCCTGGTGGAGCACAAGCGCGACGTGGTGATCCTGCTCGACTCGCTGACGCGCCTTGGCCGCGCCTATAACGCGGTGACGCCGCCTTCGGGTAAAGTGCTGTCAGGCGGTATCGATGCGAATGCGCTACAGCGTCCGCGCCGGTTCTTTGCCGCGGCACGTAACGTCGAAGAAGGCGGGTCGCTCACCATCATGGCCACCGCCTTGATCGACACCGGCAGCCGCATGGACGACGTGATTTTCGAAGAGTTCAAGGGCACCGGCAACATGGAAATCAACCTGGACCGCAGGCTGGTAGACAAGCGCGTGTTCCCGACGATCGATATCAACCGCTCGGGTACGCGTAAAGATGAACTGCTGCTGCCGCCCGACGAGCTGAACCGCATCTGGGTGCTGCGCAAGGTGCTGAGCCCGCTTTCGACCGTGGAAGCGATGGAACTGCTGCTTGGCCGCCTCACCAAGAACAAGAGCAACGCTGAATTCCTGGCGTCGATGTCCAGCCCGTCGTAAACCGGTACGCTACAGAACCTGCAATTCAAAAAAACGCGCACGGCCTTCGCGGGCTATGCGCGCTTTTGTTTTGGTTGGCACGCTCAGCGAAGGGCGCTCAGCGGCACGATCGTCAATTTGGAGTCTTTCGCGACGAGGACGCTCTCACCATCGCTCGACCAGGTAACCACGTCGCCGAAGTCCGCGCGAGAAGCGACGAGCTTCCCCGTCGCCGCGTCTGCGATTTGCAGTACGGTATTCGTCTCCGTGGCGCTGTCTTTCACCGGCGTCTCCAGAATCCGCAAGCAGAGATTTTCGGTGCGCGGGTTCCATGCGACGAAGCGTTGCCACGAGCTGCCGGAATGATCGGGATCCGGGAATAGCTCGAGCCGTTTTCCTGCGGCGACGTCGAAGATTTCCCACGGGACTGGGCCGTGAAAGGAATCGTCTGTGGCCATGTAACGGCAGTTCGCCGAAAAACGGCCTGACGGAATGCCGGCCGGCTTGCGAAGGAATTTCCCGTTCGAGTCGTATACCCGGACCTCGAAACTCAAATTCCCTTCTCGATCCAGTTCGGGGTCGCCCTGATAGATTTCACCGGTCGCGGCACACACTTCGATGCCTTCCGCGGCTGACGTAAGCTGGACTTTCTCGATCGACATGCCGTTCAGATGCAGAATTCCCAAAATATCCCAAGCTTCCCCTTGCGACGTGGAGCCGGCTTCGAAATAGAGTTTCGTTCCCTCGGAGTTCCACGCGATAGGCCAATCGATCGGAAGCTCCTTCACGATCTTCGCACCGCTGAGAAGCAACGCGTGCTTGGAGTGCATTTCTCCCAGCCGCGTCATCACGGCGTCCACTCCGTGCGGAGACGGCAGAAAGTTGACGAAACCGTGGCCCGTGGAGATTTTCTGAATGCGGCCCGATGTGACATCGAGGGCGTACACTCAGTTTCTGTACACCCAGTCTGATTTGAGCGAACCGTTCCCTTTTTCTTCACACGCGATCCAGACTGTGCTGCCGTCGGCTGACGCGGCGATGGAATCGGGCTGGCACGGGAGCGGGTAGCTCCGGGAGATTTCCGCGGTTTCTTGAGAGTAAAACGTACCCGGCAGGAAGTGCCACAAAGCAGCGCAAAGGAGAAGCGAGCGTAGAAACGCGCGACGCAGCATAGCTTGACCTCGAAAGCGCCGCCGCGCGCTTGACACGAAGACAGTCTACGCGAAATTGACCGGCGAGCGGGCTATTTCGTGGCGCGGCGGGCGAGGCCGTCGTTGGCGAGCATGACGACGAGCTTCGCAACTTCTTCGGGTTCCATGGCAGTGGAATCGACGAAGACGGCGTCGGCGGCGCGGACGAGGGGCGAGGTGGCGCGGCCGACGTCGCGCTTGTCGCGTTCGCGGATTTCTTCGAGCGTGCGCTGAAGATCGATCTGATCGCCTTTTTGCTGGTGCTCGCGCCAGCGGCGCTGGGCGCGAATTTCGGGAGAGGCGGTAAGGAAGATTTTCAGCTCGGCTTCGGGAAAGACGACGCTGCCGATGTCTCGGCCCTCCATCACGACTCCGCCCGCGATGCCGGCGCGGCGCTGCTCGGCAACGAGAACGTGGCGGACCCCGGCGTTGACCGCGACTTTCGAGGCGGCTTGCGAAACTTCGGGCGTGCGGATGGCGGTTGTGACGTCTTCGCCGTCCAGTAGGATGCGCTGCGTGCCGGCACCGGCATCGGAGTTGGCTTGGAGGTCGATCCGCGTCGCCTGCGCGAGCGATTCGAGTTCGGCGTCGGCATCGAGCGAGAGGCCGCGGTTGAGCGCTTTGAGCGCTAGCGCGCGGTACATCGCGCCAGTGTCGATGTAGATGTAGCCCATCAATTCGGCGACGCGGCGGGCGAGCGTGCTCTTCCCCGAGCCGACGGGACCGTCGATTGCGATGATCCACTGCTTCATGCTGGTCAAATCCGTTTGAAGGCGCGCTCGATTTCTCGGACGGAATAGCGCAGCACGACGGGGCGGCCGTGCGGGCAGCTCATCGGGTATTCGGTTTTCGCGAGTTCGCCGAGGAGCCACTCCATTTTTGTGGAGTCGAGCGGCGTATTCACTTTGATGGCGGCGTGGCACGAGGTGGAGGCGGCGATTTTCGCCTGGAGCGAATCGATCGAGATGGCCTGATTTTCGCGCGCGATGCCGTCGAGAATTTCAAAGAGCAGGCGTTCTGCATCGCCGCTGGTGACGCCGGCGGGCGCGGCGTGAATGGCGACGCTGCGCGCGCCCATCAGCTCGGCTTCAAAGCCGTTCGCGCCGAGTTCTTCCGCGATCTGCTCGAAGATGACGATTTGCCGTGGGCTCAGCTCGACGACGATCGGCGCAAGCAGGCGCTGGCCGCCGAGTTCTCCTTCGCGGCGCGCGCGGAGATGCTGCTCGAAAAGGATGCGCTCGTGCGCGACGTGCTGGTCGATGATCCAGAGGCCTTCGCCATTGACGGCGACGATGAAGCTGGCGCTGACCTGGCCGAGGGGCTTCAAGTCGGCGATCTGTTCGATGGTGGGTAGCGCGCCGGGGGAATTCGCGGCTGCGGTTGCGGTGGCATCCACGATCGGCGGGACGATGTGCGTCGATTGCGCCGTCGCGGGATTATCGAGCGCGATCGCGCTTTCGCTTTCAAATTGGAGGCGCTGCGGAATCGGGCGGTCGGGCGTGCCGGAAAGCTCGAAAGCTTCGGCGGCGCCGGGCGTGTAGCCGAGTGAAGTGGGAATCACGGCGCGCGGCGGGCCGGCGGTGGCTGCGCCCGCGGCGGAGGCGTTCGAATCCGGAATCACGGCGCGCGCTTCGGCCGAAGCGAAGGTGGAACCGTAGCCGCCGTTGTACGCGGCGTGTCCGGCTGCAGCTGCGGCGGCTGTGACTCCCGGCGCGGGCTGAAAGCCCGGGACGGAACGCGCAAGCGACAGCGCGTGGCGAATCGCATCGCGCGTGAAATCGTGAATGAACTGCGGGTGGCGGAAGCGGACTTCGATTTTCGCGGGATGCACGTTCACATCGACTTCTTCATACGGCATCTCGAGAAACAGCAGCGTGACCGGAAAAACCCCCGGCGGCACGATATTGCGATACGCCTCACCGATGGCATGGAGGAGGAGACGATCGCGCACGAGGCGGCGATTGACGAAAATGTAGATGCCGTTGCGATTCGAGCGCTGCACTTCGGGACGCGCGGTGAAGCCGCTCACTTTTATGGTCGCGGCTTGTTCGGTTGCTTCCAGCGGCGGCTCGGTGATCGCGCTACGGACGGGCGCTTCGGTGAACGGAATTTCGGTGAGTTCTTCGAGCGCCTGGCGGCCGAAGATTTGATAAACGCGATCGGCGAGACGTTCGACGGGAGCGCAGTCGAGAATGTCTTGTGTGGGAGTTTTCAAGACGAAGTGAACTTCGGGATGCGCGAGCGCGTAGTGCGTGACGAGCGAGGCGATGTGGCCGAGTTCGGTGGTTTCGGACTTCAGGAATTTGCGGCGCGCGGGGACGGCGTAAAAAATATCGCTGACGGTGATGGAGGTGCCGGAAGGCGCGCCGGCGGGCTTCACGCTGACGAGCTTGCCTCCGGCGAATTCGACGCGCGTCCCGGCGTCTTCTTCGGTGGCGCGCGTTTCAAGCACGAGACGCGAGACGGCGGCGATCGTCGGAAGCGCTTCACCGCGGAAGCCGAGCGTGGCGATCGAGAGCAGGTCTTCCGCGCCGCGGATTTTCGAGGTGGCGTGGCGCTCGAAGGCGAGCAGCGAATCGTCCGGGTTCATGCCACAGCCGTCGTCGGTGATGCGGATCAGGCGCTTGCCGCCGGATTCAACTTCGATGCGGATCGATTTCGCGCCGGCGTCGAGCGCGTTTTCGAGGAGCTCCTTTACGACCGACGCGGGGCGTTCGACAACTTCGCCGGCGGCGATTTTATTGGCGACGTTTTCCGGAAGAATGCGTATGCGGCTCATCGTTAGGCCCGTAAAAACAAGTGCAAGTCGCGCGCCATCTCGTTCTGAAACACTTTCGGCGCTCGCGGCCGCGTTTCACATCGAAACACGCGCGACAGGTTACTTCACTTCCGGCTTGATCTGAATGCCGAGTTCGTCGAGCTGGTCGGGATCGACGCTCGAGGGTGCTTCGGACATCAGGTCCTGGGCCTTGGTGGTTTTCGGGAACGCGATCACGTCGCGCAGCGATTTTTCGCCGGCGAGCAGCATGGCGATGCGGTCGATGCCGAGCGCGATGCCGCCGTGCGGAGGCGTACCGTAGGTAAGCGCGTCCAGGAAAAAGCCGAAGCGGTGGCGAGCCGTTTCGTCCGAGAGACCGAGCGCTTTGAACATGCGCGCCTGCACGTCTTGCCGGTGAATTCGAATCGAGCCGGAGCCGAGTTCGTTGCCGTTGAGCACGAGGTCGTAGCCCTTCGAGCGGCACTCCCACGGCGCGGTTTCGAGTTTCTCGATGTCTTCCTCGTAGATTCCGGTGAACGGGTGCTGCGCGCTGACCCAGCGTTTATCGCGCTCGCTCCATTCAAACAGCGCGAAGCCGGTGATCCACGCGAACTCCCACTTGGAGCGGTCGATGAGGTTGAGTTTGTCGCCGAGGTAAAGGCGAAGCGCGCCGCCGACGTTGAGCGAGGTATCAGTGTGAGGAATCTGGTCCTTCGATGATGCGGCGACGATCAGATCGCCAGGTTTCGCGCCGAGCGCTTCGACGAGTTTTTTGAGCCCGTCTGCGCCGAGATTTTTTTCGAGCGCCGAGGTGATGCCTTCGGCGGTGACTTTCACGGTGTAAACGCCCTTCGCTCCGGCGGCCTTCCCTGCTTCGACGAGTTCGTCGATCTGCTTGCGCGACCACGCGGCAGCACCGGGCGCGACGACGGCCTGGATGTTACCTTCAAATTTGAAGGTCTCGCGCGCGGGCTCGAAGTGCGGCGTGACGTTGTGCAGTTCCATGCCGAAGCGCAGGTCGGGTTTGTCGGAGCCGTACTTTGCGAGCGCGACTTTGTAATCAAGATGGCGGAAGGGCGCGGTGGCTTTCACGCCGATCACGCCAAGCGTTGCGACCATGACCTGCTCGATTATGTGGAAAATATCTTCCTGACGCGGGAACGACATTTCAAGGTCGAGCTGCGTGAATTCGAGCTGGCGGTCGGCTCTGAAATCTTCGTCGCGGATGCATTTGCAGATTTGGAAGTAGCGGTCCATGCCGGAGATCATCAGGATCTGTTTGAAAATTTGTGGCGACTGCGGCAGCGCGTAGAACTGGCCGTGATGGATGCGGCTGGGGACGAGGCAGTCGCGCGCGCCTTCGGGCGTGGAGCGCGTGAGCAGCGGCGTTTCGATCTCGAAGAAGCCGAGGTCGCTGAGCGTCTTGCGCATCGTGAGGACGATGTGGTGGCGCAGCTCGATATTGCTGTGGAGCTTCGGGCGGCGCAGGTCGAGATAGCGGTAGCGCAGGCGCGTTTCTTCGCTGGCGGTGACTTCGTCTTCGATCTGGAAGGGCGGCGTTTTCGACGTGTTGAGGATCGAGAGCGACGAGGCCATCACTTCCACTTCGCCGGTGGGCAGGTCGGGATTGGCCTTCTGGCGCTTCGTGACTTTCCCCTTCACAGCGACGACGAATTCGGAGCGCAGCTCTTCGGCTTTCTTATGCGCTTCCCCGTCGAGTTCTTTATTGAACACGATTTGCGCGATGCCCGCGCGGTCGCGCAGGTCGATGAAGATCAGCTGGCCGAGGTCGCGGCGGCGATGGACCCAGCCCATGAGAACTACTTCTTTATCCGCGTCGGATGCGCGCAAAGCTCCGCAATAATTTGTGCGTTTTAGTTCACCCAAAGTATCAAGCACGTGTTCCTCGTCTTTCACTTCGCAAAGTTTCCAGCAAATTCGCTTCGTTCAGCTTCTTTTGGTCCGCATCCGAGAGCCGTTTCAATGTAAACGTCCCTGACGCTACTTCGTCACTGCCGATGATCAGGGCGTAGCGGGCGCCGAGGCGGTCCGCCAGGTTGAGCAACTTCTTGAATTTCATTTCTTCGGCGGGCAGCTCAACGTCGAAGCCTGCATCGCGGAGGCTGCGGGCGATTTTCACGGCCGTCGGGTACGTGTCCATGCCCATCCACGCGACGAAGACGTCGAGGCCGGGCAGCTGCGGCAAGTTTCCCGATTCCTGGATGGAAAGAATCGAGCGGTCGCTGCCGATGGCAAAGCCGATGCCTTTTGTGGGCTGGCCGCCGAGCAATTCCACAAGGCCGTCGTAGCGGCCGCCACCGCAGACGGCATTCTGCGAGCCGAGGCCTTCGGCGATCACTTCGAACGTGGTGCGCGTGTAGTAGTCGAGACCGCGGACGAGGCGCCAGTTTTCTTCGTAGGTGATTCCGCGGAGTGCGAGTTCCCTCTTGAGGCCGGCGTAGTTTTCTTTGCACGCGTCGCACAGGTGGTCGGCGATGCGCGGGAGTTTCGCGATGATTTCCTGTTCGTGCGGAACTTTGGAATCGAGTACGCGAAGCGGATTCGTATCGATGCGGCGCTGGCTGTCTGCTCCCAGCTGTTCTTTTACTTTTTGGAGTTCCGCGCGCAGCAGTTCGACGTAGGCGGGGCGGCAATTCTTGTCGCCAATCGAATTGATGTACAGCGTGGTGCGCGTAAGGCCGACGCGCTGGAAAAACAGCATCAGCATCTCGATCACTTCGGCGTCGATGGCGGGCGCGTCGGACGAGCCGAGGACTTCGGCGCCGATCTGGTAGAACTGGCGGTAGCGGCCCTTCTGCGGGCGTTCGCGGCGGAACATCGGGCCGATGTAGTAGAGCTTCACGTTGCCGGGCAGCGCGTGCATGCCGTGCTCGATGTAGGCGCGCATCGTGCTGGCTGTGGCTTCGGGACGGAGCGAAATCAAATCGCCGGGATCGGCGGGCGCGCCCTCAGGCGTGGCCGAACTCGACCGATCGGCGAAGGTGTACATCTCCTTCGAGACGATGTCGGTCTCGCCGCCGACGGAGCGAGCGAAGAGCGACGTCTCCTCGAAGATTGGCAGACGAATTTCGCGGAAATTGAAGCTTTCAAAAGTGTCGCGCGCGGTGCGCTCAAACCAGTTCCAAAGCGCTGAATCTGGCGGCGTGATGTCACGCGTCCCTTTAATGGCTCGAAATTGTTTCTTCTCGTTCATTACGCAGTCGGCTCGGCCCTGTAGATTTCTTTGTACTCGAAATAATTTTGCGCGTAGCGGTCGATGGAGGCTTGGTCCTCGTCGGTGAGTGGGCGGCGGACCTTGCCGGGCGAGCCCATCACGAGGCTGCCCGGAGGGATCACGGTGCGCTCCGGAATCAATGTGCCCGCGGCGACGATCGAGCCGGTGCCGATCACAACACCATTCAAAATGATGCTACCCATTCCGATCAGGCAGCGCGATTCGATGGTGCAGCCGTGCAGCGTGACGCTGTGGCCGACGGTGACGTTGTCGCCGAGCACGAGCGGGTTCGTATCGCGCATCACGTGCAGCACGGAATTATCCTGCACATTGGAGCGCGCGCCGATGCGGATGTAATGCACGTCGCCGCGAATCACGGCGCAGGGCCACACGCTCGAGTGCTCGCCGAGCACCACGTCACCGATGATCACGGCCGCCGGATCCACGTAGGCGGTGGCGGCGATCTGGGGCATGCGTCCGCGGTAGGGTCGAATCAAATTTCCCTCGTTCTCGAACTAAAGGATCTGAACCACAGGTCCAGCGGCTGCCGCGTTCACCTGATCGAGCCGTTCAACGAGCCGGCGCGCAACGTTGAAAATGCTCTTGCCACCCGGCGCGTCTTCGCCCAGCGACGCAACGGGCTTCCCCGTGTCTCCGCCGATGCGAATCTGCGGGTCGATCTCAATCTCCCCAAGAAATGGGACGCGAAACGATTCGGCCATGTGCTGGCCTTCGCCGTGGCCGAAGACGTCGATGCGGCCATTGCAGTGCGGGCACGCGAAGTAGCTCATGTTTTCGACGACGCCGAGAATTTCGACGTTGACCTGGCGGAACATTTCGACGGCTTTGCGGACGTCGGCAAGCGCGACGATCGACGGCGTGGTGACGACGACGGCGCCGGTGACCGCGACGCTCTGAATCAGCGAAAGCTGCACGTCACCCGTGCCCGGCGGCAAATCGACGAGCAGATAATCCAGCTCGCCCCACTGCACGCTGCGCAGAAATTGCTGAATCACGCTGTGCAGCATCGGGCCGCGCCACACGAGCGGCCGGTCGCCGGGGTTGAGCAGGCCCATCGAGATCATTTTCAGGCCGTGCGTGGTGATGGGGATGATGGTCTTGTCGTTCACGGCTTGCGGCTGCTCGTTTGTGCCGAGCATCACAGGCACGTTGGGGCCGTACACGTCCGCATCCATCAGGCCGACGGAGTAGCCCATCGATTTCAAGGCGAGCGCGACGTTCACGGCGACGGTGGTCTTACCCACGCCGCCCTTTCCGCTGGCGACAGCGACGAGATTTTTCACGCCTGCGATGGGCGGCTTTTTTTCCAGCGTTGGCGCGTTCGGTGTTCCGTGTGCGTGTCCCGGAGGCATCAGTTCCCTTTTGAGTGCGAAGCTCTTCAGTCGCGTCAGCGATGAAAGATTGAATCCACAATGATAAACCGCCGGTGGAAGCGCAGCAAGGAGGGCTCGTGCGGGCCAAGAGCCAATTCGGCGCGAAGGCGATGCAAAAGCGAACAAATTGTTGCACGCGCGTGATACCGAGCGGCCGGGTAGCGATTCAGATTCCGCGAAATTTATCGAAACTATTCCACACGCGGTGGGTTCCACACGCAGGTATTTCGGGGCCTAGAAGTCCGGCATTTCATACCGGTCCGTCATCATAAGGAGAAACGCAATGCGTTACTCGAAAGCTACGGGTGTGTTCATCGCAATCTTATCAGCAGTAGGACTATCCAGTTGCAGCGGCGGTGGAGGCGGATCGTCCACGCCGCCAACGCAGGAGCAAGCTTCGGTGTACAGCATCGGCACGGACGCGCCGCTTCCCAGCGTGGTTTCGTGCGAAGTTACAGTGACCGGCATCACGCTCAACAACGGCACGACGAACGTGAGCGTGCTGACGCAGCCGGCCGTAGTGGATTTTGCAAAACTGAGCGGTTTGCACCAGCTTCTCGATCTGACGTCGGTTCCGACGGGCACCTATTCCTCCGCGACAATCACGATCTCCGCGCCCGTGATCGGTTACATCGACACGACGGTGAATCCGCCGGCGGTGAGCACGATCGACGGCACGCTTTCGACAAACAGCGTAACGGTGAATTTCAATCAGCCGGTGAGCGTCACGAGTTCCGATCTATTCGGCCTGCGCATGGAATTCGATCTGCGGCAATCGCTTGCAACGGATGCGAACGGGCAGATCACAGGCGCGGTGAATCCGGTGTTTGAAGTGGCGCTCAAAAACGCGCTCACCGACGAAATCCCCATCGACGAATTCATGGGCGGCGTGATCGGCGTAACGGGCGCGAACACGTTCAACATTCAGGGGCCGCACGGGCGGCAGTGGACGGTGACGACGAGCGACAGCACGGTGCTCGACGATCCGACGATCGCGATGAACACATTCACGACGGACACGATCGTTGCAGTCTCGGGCACGATCGATCCGGTGACGCACAACATCGACGCGTCGGAGATCGACGTGGTGTCGATGAACAAGTTTTACCTGGATGGCTTGCTGACGAGCGTTCGCCCACCGTCGGGCGGCGCCACGGCGGCCGACCTTTACGTGCGAGACGAATTGCCCGCGATCAATGGCATCAGCGACGGGCAGATCGAAACGCTCAGCCTGAACGGCAGCGAGAACTATCACATCGAACATATCAACCTGCCGCTCACCACCCTGCTCTTCAACAACTCGGCGCTCGCGGCGGGACAGCGCGTCGGAATTTCCGGATCGCTGACCACGACGAACGGCGAAAGTCAGCTGGCGGTGAAGCGCGTCGTGCTTCAGCGGCAAGGGCAGGCCGGCACGTGGGTTCCCGGCAGCACGGTGATTCAGAATGGCAACGCGGGTTCGTTCTCGCTGACCGACGATTGGACCGCGGGCGTGCTGTTGCCGCAACCGCTTCCTGTGCTGACGACCAACGATACGAACTTCATTAACCTGAGCGGGCTTTCGGCGCTCAGCGGCGCGTCACCGATTTCGATTCGCGTGGTGGGATTCATTTTGGAAGATCCTGCGACGGGATCGCCGGTGATGGTGGCGCGGTCGGTGGAGGGGCTCACCGCTTCTTCGAATTAATTTTTCATACGATTTATAACTCGAGACAACGGCCAAACAAACAAAACGGCGGGCTTGCATCCCAGCGATGCGGGCCCGCTTTTTTGTGTTTGAAGGGAGCGCAGGGGCGGCGCTACACTCCGCGGCATGGAGACGCCTAAGACGTTCCGCGAATTCTGGAGCTTCTACGTGCTGGCGCATCGCGATCCGATGACGCGCGCGATTCACACGATCGGCACGCTAACGGGGTGGATGATCCTCGTGCTGGCGATCGTGTTCCGGCGGCCATGGTTCATTCTTGCGGCGCTCGCGGTGCCGTACGCGCTGGCGTGGTTCTCGCATTTTTTCGTGGAGCACAATACGCCGGCGACATTTGGGCATCCGCTCTGGAGTTTTGCGGCGGATCAGAAGATGGTGGCGATGGTGCTATCGGGGAGAATGGGTGACGAGGTGAAGCGCTGCGCGAGTGAGGCTTTAGCGAAACCGGTTGCGAGTTGACGTGACACGCTGGAAAACTTTCTACTCTTCGATTTTCACGGCGACCACGTCTTTGCCTTTCACGACCATTTGAATCGCGATTGGAGGGCGGACGGCCTGGCCGCTGACGGTTTCGCCGCGGACGACTCCGCCGGGAGCGGGTCCGTACTTCAACAAATCGAAAACGGCTTTGGTGCACGGATCTCCGATCATCGGATGTTCGGCCTGGAAGCGGTACACGGCGCTGATTTTTTCGGTGTCGGTGACGTATTCCATTTCGCAGGTGCCAAACGGCTCGCGCAGCGAAACGCCCCAATAAACATTATTCGGAAGCTTGATCACGACGGCAGGGATGTTATCGGCGGTCTGCGGCGCGCGAAAGATGAAGCGCTTCGACGACCACTCCTTCGAGAGTTCAGCGGTGGTGGCGACGGGGCCGGGTCCAAACGGCAAGTCGGCCACAGTGGTGTTTGTCGGCGGCAAATCCGTTGTGCCGGCGGCGACCGGCGGATTTTCCGCCTGCTTCAGCGCGCGCTGCGTCTCCCACCATTTCACGCCAACATACGCGAGGCCGACCACCGCGATAATTCCAACGATGATGCCGATGAGCGCGGGCGAGATGGCGGGTGAAGACGACGATGCACCGCGCTGCGCTTTCTCGGCGAGCTTTCGGAGCTTTTCCGCTTCCTGTTCGCGCTTGGGATTGTCCGTAACGCCAGGGATGTGCGGGTCCTGTGGGCGAAAAGAGTCGGGCTTCTTGGGTTCGTCGGCCATAGATTAAGGAAGTTCCAGCTTGGAACGAATCGCGGATGTTTACAAGGCTGGAGCGGCCTGCTGTTTCGCGGTAAGCACGAGGCGGTCGGGCGCGTTTCGAGCAATGCACGCGCTACGCGGGGCGCTTGATGGGAATCGAGTGGTGTGCGGCGTATTCGTGAAGATTCGCGAGGCTCAGCACGAGTTCGAGCATGCGGTCGCGTTGATCGGCGTCCGGCTCGTCGGCGCCGGCTTCGAGATGCTGGACGGTGGCGAGAGCGTCGGAAAGGAGCCACTCCAAATCGGCGGAGCGGAGCGGTTCGCCGCGCTGGCAGTAGGCGAAGGCTTGCTCGGCGCGCACGGAAGCTTCATCGAGAAAATGATTCACGCACAGCTGCGTGCAAACGAGCGCGGGAGGGATCGCGCTGGAACATCCGGGCCGGTGGCATTGTCTTGCGGTGGTGCTCATCGTCTTACTCCGGTCTAAGCCTGTCCCGAGAGGGGGGAGAGTAGCACATTTTTCCGGGAGCGAATGTCAACGGTGCGAAAACAACACTAGACAAAATAAATCTCGCCGCGCCCGGGATTTTCGCGCAGCGCATTTCGTTGCGCGGATCCGGACGCGGCGAGGATTTTGATGATGCGTTGTGTTTAGCGAATCTGGATCGAGCCAGAGCTGGTGCTGAGCTCGACGGTGGGTCCGCCACCGCCGACTTTGCCATTGAGTTCGCGCGGGCTGATTTTGCCCTGCACGGCGATCTCGCGATTGGAATCGATCGAGCCGGAGCCGGTGTGCGCCACGAGATTGAACGATGCTTGCGGCGGAAGTTTGACTTCCACGTCGCCGGAGCCGGAGTGTAGCGTCCACTCGCCGGTAGGATTTCCTGCAACCGAAATTCCGCCGCTGCCGGTCTGCGCTTTCACGGCGCCGTTTGCTCCGGTCACTTCCACGCTGCCCGAGCCGGTTTGGATTTCAACGTTACCAGGCGCGGTCTGCTCAAGACTGATGCTGCCGCTGCCGCTCGACGCATCAAGCCCGCCGGCAATTCCCTTCGCGGAAATCGAGCCGCTGCCCGCGGAAAGTTTCGCGCCGCCCTTCACGCCGGAGAGGTCGATCTCGCCCGAACCTGTGCGCGCGTGCACTTCGCTGCCGATGTTCGAAATCTTCAGCGAACCGGAACCGCTATTGGCTTCGAGCGGGCCGGCGACGCCTTCGATCGTTTCATCGCCCGAGCCGGACTGCGAGACGAGTTTGGTTTGCGCCGGCGTGGTGATTTCGTAGCTGATCGAAATGTTGTGCTTCCAATCGTTGTTGTCGATGTGGCCGACGCGAATCGAGTTGCCGTTTTGCTCGACGGGCGGATTGGCTTCGATCTCGCTGATGTACTTCTGGACGTCGCCGGAGCTGCCGCGGTTCGCGTGAATCTTCGCGTGGATTTCCACTTTCGAGGCGTCGCCGGTTTTCACGACGATATTGCCGGAGCCGGTCTGCACGTCGAGATCGACGGGGCCGCTGACCGTGAGAGTGCGATCGAAGTGGCCGTCTTCGCTGAATGGCGTGCGTGTGTGTGGAATCGCTAATACGGATGACGCGTGGGGCACCGTAGTGGGAGCCGTAGGCGCGGGGACGTAGGAAGTGACCTTATTCATCTCAGGCGCGGTTACGTTCCAGCCGTGCGCTTGCATTACAGGTGGCGCGGCGATCGCGACGCCGAGCGACAGCGCTGCGACGGTGGGCAGAAGCGCGGATTGCAATTTCATGGCGAAGTCCTCCAGACGGAATGGTGCGTGTCACACGAGGATACGCAGCGGGCGCGGGAAATGTTCAAAAGAAAAAGCGTGCGTCCCGGGCTGATAAGGACCGTCCGGAATCGCACGCTCGATACACGTTGGTCGAAATCTAGCTGTCTGTGCCGTGGCACTTCTTGTATTTCTTGCCAGAGCCGCAGGGGCAGAGGTCGTTGCGGCCGACTTTCGCCGCGCCGCGCGCGGGCTTAGGCGCTTCGGTGGGCGTACCGCCACCGGCTTGGAATTGCATTTGTTGCTGCTGGCGGCGCTGGCGACGTTCGAGTTCTTCCGGTGAAAACTGCGAAAGTCCGCCGAGAGCAGGAGGACGCGGACCGCCGGTGGATGTAGCGTTCGAGGGCGGCTGCGCTGGAGCAGCTGAAGCTGTGGCGCTGGCCGCGGAGGATGCGCTCGAAGGAGTAGCCGTTGCGCCGGGAGCTGACGGCGCGGGCGGCACGGGGCGCTGCTGTGGCGGCGCGCTGGCCGGATCGGCCGGACGCACGAGGAACAGGAAGCGGACCGCTTCGGTGTCGATGCGGTTCATCAAATCGTCGAACAGCGTGAACGCTTCCTTCTTAAATTCGACGAGCGGATCTTTCTGGCCGTAGCCGCGCAGGCCAATTCCCTCTTTCAGGTGGTCGAGGGTGAGCAGGTGATCTTTCCACTGGCCATCGACCACATCGAGCAGGATGTGGCGCTCGAGCCAACGAAGCGTGGGCCCGCTGAACAGAGCTTCCTTTTCTTCGTAGCGCGCAATCACTTTGTCGTGCAGCTCGTCGACGAGCTGATCGTGATTCAGCTTTGCGAAGTCGAAGCCCACGGCCTTGGGGTCGAAGCCGAACTGGTTGAGGACTTCATTTGAGAATTGCGTGGTGTTCCACTGATCGGGATGCTGCTCGCGCGGGCAGTAGTTATCGACGAGTTCGTTGGCGATCGCGTCGGCGCGCTCGAGGACGAATTCCTTCTGATCGCGGCCTTCGAGGAACGAGCGGCGGAGATTGTAGATCGTCTCGCGCTGCTTGTTCATTACGTCGTCGTATTCGAGCAGGTGTTTGCGGGCTTCGAAGTTCTGCGCCTCGACTGCTTTCTGCGCGTTCTCAATGCGGTTGCTGATGATTTTCGATTCGATGGGGACGCCTTCGGTCATGCCGAGGCGGAACATCAGGTTCTTCACGCGCTCGCCGCCGAAAATGCGGAGCAGGTCGTCTTCGAGCGAGAGGAAGAATCGCGACGAGCCGGGATCGCCCTGGCGTCCCGCGCGACCGCGAAGCTGATTATCGATGCGCCGCGCTTCGTGGCGTTCGGTGCCGAGGATGTGCAAGCCGCCCATTGCGACCACTTCGTCGTGCTCAGTCTTGCATTGCGCAGCGAATGCGTCGAACACGGGCTTCCACTGCTCGAGCGGCACCTGAAAAATTTTGCCTTCGATCTGGAAGAGGACCATGTTGCCGCTGGAATTGCCGTTGCCTGACGCGGGCTGTCCATTTCCACCCGGTGCGGCGGCGGAATTACCCGCCAGCGCTGCAACAGCGGCTGCATCGGCTTGCGCGGCGGTTTCCGTTCCCTGCGGCGCGTTGATCACCGAACTCGCCGGAGCGTACGGAAGCGCGAGCTTGTTGCGCAGGAAATGGTCGCGCGTCATCGCTTCAGGGTTGCCGCCGAGCAGAATGTCAGTTCCGCGGCCGGCCATGTTGGTGGAAACGGTGACGGCGCCCTTGCGGCCCGCTTGCGAAATGATGATCGCTTCACGCTCGTGCTGCTTAGCATTGAGCACCTGGTGCGGAATGCCCGCCTTCTTGAGGTGCGCCGCGATCTTCTCCGATTTTTCGATGGAGATACTGCCGACGAGCACGGGCTGGCCCTGTTCCCAGTATTGACGAACGCCGCCGACGCGCGTCGTGCCGTCTTCCTGCAGGATGCCGTTTACTGCGGCTTCGTATTTCTCCGCTTCGGTGCGGTACACAACGTCGGGATTCTCGATGCGAATCAGCGTGCGGTTCGTGGGAATCGCGACGACTTCGAGTTTGTAGATCTTGTCGAATTCGGGCGCTTCGGTTTCCGCCGTACCGGTCATGCCGGAGAGCTTCTTGTACATGCGGAAATAATTTTGGAAAGTGATGGTCGCGAGCGTCTGGTTCTCGCGCTCGATCTTCACGCCTTCTTTGGCTTCCACGGCCTGATGCAAGCCGTCCGACCAGCGGCGGCCCGGCATCTGTCGGCCGGTGAATTCATCGACGATCACCACTTCCCCGTCTTTCACGACGTAATCGACGTCCTTCTGGAAAAGCGCATGCGCGCGCAGCGCCTGGTGGACATGGTGGAAGATGTCCATGTTGCCCGGATCAAACAAATTGTTGATGCCGAGCAGCTTTTCGGTCTTGGAGATTCCTTCTTCAGTGAGCGTCGAGGTTTTGTGCTTTTCATCGAGCGTGTAGTCGATGTCCTGGATCAGCTTGGGCATCACTTTGTCGATGCGGACGTACTTGTCGGTGGATTCCTCGGCCGGCCCGGAAATGATCAACGGGGTGCGCGCTTCGTCGATCAGTATCGAGTCCACTTCGTCCACGATGGCGAAGTGGTGGCCGCGCTGGACGCACTGGGCCAGCTCGTACTTCATGTTGTCGCGCAGATAGTCGAAGCCGAATTCGTTGTTGGTGCCGAAGGTGATATCCGCAGCATAGGCGGCGCGGCGTTGTGCGTCGTCCAGGTCGTGAACGATCACGCCGACCGAAAGGCCGAGCATCTTGTAGATCGGGCCCATCCATTCAGCGTCGCGGCGGGCGAGGTAGTCGTTGACGGTGACGATGTGAACGCCCAAGCCGGTGAGCGAGTTCAAATACGCGGGCAGCGTGGCGACGAGCGTCTTGCCTTCACCCGTCTTCATTTCGGCGATCTTGCCCTGGTGAAGGGTGATACCGCCGATCATTTGCACGTCAAAGTGGCGCATACCGAGAGTGCGGCGGCCCGCTTCGCGCACCAGCGCAAAGGCGGGAATCAGTGCCGGCTCGACGGCTTCCTTCAAGAGAACTTTGTAATTGGGATCGGTGGGATCGAGCGTCGCGACGCGTTCCTGCACCTGCTGCTTCAGCTCGGCGGTCTTCGCGGTGATCTGCGCGTCGCTGAGTTGCTTCATCTCCGGCTCGAGCTCGGCGATAGCGGCAACGATCGGCTGCATGGCCTTGATGTCGCGTTCGTGCTTGGTACCGATGAAGCGCGCGACGACACTGTTTATGAGCTTTTCAACGTCCATAACGTTGCTTTAGGCGCGTACTGGCCCACAGGCGGGCCGGTGCGGCGAAAGGGATCCCCCAGAACGAATGTGGTGGAACAGTGCTGTATGGCAGGTGGCTGCGCACACGACGCAGAATTCCAACAATCTCTATTGTAGCCGCTTGCTGGTTTTGGTGCAAAGCGCGCCGCACACTGTGTTCTACGCATGGGTCGTGCGGCAAGTTTCCTCGTGCCGGATTTCGCTCGGTTCAAATCGCCGAACGTAGGCTTTGTGATGCGTTGCGAACAGTCCGCGGAATCGCCGTTGCGTGTGTGTGATGACTTGGCTACGATGAACCTTCATTCTGGGCATGATAGGCGAAATAATTTCACATTACCGAATCATTGAACCCCTCGGCGCGGGCGGGATGGGGCAGGTGTTTCGCGCCGAAGATACGCGACTGGGCCGCCAAGTCGCGCTGAAATTCCTCTCTGAAGAGCTGGCGCGCGATCCCATCTCACTCGAACGCTTCCAGCGCGAAGTTCGCGCCGCTTCCTCCTTCAATCACCCGAACATCTGCACGATTCACGATACGGGCGAGTACAACGGCCGACCCTACCTGGTGATGGAAGTGATGGAGGGGCAGACGCTCCGCGAACGGATCGGGGGGCGGCCGCTGGCCACCGATTCCCTGCTGGACTACGGCGCGCAGATTGCGGACGCGCTCGACGCGGCGCACACGCGCGGGATCATTCATCGCGACATCAAGCCGGCGAACATTTTCATAACCACGCGCGGGCAGGCCAAAGTGCTCGATTTTGGCTTGGCGAAGCAAGGCGCTTCACGGCGCGTGGCGGAAGCTGTGGGCGGCGGAAATTCCGTGACGGCCGCTACTACGGACAATGTGTTCGTAACGAGCCCCGGCTCGGCGATTGGCACGATTGCATACATGTCCCCCGAGCAGGCGCGCGGTGAAGAGCTGGATGCGCGGACGGATCTTTTCAGCCTCGGCGCAGTGCTGTACGAGATGTCCACGGGGCAGCCCGCGTTTAGCGGCGGCACCTCCGCTGTGATTTTCGATGCGATTTTGAATCGCACGCCGGCGCAGCCGACTTCGTTGAATCCGGCGATGCCGCCGAAGCTCGAGGAAATCATCGGCAAGTCGCTCGAAAAAGAGCGCGACCTGCGCTACCAGACAGCGGCTGAGCTGCGCGGCGATCTGAAGCGGCTGAAGCGCGACGTGGATTCCGGCCGCGCCGGAAGCTCTGCAACTACATGGACGGCGCAAGTGCCGGCCGCAGTTCCGGGCGCGCGGCGCGATAGTTCCACATGGCAGACGTCCGCCACGCAAATTTCACCGGCTTCGCAAACGCCAGGCGCGGCAATGCCCGCGGCGACCGTGCCGCCGATTCCGTCCGCCAATCCCGACGATCCCAGCGGGCGCCGAGGCCGCCGAAATCGCGACGACGATGACGATGACCGGCGCAACGAGGGGTGGGGCATCAAATCGGCATTTCGTTCGCTGCCGCCGCTTGTGCGAATCGCGATTTTCCTGCTAATAGCAGGCGGTTTCTACTACTTCAAGGTTTATAAATCCGACGAGAAACCCACGCCGAAACACACCAGCGAAGACGCGTTCATGCAGATGCAGATTTCGCCAGTGACGACGAGCGGCGACGTACACTCGGTGACAATTTCACGCGATGGAAAATTTCTGGCTTACACACAAGACTCAAAACAAGGCCACGCGATCTGGGTGCGGCAGCTTGGGACGGGCAGCACGGCGAAGGTGGTGCCCGGCACCGAGGACGCGGAACTCGAAGACATTGTTTTTTCTCCGGATGGAAATTACCTCTACTACCGCAGCCAAGCCGAAGGATCGGGCCTGGGGAATTTGTGGAAGGTGCCGTCGCTGGGCGGGACGCCTGAGCATTTGATTACCGACGTGGATAGCGCGGTGGCATTTTCACCGGACGCGAAACGGATCGCGTGGATTCGCATTTCGTCAAAGACCAATTCGTCGTCCATTTATTTGTCCGATGCCAATGGCGGAAACGAGCAGGCGATTTCTACGCTGCACTTCCCCGACATGTACAACGGCGTGGGGCCGAGCTGGTCAGACGACGGCAAGAAGCTGGCGGTGGCGCGCGTCGATGCGAAAAGTCCGAACGGCAACATGATTCAGGTGATGGACCTCGACACCAGAGAAGTGAAGCCGCTCGGATCGCGAGGATTCGCGAATCTAAACAAACTGAGTTGGCTGCCGGACGGCTCCGGGATTGTCTTCACGGCGCCGCTGAACACGATGACGTTCAACTCGCAGATTTGGGAGCTCACGTATCCTGACGGCGAAGCGCGGCGCATCACCAACGATTTGAATTATTACTCGGGCGCGAGCGTAACCGGCGACGGCCAGACGCTGGCGACGGTAGCGTGGTCGATCACGTCGAGCTTGTGGACCAGCAGCGCGGCGGGATCGGCATTTTCGGGGCCGAAGCAGATTACGTCTGGAATCGACCGCGCGGACGGACGGACTGGAATCATTTGGCCGACGCCTGGAGCGATTCTCTACTCGATTTATGCGGGCGGCGCGATCAAGTTCGCGTCGGTGACGCCGGACGGCAGCGACTCGCGCGATTTAGCGTTGGGAAATATGTCGGTACTGGGGCCTTCGGGGTGCGGCGATGGGAAGCGCTTCGTGTTCACGTCGCTAGGTGACGACGGCTCTCTGAAAATTTATCGCGCGGAAGTGGATGGCTCTAACGCGAAGGCGATTACCGCGGGGCCGATCAACGTTCTGCCGTCGTGCTCGCCGGACGGGACGTTTGTAGTGTACGTGCAATCGAGTGGGCAGGCGGTGGCGCTGGAGAAAGTGAGCATCGACGGCGGAGCGCCTACGCAGCTTTCGAAGACGGGCGACATCGTCGCCACTCCGGCGATTTCGCCGGATGGGAAGAGCGTGGCGGTGACGTACACGCCCGACGTCTCGAAACCGGCGAAGGTGGCCGTGATGAATCTCGCGACGGGCGCGATCGAACACATGTACGATGCACCGGATGGCGTGTCGTTCAATCAAGATGCTGTGTCGTTGATGAGTTGGACGAGGGATGGACGCGCGATTCTCTATCCGGTGACGCGCGGGGGCGTGGCGAATCTGTGGGCACAGCCGGTGGCGACCGTTCCGGGCGCTCCGTCTGCGGGGCCGAAACAGGTGACGAACTTCACTGACTTGAAGATTTTCTCGTTTGCGGTTTCGCCGGATGGGAAGCAGATGGCGCTGGCGCGCGGACGCACCGTGACGGATGCGGTTTTGATTTCTCACTTCCACTGATTTCGATCGTGCTCACAATTTCAGATTCTCAGGAGACGCGAGTGAAAATTTCGCGGCGGGATGCATTGCGCGCGGGCGCGGTGGCGGCGGGAGTTGCCGTAGCCGCGGGTCGCGGGGCGCGTGTGGCAAGTGCGGCGGAGGCTTTGCAGCAGGCGCCCGGCGCAGGCGGTGCGTTGCCGGCGGCGTTTGACGGGCTGAAGCCGCTGGGCGACCGCGTGAAGCCCATCACGACGGACGAATATAAGGCGCGAATCGCGAAGGCGCAGAAGCTGATGAGTGATCCGTCCGCCGGCGCGATGACGAACGTGGGCGGGGGCGCGGCTCCGAACATCGATGCGGTGTTCATCGCGCCAGGTACGACGCTCACGTATTTCCTCGGATTCCGCTGGTGGCCGAGCGAACGCATCCTGGCGCTGCTGATTCCGCGCGAGGGCGATCCGCTGGTGATCGTTCCGGCGTTCGAAGAAGCGCGGATGCGCGAGCAGTTGCGCTGGGAAGTTCCGGTGCGCACGTGGGAAGAGGACGAAAATCCCTACGCGGTGGCGGCGAAATGGTTCCGCGAGCGCGGGATTCGCACGGGCACGGTGGGCATTGAGCAGACCACGGCGTATATGTTTTCAGACGGACTGCGCAAGACGGTGTCATCGCTCACGTACACCAGCGGCGATCCGATCACGGTCGGCTGCCGCGCGGTGAAGAGCGAGCACGAATTGGAATTGATGCGGCTCGCGTGCGAGGCAACCTGCGCGGTGTACAAGGCGACTTTTGCGTCGCTGCGCGAGGGCATGACCCAGGGCGACGTAGAGAAGCTGGTGCAACGCGGCTACGCCAAGATGCAGTTGCGTGGCGGCGCGTCGGTGGAATTCGGGGCATCGTCTGCCCTGCCCCACGGTTCGAGCGCGGAGCAGGTGTTGCGCGAAGGCACGGGCGTGATGATCGACGACGGCTGCGTCGTGGAAGGCTACCAGTCGGACGTGACGCGGATGGGCGTCCTCGGCAAGCCGTCTGAAAAATTTCAGCGCGCGTTTGAAATTGTGCGTGCAGCGCAAGATGCGGCGCTCGCGGCTGCCGCGGCGGGCCATGCTTGCGGCTCGGTGGACGATGAGGCGCGCAAAGTGGTGGTCGATGCGGGCTACGGGCCGGGGTACAAATTCTTCGAGCATCGGCTCGGGCATGGAATCGGCATGGATGGACACGAGTCGCCGTACCTGGTGAAAGGCGGCACGATTGTATTGCAGCCGGGCATGACGTTTTCGAATGAGCCGGGGATTTATGTGCCCGGTGAGTTTGGGATGCGGTGCGAGGACGACATGGTGGTTTCGGATTCAGGACCGGCGAAATTGCTGACGTACGGATTTCAAGAATCGCTGGAGAAGCCGGTTTCGTGATGGGGCCTTGGGTGTGCGGGAAATCGTGGGAGGACCGCCTGGTAGGCTGTCGGACTTAGAATTCGGGGTTGGCGGCGAGCAGCGACTTGCTTTTGCAGAATTCCACTAGGCGAGCCTCGGCCCAGAAGCGTTCATCGCCGCTGGAGCTGGAGATGAAGGCGCAGTGGCCGCCGTGGTCCGTGGCGATTGTGGTGATGAAGGGATTGCCGACGATCGCGGGATCTTCGAACGGCTCGTACGGCACGAACGGATCGTTTTTCGACGTGATAATCAGCGTGGGGCGGCGAATACCGGAGATGACGCGAAGCGCGCTGCAGGTTTCGTAGTAATCGTCGGCGCTGCGAAAGCCGCAGAAGCGCGCGGTGATCGCGTCGTCAAAATCGCGGACCGTTTTTGCTTTCGCGAACTCCTCTAATTTCTCAATCGGATAAATTTCGGGATAGAGGCTGGCTTTGTAGCGCATGTGGCGCTTGAGCCGTTTTACGAAGTGATTCTGGTAAATGAAGTTTTCGCGGCGTTCGAGCGCATCGGCGCACGAAGCGAGATCGAGCGCCGGCGCGATCGCAACGACGCCGAGGAACTGATCCGGCGCCGCGTCGCCCAGTTCCCCGGCCATCTTCAGGACGAGATTACCTCCCATCGAATAGCCTGCGGTGAAAATTTCGGGCAGGCCGTCGCGTTCGATCAGCTCGCCGACCACGCCGAGAATATCGACGCTCAAGCCGGAGTGATACAGCGTGGGGCTGAGTTTTTCGGTGCCGCCGCAGTTTCGCTGGTTGAGGCGCACCACATTGAATCCCGCGAGCCAGGCTTTCTCAGCGGTGCCGCGCGCGTAGCCCGATGCGCTGGAGCCTTCGAGGCCGTGAACGACGACGAGCGTCGGATGCTGCGTGGGATTTTTCTGCCAGTGGCAATCGCCGCGGACGCGCGAGCCGGGCTCGGTCTCAAAATCGCGGGCGACGCTCGGGCCAAGGCGACGTGTTGGGCGCGGCCAGAAATTCGAGGCGATGGTCATCGCGTGCGGATTGCGCAGCGGGCGGAGCGGGTGGAATTGCTTCACCTGAAAATGTTAAAGGGCCGTGACATTTCGCGCAACCAAGACGCGCTCGCGGCGCGGTTTTTGTTCGATTTCGAGCGGAAACGTCCCAGTTGCGGGACGGCTGTCGGACGCTAAAACGATTTACAACTCGCACGGAACGTTCTTCCCGCGCAGTCCGTATTCAAAACTGAAGGCTTTCCTCTATATATCCAACAGGAGAGAGACGCCCTCCTCTATACAACCAACAGGAGAGAGATTGGCGACGATCTTGCAGAGGGGTAGTTAGCGGAAGGTCCTACAAAAGCGCCGCCTTGCCAGAACCGGGCAACGCGCCGCTACAGCTAGTTGCGGCTGTCGTGGTGAGGCACTCACACGGCGGGCGTAGCGGGCGAATCGATCGAGTGAAGGCTTAGAACGCTGGAAGTGTGGCCGATTGACAAGGCTCAACGATTAGTATCACAATGTAGTTCTAATGGGGCGGGAGGATAGCGCCGTGCAGACCACCAGCCGACGATCGTTTCTGGGAACACTGGCAGCGTTGATGCCGGTCACTGCGACAGATGCGATGGTGAAGCACAAAACCTCGAGCGACCCGACGTACCGGTTCGCGCTGCCGGAGTGCGAAGTGGAAATGACGGTGAAGTCTTACGGCAAGATCTCGACGAACGACCTGGGATTCATCGATCGCACGACGAACCAGCGGATGTGCGTGGGCGAGCCGAGCGCGCCGGATCAAGGCTGCGTTTCGAATTTTCGCGGAGCGCTCGCTGTGGCCATCTACCATTTTTCCTCGCAATCCCCTGCCAGCGTGCCGGTGAAGCTGCGTGAACGCGTGGTGACAATCGATCACGACCGGCGCATCGACCCGAAGCCGCCGATCGACGAATTTGTGGCGGTGGAGCAAGCCGTCGCGAGCGACATCCAGGCGTTTGGCTACACGCCGGACCGGCTGAGCGGGCCGATGCCGCCTCTTCCGTTTGTGAGCCCGTGGGCCCTGATGCGGCAGGATCTTTTCATCGACGCGCAGACCGCGCCGTTTTTGATTCTGCACTGGAAGCACACGCTCGAATCGATCCAGCTGGTGGACGTAATTCCCGGCGACCGCACGCGGCCCATCGAGAGTTAGTGACTCGCGCCCAGTTAAAACGCGCTTGACGCGCTTCCCCATTAGTATCACAATGCAGTTCTAATTATGCTGGGCGAATTTGAATACCTGCTGATCACTGCCGCCGCTGGCCTCGGCGACGGCGCCTATGGCGCGGCGATCCGCGAAGAAATCGAAACGAGCACGGGACGGACGTGCTCGATCGGCGCGCTCTACACCACGATCGAGCGGCTCGAAACCAAAGGCCTGCTGAAGACCTGGATGGGCGAAGCGACGGCGCAGCGTGGCGGCCGCGCGAAACGCATGATTCGCGTGACGCCGAAGGGCGTTCGCGCGGCCAAGGATTTCTACGATGCCGTGGCGAAGGTGAGCCGCGGCGCAAGCTGGGTGACGCATCGCGGGAGCACGTCGTGAGCAGCACACACTGGTCACTGGTGGAAGCCGCAGCGCTGTTGCTGGAGCCGGAGGAGCGCGAAGTGGTGCTCGGCGACCTGGCAGAGGCCGGCGAAAAAGGACTCCGTGCTGTGCTCGGCGTGCTGGGGCTGATCGCGTGGCGCCAAGTGACGGCGTGGCGCGAGTGGCGGCCGTGGCTTGCGGCGTTTGGCGTGGCGATGCCGGGAAGTTTCTTTCTGATGGGCGCGTCGATTTCGGTGAGTGCGGGCGCAGCGGCGTGGATTTACGGCGGCGCGTTGACGCCGGCGGCAAGCGCGCAGCTAATTTGCGAAGCAGTGCTGCTGGTAGCGTGGTCATGGACCGGCGGATTCGTGGTGGGTTCGATTTCGCGGCGAACGCTGTGGGTCAGCGCGGCGCTCTGTTTGTCGCCGTGCACGGTCTGTCTCGCCGAGTTCCGGAGCCAGACGTTGTCGCGGCCGTGCCTGATGGTGTTTCTGATTCCCGCGCTCGCCGGCGTCCTGATGGGGCTGCGGATTCGGCGAATTCCCTTCCCGATTGCGATGACGCTGGCGGTGATTGTGACTTCGTTTTTGCTGCCGAAGCTTACGACGCAGCCGGGGTGGATGTCGGCCTGGGCGGTGGTTTGGCCGGCGTGGTATTTGGTGGTGGTGGCTAGGCGCGCGAAGGTGGCGGAGGCCCAGGCGCGGTAGGGATGTCTTCTGATTTGGGTAATTTCTACTAGAACAAATTCAAAGGCACGCAGGCGAACTCCAGCCTGTGCATCTGCTTTCTCCCTTATGGCGATTGAGGTGCGAGCGTGGAGCTGCCTGAAGTGTGCTGATTCTTCGCAGGAGGGCAGCCTGCGAGGCTGTCCGACGGCTTGCATGGTGTGCGCGGACCTTATAAAATTAGGGTTCACTCATGAAGGGCCTGCGCAACAATTCTATTTTCCCCACTGAAAATCCAACCTGCACGGAAGCGCGCCGCGGCGGCTTCGCACCACCACAGGAGAAGCAATGATCGATGGTCCCATCCCCGAAGGGCTCACGTTTGACGACGTGTTGCTTTTGCCGGGAAAAAGTTCCGTGCTGCCCACGCAAACCGATACGCGCACGTGCCTGACGAGAAAGATCGCGATCAACATTCCGATCGTGGCGGCTGCGATGGATACGGTGACGGATGCGCGCCTGGCAATCGCGATGGCGCGACAGGGCGGCCTCGGCTTCGTTCACCGCAACATGACGATCGACCGGCAGGCGGAGGAAGTGGACCGCGTGAAACGATCGGAGAGCGGCATGATCGTGGACCCGATCACGATCGCGCCGGAAATTTCGGTGCGGCAGGCGCTCGACATCATGAATAAGTACAAAGTGTCGGGCTTGCCGGTGACGCGCGGCACGCGCCTCGTAGGCATCATGACGAACCGCGACCTGCGGTTTGAACGCAACCTCGATCAGCCGGTAAGCGCAGTGATGACGAAAGACGGCCTGGTGACAGTTCCGGTAGGCACAACGCTCGATGAAGCCGAGAAAATTTTGCAGAAGCACCGCATCGAGAAGTTGCTGGTGGTCGATGGCGATTTCAATTTGAAGGGCCTGATCACCGTAAAAGACATTCAGAAGAAAATGGAGTTTCCGAACGCGACGAAGGACGACCACGGCCGGCTGCGTGTAGGCGCGGCGATCGGCGCGACGGGCGACTTCCTCGAGCGCGCGCAGGAAATGGCGAGAGAGAAGGCGGATGTACTGGCGATCGACACGTCGCACGGGCATAGCACGCGCGTGATGGAAGCGATCAAAGCCGTGAAGCACGCGCTGCCGGATATTGAACTTGTGGCGGGTAATGTGGCCACGATGGAAGGCGCGCACGACCTGATCGCGATGGGCGTAGATGGACTGAAGGTGGGGATCGGGCCGGGATCGATCTGTACCACACGCGTGGTGACGGGCGCGGGCGTGCCGCAGATCACGGCAATCATCGAAGCAACGAAGGCCGCGAAAGGTACTGGCGTACCTGTGATTGCGGACGGCGGGATCAAATTTTCGGGCGACATCACGAAAGCGATCGCAGCGGGCGCAAACGCGGTGATGATCGGTAGCCTTTTCGCGGGCACGGAAGAATCGCCGGGCGAGACGATTCTCTATCAAGGCCGGACGTTCAAGTCGTACCGCGGCATGGGATCACTCGGCGCGATGGAAGCGGGATCGGCGGACCGATACGCGCAGGAAGGCCAAGCGCGCGGCAAGTCTGTGCCGGAAGGAATCGAAGGGCAGGTGCCATACAAGGGGCCGCTTTCGGCGCTCGTCGAACAACTCGTGGGCGGCTTGAAGAGCGGCATGGGCTACTGTGGCACTGAGAATTTGAAAGAGCTGCAGGAGCGCGGCAAGTTCATCCGGATCTCGTCGGCGGGGCTCCGCGAGAGCCACGTGCACGACGTGATTATCACGCGCGAGGCGCCGAACTACCGGCTGGAATAATGGCGCTGCTTGAATCGAAGGCACACAGCCGCTCGAATTGCGCGCACGAGTGGGCAGATTGCGCGGCATGAAGGCTTGGCTGAAGCGTTGGTGGCCGGCGCTCGCGTGGGGCGCAGTTATGTCCGGCTTTTCGACGGCCGGATTTTCCTCCGAACACACCGGGCACTTCATCCTGCCATTCCTCCGATGGCTGATGCCGCACGCAACGCCAGCAACGCTTGAGCTGTATCACCACTACATCCGCAAAACCGGGCACTTCACCGAATATTTTATTTTCAGCCTGCTCGTACTGCGTGGCATTCGCGCGGGCCACGCGGGCACGCATCTGCGCTGGGCGCTGGTTAGCATTCTGCTGGTGGTCGGCTATGCGGCGCTCGATGAGTTTCACCAATCGTTTGTGCCGGGGCGGACGGCGCTGGTGACGGATGTGATGATCGACGCGTTTGGCGGGATTGTGGCGCAGGTCGCGGCTGGCCTCGTAATGGTTTGGAGCAATCACCGTCAAAAACGCGGGCTTCCGCACATTTCCGGTACCCCGTTGGAGACAACGCACGTCAAATAACCCATCGTTTCAACCTGAAAGGACACTCATGCCCTCAAGAATGCTATCCGCTTCCCTGCTGTGCGCTTCGCTGGTGTTTGGCCTTCCCGCTTTTGGTTCCACTGCTGCCGGTTCTGCCGCTGCGTCAGCGGTCGCTGCGCCGACGCCTCTGAGCCCAATCCGCTACGAATTGAAATTTGAAAAGCCGAATACGCATCTGCTCGACGTGACGATGCACATCGACGGGCTGAGCGGCGCGACGGCCGACGTGGCGATTCCCGACTGGGCGCCCGGCTCCTACTACATCGAAAACTACTCGGCGAACGTGCAGGGATTCAAGGTGCGGCCCGAGAGCGGCGGCGCGGAATTGAAATGGCGCAAGACCGACAGCCAGACCTGGCAGATCGATCTGGCGGGCGCGACGTCGATCACCGTGAGCTACCAGATTTTTGCGAACACGCTGCAGAACAACATCGCGCAGTACAACGACCGGCACGTTTTCATCGGCGGTCCGTCGGTGTGGATGTATCTGGTGGGCGGCAAGGAGCGGCCGGCGGAACTTTCGATCGATGTGCCGACGGGTTGGAAGGTCGCGACGGGCATGGAGCACACCGGCGAGCACACGTTCCGCGCCGCAGATTACAATTGGTTCGCCGACGCACCGCTAGAGATCAGCGGCGACATTCAGGAGAAGACTTTTCAGATCAGCGGCACCACGTATCACGTGATCGTTCACGACGTGGTGGGCAAGGCGGATTTTTCGAAATTCGCGGACGACCTGCAGAAGACCGTCGCGCAGTCTGTGGCGATGTGGCAGCCCGTGGCGGGCAGCGTGGGCCAGGCGGCGCCGTTCAAGGAGTATTACTTCATCTTTCATATCTGGCCGAATACGGGCGGCGGGCTCGAGCACTTGAATTCGACGCAGATCGATTTTGGCAAGGACTGGGATTCCACCGATCCTGTGCCGGGCTACGGCGATCAGGCCATGCTGAAATTGTTTGTGACGTCGCATGAATTTTTCCACGCGTGGAACGTAAAACGGTTGCGGCCGTTGCCGCTGGGCCCATTTGATTACACGCAGATGGTGCACACGCCGTCGCTGTGGATTTCCGAGGGGCTAACGAGCTACTACGGCGCGTTGATGCTGGTGCGCGCGGGAGTGCTGGAGCCGCAGAAATATCTCGACGGCATCGCGCGGCTGATGACGAATTTCGACGCGATGCCGGGGCGCAAAGAGCGCAGCATCGAAGACACGAGCTGGGACACGTGGTATTCGCGCAGCGTGGTCTCGCAGGAAAACAATCTGCGCAATACGAACTATTCGTATTACGACGGCGGCCAGGTGATGGGCCACATTCTGGATTTCGCGATCCGGAATGCGACGAACAATCAGAAGTCGCTGGACGACTGGATGCGCCTGCTCTACTCGCGTTACGCGCTGCCGAAACCGGGCTTTCAGCCGGAAGACCCCGTTAGGGCCGCGTCGGAAATAGCCGGAACAGATTTGAGCCCGCTCTTCACGAAATACATTTCGGGCAAGGAGCCGATTCCCTACGAGCAGTACTTTGCGTATGCGGGCGTGACGGTGGAGAAGAAATTCGACACCACCAAGGGCTGGGCCGGGCTCACGACTACGGCCGGTGACAACGGCCACCTGAAAATTCAGAACATTATTCCCGGTGGCCCGGCGGAAACGTCGGGACTCGACGTGAACGATGAGATTTTCGGCATCGACGGGCGCGTGCTCGATGGCGACGCGGTGACGAAGGAACTTGGCGCGCACAAGCCGGGAGACACGGTGAAGGTGACGGTGGTGAGGCTAGGCGAGTTCCGAGAACTGACGCTTACGTTCGCGGCGAATCCGAACCCCACGTACTCGCTGAAGCCGATGGAGAATCCCACGCCGCAGCAGAAGGCGATTTACAATTCGTGGCTGGGGATCAAGTGACGCTATGGCTATGAAGAAGAAAACCGCACGGGCCGCAAGTTCGAAGAAGAAGGGCGTAGCTCGCGCAAAAAAGAGCGCGGTGGGTAAGAGCAAGCTGTTTCCCGTCGCGAAGTCGCCTTCGCGTGCTGTGCGCGGCCGCTCGGTTGCGTTGCTGCGTGGAATCAACCTCGCGGCGCACAAGCGGATGTCGATGAAGGACCTCGTGGCGGTGTTTGAGGCGTGCGGGTGCACGGACGTCACGACGTTCATCCAGAGCGGGAACGTCGCGTTCACGGCGCCCGCAAGCGGGATCGACGCGGCGGCGATCGAGGCGCGGATCGCGAAGCGGTTTGGATTTGAGGCGCCTGTGGTGCTGCGGACGGCGGAAGAGCTTTTCGCGGTGATCGCGGCGAATCCTTATCCGAAGTGCGATCAGGAGCGCGATCGGCCGCACGTGAGCTTTTTGGCGGATGAGCCGCTGGCGGAACACGTGGCGCTGCTGGATCCGCAGCGGTCGCCCGGAGATTCGTTTACGGTGTTGGGGCGGGAGATTTATTTGCTGTTCCCGACGGGACTCGCGAACAACAAGCTGACCAGCCAGTATTTTGATTCGAGGTTGAAGACGGTGGGTACGGCGCGGAATTGGCGGACGGTGTTGGCGCTAGCGGAGATGGTGAGTGGTACAAAGGATGAGTGAGCCGAGTCCTGCGCGGATGCGCGCGAGGTGCGGTTGCAGTGGCTCAACCCGGGACCAACTGAGAGTTGGTCCCGCTCAGACTCGAAAGTCTAAGCTACAGCTCGCTGCGCTCGCCCGGGGCACACCCCGCTGAGAGCGGGGTGCAGACAGGCTGAGAGCCTGTCCCACTGAAGAGTTGCCGCGCTAAAGTCCGGCGGCGCTACATTGAAATCTTAAATCTAAAGAAAAAGCCCGGCTGCGCAATTCGCGTCGCCGGGCTTTTTGACTTGCGTTGAGGAAGCTTACTTCTTGTTCGCGACCGCTTCCTTTTCGGTGTCTTCTTCGGGAGCCTCTTCTGCGGGCTTGCGGCGCGCCTTCTTCTCTTTCTTCTTCAGCTCGGAGCCGATGAACTCCAAAATCGCGAGTTCGGCGCCGTCGCCGAGGCGCCAGCCGGCGCGGACGATGCGGGTGTAACCGCCCGGCCGCTGAGCGAAGCGCGGTGCGAGGTCCTTGAAGAGTTTCTCTGTGGCAAGGGGGGTCATCAGGAACGCAGCCGCCTGACGTCGCGCGTGAAGCGAGTCGCGCTTGCCGAGCGTGATCATCTTCTCCGCGAGGCGACGAGTCGCTTTGGCGCGGAGAATGGTGGTGTGGATGCGTTCTTTTTCGATGAGGTTCGTCACCAGGTTGCGCAACACCGCGCGGCGATGCGCGGGCTGCTTGCCAAGTTTCGAGCCTGATTTAAGGTGTCGCATAAGCGTAGGCCTCGGATCTTAAATTACAGAGCCGATGCATCCCCCTCGGACGGCGGCGGCGCGGTCTGGCTGGGGAGCGGCGGCCAGATGATGCGGCCGTGCTCGTCGAACTTCATGCCCAGGCTCAAGCCCATCTTGTGAAGGATGTCCTTGATCTCGTTCAGCGACTTGCGGCCGAAATTCTTGGTCTTCAGCATTTCGGATTCGGTCTTCTGAACAAGCTCGCGCAGGTTCTGAATGTTGGCGTTCTTCAAGCAGTTGTAGGAGCGCACGGAAAGCTCGAGTTCTTCCACCGAGCGGTCGAGGAATTCCAGGCGAGGATCGCTGAAATTTTCGATTACTTCGTCCGGAAGATCCGGAGTCTCTTCGAAGTTGATGAAGATGCTCATGTGATCCTTCACCAGCTTCGACGCCAGGCCGATCGCATCCTGAGGAGTGATCGCGGCGTTGGTCCAGACTTCCAGGGTGAGCTTTTCGTAGTCCGTCATCTGCCCCAAACGGGCGGCTTCCACGGCGTAGTTGACCTTGCGCACCGGCGAGTGGATCGAGTCGATGGGAATGTAGCCGATCGGCAGATCCTCGTCGAAGTTGCGGTCGGCGGCAACATAACCGCGGCCGTTCTTGACGCGCAGCTCGAGTTCGAGCTTGCCGCCTTCGCTGACGGTAGCGATGTAGATGTTCTTGTCGAGGACGGCGATGTCGGCGTCTTCGGCGATTTTCGCGGAAGTCACCGGGCCCGGCGTATCGACGATCAGGTTGATCGTCTTCGGCTGGTCGGTGTTCAACTTCAGCGGAACCTGCTTGAGGTTCAGGATGATATCCGTCGCGTCTTCCACAACGCCGGGGATCGGAGAGAATTCGTGCAGCACACCTTCGATCTTTACGGCGGTAATGGCCGCGCCTTCGATCGAGCTCAAAAGAGCGCGACGCAGCGAGTTGCCGACCGTGGTGCCCCATCCGCGCTCAAACGGCTGAGCGGCGAATTTGCCAAACTTGTCGGTCAGCGTCTCCGGTTCGGCCGCCAAACGCTTCGGTTTCTGAAAGCCCTTCCACATATTCAATGTTCCTCCTGGCCCGCCGGGGCGGACCTTCGAACAAACAACATACCCAAGTGAATCTTTTTGCGGCGCTTACTTCGAGTACAGTTCGACGATGAGCTGCTCGTTCATCGGCGGAGTCTGCACGTCTTCACGACGCGGCAGAGCCACGACGCGCGCCTTGAAATTGGCGGGATCGATGTCGAGCCACGGAGCCACGCCCTGGCTCTTGGCGAGATTGCGCGCCTCGAGGATCATGGCGTTCTCGTGCATGCCGTCCTTCAGCGCGATTTCGTCGCCGATCTGAACTTGATAGCTCGGAATGTTGACCTTCTGGCCCTTCACGCGGATGTGGCCGTGGAGAACCAGCTGGCGTGCCTGCGAGCGCGAGCCCGCGAGACCCATGCGGTACACGGCGTTGTCCAGCCGGCGCTCGAGGGTAACCATCAGGTTCGAACCCGTGGCGCCCTTCATGCGCTGCGCTTTCTCGAAGTAGTTGCGGAACTGGCGTTCGAGCAAGCCGTAGGTGCGCTTCACCTTCTGCTTTTCGCGAAGCTGCACGCCGTATCCAACCATCTTGGCGCGGCGTGCTTGGCCGTGCTGGCCCGGAACGAAGTTGCGCTTTTCGATCGCGCACTTTTCGGTAAAGCACCGGAGGCCTTTCAAGAATAGTTTCTGCCCTTCTCGACGGCACAACCGGCAAACTGCATCACGATGTCTTGCCACTTAACTTTCTCCTTATGACTTCACTTTTGACGATCAGTTTACGGGCTGGCGACCCTTCTTCCTGATCCACTTCGTTTGCTGCACTGCTGCCTTGTATCGCTCGCCTCACGGTGAGCGATACAGAATCGGGCGCTGCAAGCTGCGAGCAGCAGCCCGATAAACTCTACGTTAGACGCGGCGACGCTTCGGAGGACGGCAGCCGTTATGCGGCACGGGCGTAACGTCCTTGATCGCGTTGATGTGCAAGCCCGCCGAAGCGAGCGCACGCACCGCGGATTCGCGTCCGGCGCCCGGGCCCTTCACGCGGACCTCAACGGACTTCATTCCGTATTGGTCGCGCGCAACGCCCGCTGCCGTGGCCGCAGCCTGCTGCGCGGCGTACGGAGTTCCCTTGCGGGAGCCTTTGAAGCCGACCGAGCCGGCCGAAGACCAGCTGACGGCGCGGCCATCGGGATCGGTGAGCGTCACGATGGTGTTGTTGAACGTCGCCTGAATGTGCACGACGCCGTGCGGCACCACGCGCTTCTCGCGCTTCTTGCGGAATTCCTTCTTGCGCTTGGCTGCCGGCGCTCCTGCTGCTGCGCCCGCCGCTGCTTCTTTTGGTTCTTTCGCCATTTCCCGTCCTCAGGGGCAGCGCCCCATAAACCTTGTTTCCGTCACGCCGGAACAAGCTGCGTTCCGGCAATCAAACTACTTGCGCGCCATGGTCTTCTTCTTGGCAGCCACTGCGCCCTTGCGCGGACCCTTGCGGGTGCGGGCATTGGTATGCGTGCGCTGGCCGCGTACCGGCAGGCTGCGGCGATGACGCAATCCGCGGTACGCCTGAATTTCAATCAGGCGGCGGATGTTCATCTGAATGTCCTTGCGGAGGTCGCCCTCAACGCCGCCTTCGGCTTCAATCGCCGCGCGCAGACGCGTGAGTTCTTCTTCCGTCAGGTCCTTGATCTTCTTGGAGAAGTCCACGTTGGCCTTCTCCGCGATCACCTTCGCGCGGGGCTGCCCGATGCCGTAAATCGACGTGAGGCCAACCCAGAGCCGCTTGTTCGGCGGCAAATCCACACCTGCGATACGAGCCATTCGCTATTCTCCTTGCCTTTAGCCCTGGCGCTGGCGGTGCTTCGCGTTTTCACAAATCACGCGCACCACGCCGCGCCGGTGAACGATCTTGCACTTCATGCAGATTTTCTTTACCGATGCCCTGACTTTCACGTTTCACTCGTCCTTGCCGCGCGGTGCTGCTTGCGCGATCTACTTGTACCGGTAAACGATCCGGCCGCGCGTCAAGTCGTACGGCGAGAGCTCCACCGCCACTCGATCGCCCGGCAGGATGCGAATGAAATTCTTGCGCATCTTGCCGGAAATGTGGGCCAGAACCTGGTGCTTATTCTCCAGCTCAACGCGAAACATCGCGTTGGGTAGCGGCTCGAGGACAGTCGCCATCACTTCAATGGCTTCTTCCTTGCCGCTACTGTCGTTCGCCTTCTTCTCTTTCTTTTCCGGCCTTCGATTCATGCGTCCTTGTCGTTTCCGGTACTTCTACCAATTAGATGCTGGCGGGATTCAGCCCTACCAGACCGGCCCTTCCGCGTCCCGCGGCCGAGTCAAAATCCAGGGCCCGTTCGCCGTAACCGCCACCGTATGTTCGAAGTGGGCGGAGTCGCTGCCATCGGCAGTAACCGCCGTCCAATCGTCGTCCAGCACTCGAACGCCGGGGCCACCTGTATTCACCATCGGTTCGATGGCGAGCACCATGCCCTCTTGCAGCTTCACACCGTGGCCGGGCGAACCGTAATTCGGAAGCTGCGGGTCTTCATGCATCTTGGTTCCGATGCCGTGCCCCACAAACTCGCGAACCACCGAGTAGCCGTTCTTTTCCACCCAAGCCTGCACGGCCGCCGAAACATCGCCCAACCGGTTTCCCGGCCGGACTTTGTCGATGGCCTGCTCGAGCGACTCGCGCGTCACGCGCAACAGCTTCTCGCGCGTCGGGCTCACTTTACCGACCGGCACCGTCAACGCCGCGTCGCCGTAGTAGCCATCCAACTCGACTCCGAAATCCATCGAGAGGATGTCGCCCTCTTTCAGCTTCCGCGACTTCGACGGGATCCCGTGCACCACTTCCTGATTGATGGAAGTGCACACCGAACCTGGGTACCCTCGGTAGCCCTTGAATGCCGGGCGCGCCTTGTGCTGAACCGTCCAGGCCTCAGCAAACTCATCGAGATCCTGCGTCGTCACTCCGGGCTTGACCATCGTGCGCATCTTATCGAGCGCGCCCCAAACGATCTGCCCGGCCTTGTACATCTTTTCCAGTTCCGACGGCGACTTGCAGATAACCATCTCTATTCTTTGCGCCTCTTACGCGCCGGCGACATTCAGGATGCCGTTGAGCGTGCGGGTCACATCGTCCACGCCCAGGCCGCCGTCAATCGCCTTCAGTACGCCGCGCTTCCGGTAATACTGGGAAAGCGGCATGGTTTGCCTCGCGTACGCCGCGAAGCGTTCCTTCACAATTTCAGGCCGGTCGTCGTTGCGCTGGACCAGCTTTCCGCCGTCCACATCGCAGATGCCCGGAACTTTCGGCGCGCGCTCGTAGACGTTGTAAGTCTCGCCGCCTACCGGGCACGACCAGCGGCCGGAAACGCGCTTGATCAGCGTGTCTTCGGCCACCTGAAACTCAATCACCAGCGGATTGCCAAACCCGCGGCGCACTAAAATCCGGTCCAGCTCTTCGGCTTGCGGCAGCGTCCGCGGAAAGCCGTCGAAGATAAATCCGTTACCGCAATCCGGGCGCTGCAACCGCTCTTCGACCATTCCGAGAACGATCGAGTCCGGCACCAGGTCGCCGCGATCCATGATCGGCTTGGCCTGCTTGCCCAGCGCGGTGCCGTTGGCTACGGCCTCCCGCAGCATGTCTCCGGTGGAGAGGTGCGGCACGCCAAGCTCTTTTGCAATCCGCTTGGCTTGCGTGCCTTTACCGGCCCCCGGAGGCCCGAGAAAAATGAGTGCCTTCGCAGCGCCGGCCACGTTAGTTGCGGCGTCCCCGCACCCGGCCCTTGCGAACAAAACCGTCGTAGTTGCGCATCACGAGCTGCGCTTCGAGCTGCTGCACCGTATCCATCGCGACGCCTACGACGATCAAAAGCGAGGTGCCGCCGAAATAGAACTGCACGTTCAAGCCGTCAAGAATGAAGCGCGGCGTGTGCGTATCGAACCAATTGCCGAGCAGCGGCAAGTGTTGCAGGTGAATTCCCGAAATCATCCACTCCGGCAGCAAACAAACAATCGCGAGATACACGCCACCGACCAGCGTCAAGCGCGTCAGGATGCGATTGATGTATTCCGACGTGTTCCGCCCCGGACGAATACCCGGAATGAAGCCACCGTACTTCCGCATGTTGTCCGCAAGCTCCGTGGGATTGAAAATGATGCCCACGTAGAAGAACGCAAAGAAAATAATCAGCGTCACGTAAATCACGGTGTAGAGCGGCTCGCCCCACTTGATGGCGTTCGCAAACTTCTGCAAGCCCTCGGATTTCGAGGCAAACAGCAGCGCGATAGTCTGCGGGAACGTGAGCAACGAACTGGCGAAAATCGGCGGAATCACGCCGCCGGAATTCACGCGCAGCGGCAGGTACGTCATCTGTCCGCCCATCACACGGCGCCCCATCACGCGCTTGGCATACTGCACCGGGATGCGCCGCTGGCCCTGCTCCATGAAAATAATGAACGCGACCACGATCAGCATCATCACGATGATTCCGATGATGGCAAGGGGCGTCGCCGAACCCCACTGCTGGTTCATCGCCTTGCTCCACAGATCGTTCACCGCGCGCGGCAGCCCGACTACGATGCCGGCGAAGATGATGAGCGACATGCCGTTGCCAATGCCGCGGTCGCTGATCTGCTCGCCGAGCCACATGATGAACGCCGAGCCGGTAGTGAGCGTCAGCATTGTCATCAGCGTAAAGCGAACGCCAGGGTGATACACGAGCGCCATGCCGCCCGAAGAATTCTGGTGCATCAGCGTCTGCGCGATCGTGAACGACTGGAACAAACTCAAAATGATCGTCAGGTAGCGCGTGTACTGCGTGATCTTGCGGCGGCCGAGTTCGCCCTCTTTTTGAAGGCGCTCGAGGTACGGCCACACGACCACCATCAACTGCAAAATGATCGATGCCGTGATGTACGGCATGATGCCGAGCGCAAAAATCGTCAAGCGGCGGAAGTTGCCGCCGCTGAATAGGTCGATGATGCCGAGTACCGAGCCTTGGCCCTGCTGGAAGAGCTGCTGCAGCAGGTCGGTGTTGATCCCAGGCGTGGGAATAAACGCGCCCAGGCGATACACCGCGAGCAACCCGAGCGTGAAAAGCACACGGTTGCGCAGATCCGGCGTGGCGAAGATGTTCCGGAATGCCTGGACGAGCTTGTTCATCGAATAACTTCGACCTTACCGCCGGCGGCAGTGATTTTTTCCTGCGCCGATTTGCTGAATGCGTGAGCCTGCACGGTGAGCGCGACTTTCAACTCGCCATCGCCAAGAACCTTCACGATGTCGCGCTTGGCGCGCAGGATGCCGACGCCGAACAAAAGTTCGGGCGAAACGGTCGATCCCTTCTCGAAGTTGTTGAGTTCTTCCACGTTCACCACCGCGTATTCGGTCGCGTTCGGCGAAACGAATCCGCGCTTCGGAAGACGGCGATGCAAAGGCATCTGACCGCCCTCAAATCCCGGACGGCGCGAGTAGCCGCGGCGGGACTGCTGGCCCTTGTTACCGGCGCCGGAAGTCTTTCCCAGCTTCGAGCCCATACCACGGCCGACGCGAACCTTGCGGTGGCGCGAGCCTCGGGGCGGCTTCAAATTAGAAAGTGTCGGTTTCTCAGCCATTCTGGACCTCAACAAGATGATGTACGCGCGCGATCATGCCGCGAATCGACGGCGTGTCCTGAACTTCCAGGACTTGCTGCATGCGGCGGAATCCGAGACCGCGAACCGTCTGACGCATGCTCTTCGGGCAGCCGATGAAGCTGACCACCCACTTGATCTTCAACGTGCCGCCCGCTTTCTTGGCGGATTTCTTTTCGGTAGCCATAATCCGGTACGAGAAGCGCTAGACCGCAGCGGCTTCTTCCGCTCCCTTGCCGCGGCCTTCGGCAACCTTGGCCGCGTCTTTCAAGTGCATCAGCGCGTCAAAGGTGGCTTTGATCACGTTGTGCGGGTTCGAGGTGCCGAGAGACTTCGTCAGCACGTTCTGAATGCCCGCAACCTCCATCACTGCGCGCACAGCGCCGCCGGCGATGATTCCCGTTCCTTCCGGAGCGGGCTTGAGCAGCACCTGTCCCGAGCCGTAACGGCCGAGCACTTGGTGCGGAATCGTGGAGCCCTTCATATTGAGCTTCACCATGTTCTTCTTCGCCGACTCGATCGCCTTGCGGATCGCCATGGGCACTTCGCGAGCCTTGCCCATTCCGAATCCGGCATGGCCGCCCTGATCGCCAACCACGACGAGCGCGGAGAAGCTGAGGTTCTTGCCGCCCTTCACAACCTTGGTGCAGCGGTTGATCGCGACGACCTGATCTTTCAAGTTCGCCTGGTTCGTATGAATGATCTGGCGAACCGACAACGTATCTTTGAGCTCTTGTTTCGACATAGGCAGATTAGAACTTCAGGCCCGCCTCTCGGGCCGCTTCGGCGAGCGCCTTGACGCGCCCGTGATATTGATAACCACCGCGATCGTAAACGACTTTCTCGACGCCTTTCGCTTTGGCGAGTTCGGCGATCACTTTGCCGACGACCTTCGCCGCTGCGATGTTGCCGCCGCCCTTGATGTCCTTCTTGACGGCTGCGTCCAGCGAGCTGGCCGAGACGATGGTGTGATTCTTCTGATCGTCTACCACCTGCACGCGAATGTGCTTTGACGTGCGGTGCACGCAAAGACGCGGACGCTCGGTGGTGCCGATCAAAGTCTTGCGCGTCCGGACATGAATCCGGCGGCGGTGCGCTTGCCGCGACAATCTGCGAACTGGTGCTGCCACGTTCTTTCTCCTCCTGGCCTAGGCCGCGGACTTCGCGCCGGCCTTGCCAGCCTTCTTCTTCAATCTCTCGCCAGTGATGCGGACGCCCTTCTGCTTGTACGGGTCGGGCGGACGCAGCGCGCGCAAATTCGCGGCAACCTGGCCGACCTGGCCCTTATTGGCGCCGGTCACGGTCATGTGCGTCTGCTTTTCGATCGCGATCGTGATTCCTTCCGGAATCGCAAATTCGATCGGGTGCGAGTAACCGAGCGCGAGCACTACGTTCTTGCCCTTTACTTCAGCGCGGTAACCAACGCCGACGATGTCGAGGTCCTTCTTGAAGCCGGTCGTTACGCCGGTGACGGCGTTGGCAACCAGCGCGCGCGAAAGGCCGTGCAGCGCGCGTTGATCGTCAGACGCACGCTTCGCAGTGAGAATGCCGTCTTTCTGCTCGAAGCTGATGCCGGCCGGCAGCGCCACGTTGAGCTTGCCCTTCGGGCCCTGAACTTCCACTTCGTGGGCCTTGATGTTGATCTTCACGCCCGCGGGCACCGGGATGATTTTGTTTCCAATTCGCGACATGTGTCTTGTTTCCTTAGAGAACCAATTTCAAAAACTGTTTCGCCTGGCGGAAGTCCGAACTACCAAACTTCGCACATCATTTCGCCGCCGATGCCGGCCTTGCGAGCCGCTTGACCCGTCATCAGGCCTTGCGCGGTGGAGACGATCGAAATTCCCATGCCGCCTACGACCTGGCGGATGTCCGTCTTCGCGACGTAACGGCGCGAACCGGGACGCGACACGCGCTTCAAGTTCGTAATCACGCTGCGGCGGTCCGGGGTGTAGCGCAAGAACACGCGAAGCGTCTTCTTGCCCTTTTGTTCTTCCACTACTTTGTAGTTCGCAACGTAGCCCTCTTCCTTCAGGATGCGGGCTACTTCCACCTTCAGCTTCGAACTCGGCACATCGACACGCGGGTGCTTGGCGCGCGAGGAGTTGCGAATGCGGGTGAGCAAATCGGCGATCGGATCGGTCGTCATTCTGTTTTCCTTACCAGCTGGACTTCACGACGCCGGGGATTTCGCCCTTCAGCGCCAGGCCGCGGAAACAAATACGGCACATTTCGAACTTCGAAAGAACCGCGCGCGCACGGCCGCAAATGCGGCAACGGTTGCGCTGGCGGATCTTGAACTTCAGCTTCTTTTTGGTCTTCGCGATCTGACTGGTGCGAGCCATGTATTAAAACTCTCCTTAACTCTTTTCCTGAACGCGGAACGGGACGCCGAGCAGCTTGAGCAGCTCGCGGCCTTCTTCGTCGTTGCGGGCGGAAGTCGTGATGGTGATGTTCATGCCCTTGATCTTGTCCACGCGCGTGTAGTCGATTTCCGGAAACACGAGCTGGTCTTTCAGGCCGATCGTGTAGTTGCCACGGCCGTCGAACGAATTCGGCGGCAAGCCCTTGAAGTCGCGGACGCGCGGCAGCACGATCGACGCAAACCGGTCGAGAAATTCGTACATCCGTTCGCCGCGCAGCGTGACCATGCAACCGATGGGCATGCCCTGGCGGATCTTAAAGTTCGCGATCGACTTCTTCGCGCGTGTGATCACCGGCTTCTGCCCGGTAATCTGGCCCAGTTCCGCGGCTGCCGTGTCGAGCAGCTTCACGTTCGCGCTCGCCTCGCCCATTCCGATATTCAAGGTGATCTTCTTGATCTTCGGGATCGCCATCGAATTCGTCAGATTGAACTTCTTCGCGAGAGCGGGAACCGCTTCTTTCCGGTATTTTTCATGCAAACGCGTAATCATTTTCGAGTCTCTCTTCGCCTCTAAAAACTAGCTTTCAAACGTTGCTTTGCAGTGCCGGCAGCTTCGCACCTTGCGGCCATCGGGCAGATGCGTGTGTCCGGCGCGCGTCGGCTTGCCGCAGCCCGGGCAAATCAGCATCACGTTTGAAACGTGAATCGGACCTTCTTTTTCCAGAATGCCGCCCTTGATGTTCTTCGCAGGATTCGGGCGCGTGTGCTTCTTCATCATGTTCGCGTGCTCGACGGTGACGGTGTGCTTGTCGATATTCACCGAGAGCACTTTGCCGGTGCGGCCCTTGGCGCGGCCGGAAATCACCTTCACCTGGTCGCCATGGCGGACGCTGATCGGATTTGGCTTAATCGCTGGTTTCGGCATCGTCGGTTACCACACTTCCGGCGCGAGCGAGATGATCTTGGTGAACTTCTTGTCGCGCAGTTCGCGAGCCACCGGCCCGAAAACGCGCGTGCCCACCGGCTCGTTCGCATCGTTGATCAATACGGCGGCGTTGTCGTCAAAGCGGATGTAGGTGCCGTCTTTGCGGCGCTGTTCTTTGCGCACGCGAACCACAACGGCCTTCACCACTTTGCCCTTCTTCACCTGCGAATCCGGCGCCGCTTCTTTCACAGCCGCGGTGATCACATCGCCGAGACTGGCCGTAAGACCTGCATCGCCGCCAACGGGCAGGATGCAGGTGAGCTGGCGAGCGCCGGAATTATCGGCCACCGTCAGCCACGTTCTCATCTGAACCATTTGCTTGCTCCCCTATTCCAACCACCGCGCCCGGCGTCACTCAACCGAACGCCCGAGACCGCGCAGAATTACGCGCGCGTTGAACGCTGCAAGACGCCGTGCAAACGCCACCGCTTCAACTTCGAAAGCGGGCGCGTCGAAACGATGGTCACCGTGTCGCCGAGCTTGGCTTCGCCGGTTTCGTCGTGCGCGTAGTATTTCTTAGCGTGCCGCACCACTCGTTGATACAGAGGATGCTGCACCGTCCGCGTCACCTTCACCACGATGGTCTTGGCCATCTTGGTGCTGGTGACGACGCCCGTGAGTTCCTGCCGGACGCCGCGCTCTTTTACTTCCTGATTCGCGACGGCTTGTTCGTTTTCCATTACGCCTTCCTCAATTCGTTCTCACGCTGAAGCGTCTTCACGCGTGCCATGTCTTTCTTGGCTTCTCTGAGTTTCGTGAGGCCTTCGGACTGGCCGGTCGAAAGCTGGAACCGGAGGCGGAAGATCTGCTCGGCGAGCTCGCTCTGGCGTACTTCGAGCTCGTTCGCGTTCAGATCGCGGAGCTTCTCGAGTTGTCCCGTCTTCTTCTTCCGTTCCGCCATTACAGTTCCTCCGCACGGCTGACGAATTTCGTCCTGATCGGCAGCTTGTGCGACGCCAGCTTCATTGCCTCAGTAGCCGTCGCGAGATCGACGCCGGCCATTTCAAACATCACGCGTCCGGGCTTCACTACGGCCACCCATTTCTCCGGGGGACCTTTGCCCTTACCCATACGAGTCTCGGCCGGCTTCTTGGTGTACGGCTTGTCCGGAAAAATGCGAATCCACAATTTTCCGCCGCGCTTGATGAACCGCGAAATCGCGACGCGCGAGGCTTCGATCTGCCGGTCCGTAATCCAGGCCGGTTCGAGAGCCTTCAGTCCGTACTCGCCAAACGCCAGCGCACCGCCGCGCCATGCCTTGCCGGTGCGGCGCCCGCGCTGTTGCTTGCGGTACTTAACTTTTTTCGGCATCAACATAGTTGCTTGTCCGTGTCCTTACGCTTGCGCTTGTTCTTTCGGTTGCTGCTTTGCTTTGGAACGTTGCGGAATCTTCTCGCCCTGATAGATCCAGCACTTCACGCCGATCACGCCGTAGGTGGTGTTCGCTTCGGCGGTGCCGAAGTCGATGTCCGCGCGGAGCGTCTGCAAAGGCAGGCGTCCCTGCAGGTACCACTCTTTGCGCGCGATTTCCGCGCCGTTCAAACGGCCGGCAACGCGAACCTTGATGCCCTTGCAGCCGAAGCGCAGCGCCGAATCCACGCTCTTGCGCATCGCGCGGCGGAATGCCACGCGCTTTTCCAGCTGCAGCGCAATCGATTCAGCCACCAGCTGAGCGTCGAGCTCGGGACGGTGCACTTCCTGAATGTCGATGTGCACTTCGCGCTTGGTGCGCTTCTGAACGTCCTGCTTCAGCTTGTCGATTTCCGAACCCTTGCGGCCGATGATGATGCCCGGGCGCGCGGTGTAGATCCGGATCACGAGCTTGTTCGCGGCGCGTTCCACGTCAATGCCGCTGATGCCCGCCGACTTCAGCTTTTCCTTCAGCACCTTGCGGAGCTGAACGTCCTCGTGCAGAAGATCCGCGTAGTCTTTCTTCGCAAACCACCGCGACTTCCAGCCCTTGTTGTAGCCGAGGCGAAAACCGTATGGATGTGTTTTCTGGCCCAAACTGTCCTCCCGCTCCTACTTCTTCTTTTTCGGTTGGCCTTGCTTATTCCGTTGTTGATCCAGGGCCTTGCGCGCCTTGCGGACCGCGCCCTTCACGCCCTTCGATTCTCGGGCTTCCGTCGCCGCCGCTTCCACGCGCTGTGAAACTGCGCGGTGATGCTCGGCCACTTCCACGATGATGTGCGAAGTACGCTTCTGGTAGCGGAAGCCGCGGCCCATCGGAGCCGGACGCATGCGCTTCCAGCGCGGACCTTCGTTTACGTAGCAGGTGGTGACGTAGAGTTCATCCACGTCGAGCGTTTCACCCGCATCTTCCGCCTTGCGCTCGGCGTTTGCGATCGCGCTGCGGAGTGTCTTCTCCACATCTTTCGCCACGCGCTTCTTCGTGAAGCGCAAAGTCTGCAGCGCATCTTCGGCGCGCTTGCCGCGGATCAGATCGACCACCAGGCGCGCCTTCTGCGGTGACACGCGCGCGTAGCGCAACTTCGCCGTTCCGCCCAGTTGTGGTGCCGCTGTTGTTGCCTCTGCCATCGTCTCTTCCTCTTCCTTCAATCCGTTACGACTTCGCCGCCGGAGCCGGTGCCGCTCCGCCCGCCGGAGCCGCCGCTGCCGCACGTTCCAGGGCCGCTTTCACCGCGTGGCCTTTGAACGTGCGCGTCGGCGCGAATTCGCCCAGCTTGTGTCCGATCATCTGCTCGGTGATGTACACCGGGATGAACTTCTTCCCGTTATGAACGGCGATGGTGTGGCCGATCATGTCCGGCAGAATCGTCGAACGGCGCGACCAGGTCTTCACCACTTTCTTTTCGTTGCGGGTGTTCATGCCTTCCACCTTCTTGCGGAGGTGGTCGTCGATAAACGGTCCCTTTTTCAGCGAACGCGGCATCTTGTTCCTTATCCTTCCACTCGGCGCAGCTTCATCCACTGCGCGCGGCGAACTCTCTTAAATCCTCTCACCGGTCCGGATACCCGGTGCGACATCGGGCAGAAAGGACATACAAACCGCGTCCCCTGCGCATTCGGCTGCGTTTCCACAATCACAGCCCATCCCGACCGGCACAACCTGAACTGCACCTGCGGCGCGGCTGCTTTCGCCGTCGCCTTCACTTTCACCGCCGCTTTCGCGGCCGGCTTCACTGCACGGCGCACTGCCGTTTTTGCTGCTCTGCGCGCTGCCGGCTTGCGAGTGCGAGATGCACGCCGGCTTGTACGACGACGAGACGAACGGGCTGCTGTCATAGTTTCTGACTCCCCATTTTTCCCCCGCGCCGGGTCCGTACACTTCTCGTGCTTTGCTGCCGTACAAGCTCTACCGCTTACTTCCGCCGTTCGACGATTACGCTGTCGCTGCGGCGCTTCTTCCGCGTCTTCGCGCCAAGCGTGGGGAAGCCCCACGGAGTCTGCGGATGGTTACCCTTCACGCGGCCTTCACCACCCCCGTGCGGATGGTCCACCGGGTTCATCGCCACGCCGCGAACCGTCGGACGCTTGCCGTGCCAACGCGTGCGGCCGGCCTTTCCGTAGGTGACGTTTTCGTGGTCGAGGTTGCCGAGTTGGCCGATCGAAGCCATGCAACCGACGCTGAACTTGCGAACTTCGCCCGAAGGCAGCTTCACCAGCGCGATGTCGCCTTCTTTACTCATCAACTGCGCCGCGCCGCCCGCCGAACGCACCACTTGGCCGCCCTTACCGGGATACAGCTCAAGGTTGTGAATCATCGTGCCTGGAGGAATCGCGGAAATCGGCAGCGCATTGCCCGGCATAATTTCAGCCGCCGGTCCGTTCTGCACGGTCATGCCAACTTCGAGGCCCACCGGCTGCAGGATGTAGCGCTTCTCGCCATCGGCGTAGTGCAACAGCGCGATGCGCGCCGAACGGTTCGGATCGTATTCGATCGCCGCAACCTTCGCGGGAATTCCAGTCTTATCGCGGCGGAAATCGATCACGCGGTACTTCTGCGCGTGGCCGCCGCCACGGTGCCAGCTGGTGACTTCGCCGTGCGAGTTGCGTCCACCGGTTCGCTTCTGCGACTCGGTCAGGGACTTTTCCGGCGTTTGCTTGGTGATCTCGCTCTTATCGAGCATCGTCAAAAAGCGACGCGACGGTGTGTACGGCTTAAAAGTTTTCAGTGCCATCTAGATTGCCTCTTGCTTGTGCTTGCTGCCGGCCAAGCGGGCCCGGGTAATGCCGCCAACTACATGTTCTCGGCGTATTCGATCATCTTTTCGCCCTTGGCCAGGCGAACGTATGCTTTCTTCCAATCGCTGCGAAAGCCTTCGGAACGCCCTCTACGGCGCATCTTGCCGTGAAAAATCGCCGTGCGGACGTGATCGACCTTCACCTTGAAGACGCGTTGAACGGCTTCGCGGATCTGGGTCTTGGTGGCATCCTTCGAAACTTCGAAGACCACCGTGTGCTGCGTTTCCTTCACGCCGAGTCCCTTCTCAGTGATGATCGGGCGCCGGATGATGTTGAATACCTTGGAATCCATCGCTTAACCCTTCTTCGCTTTGGGCTTGGACTTTTCGTCCTTCTTCGCCGCCGGCTTCTTTGCCGCTTTCGGAGCAGCCGCTTTCTTCGCCGGAGCTTTTGCGGCCTTCGTTTCTGCCGCAGGCTTCGTCGCCGGAGCCGCTTCGATCTGCACCGGAACTTCAGGCTTGGTCGCCGAAAGCGCGCGGCTCAATTTCGCCACTGCTTCGCGTGAGAGCAACAGCTGCTCATGGCGGAGCAAGTCGTACGCGTCAAGGCCCGACGCCGGAACCAACGTCACGCCGTCAATGTTGCGGCTAGCGCGTTCGAGGTTCTCGTTGTTGCCCGATTCCACCAAAAGGAACGTTCGCGTTTCTTTGTGCAGCTTGCCCAGCGCATCGGCAAACGGCTTGGTCTTGTGCGTGTCGAGCTTCCAGCTATCCAGAATCGTCAGCTTCTGCTCGGCAAGCTTGGCAGACAGCGCCGAACGCAGCGCGCCCAACACCATCTTCTTCGGCAGCGCATAGTCGTACTTGCGCGGAACCGGTCCGTGAACCGTGCCGCCGTGGCGCCAGAGAGGCGACCGGATCGAGCCCACACGCGCGCGGCCCGTGCCCTTCTGCTTCCAGAGTTTTTTGCCCGAGCCGGAAACTTCGCTCTTGTCTTTCGTCTTGTGCGTGCCGGAACGCTTTCCCGCCAGATGGTGCCGCACAGCTTCGTGCAGCAGGTGCTGGTTGGGCGTTACGCCGAACACGTCGTCGGCCAGTTCAACTTGGCCAACCGTTTTTCCTGCGAGATTTTTTACGTCAACTACTGGCATCGTCGTCTTCTCTTATGCGGGCCCGAAGGCCTCGGAATCCTGCTACTTCGCTTTCTTGGCTCTGCGAATCAGAATGTACGCGCCGGACGGGCCAGGAACCGCACCGCGAACCAGCAGCAAATTTTCATCGGAGTCGATCTTTACGACTTTCAGCTTCTGCACGGTCTTCTGCTCGTTGCCCATATGTCCGGGAAAATGCTGCCCCTTCCACACGCGCGACGGGAAAGAGCTGGCGCCAATGCCGCCCGGTGCACGGTGGAACATCGAGCCATGGCTCGCGTCGCCGCCGCGGAAATGCCAGCGCTTCACGCCGCCCTGAAAGCCCTTACCTTTGCTGACGCCGGTGACATCGACCCACTCGCCGATCTTGAAGTTGTCCACCAGCACGCGGTCGCCGGACTTCGATTCGTCCTTCGAATCTTCGATCCGCACTTCGCGCAGGTAGCGCATCGGTGCCACATTCGACTTCTTGAAGTGGCCGGTGCGAGCCTTATTCACGCGCTGGGGCTTGATGAATTCGACAAGACCGAGCTGAACCGCGTCGTAGCCGTCCTTATCTTTCGTGCGGCGCTGAACCACCACACACGGGCCGGCCTGCAACACGGTGCACGGTACCGCCGTGCCGTCTTCCGCGAAGACTTGAGTCATGCCGAGCTTGATGCCGAGAATTCCGTTAACTGCCATTTCGTTCGCTCTTTCCTTCGTAAGTCGCGGCCGGTTCGAAACGGCTGCGCCCTGCTAGTGCGGCCGGTTACTTCGCTGCGTGCTCGCGGCCAAACGCCTTGATCTCAACGTCCACGCCCGGCGGAAGATCGAGTTTCATCAGCGCGTCCACCGTATCCGGCGTCGGCTCCAGAATGTCGATCAAGCGCTTGTGCGTGCGCATTTCAAACTGCTCGCGGGACTTCTTATCGACGTGCGGCGAGCGCAGCACGGTCCAGCGGTTGATCACCGTCGGCAGAGGAATCGGGCCAGCCACATCCGCGCCGGTGCGTTTTGCGGTGTCCACAATCTCGCGAGTCGATTGATCGAGAATGCGGTGGTCGTATGCTTTCAAACGAATTCGAATTTTTTCGCCGTTTGCCATAGGTTACTCGATGATCTCGGCGACCGCGCCTGCTCCCACCGTATGGCCGCCTTCACGGATTGCGAACCGCAACCCCTTTTCCAGCGCCACCGGCGTGATCAGCGTGATCTCGCACGATATGTTGTCTCCCGGCATCACCATCTCCACTCCGTCCGGAAGCTTTACGTCGCCCGTCACGTCCGTCGTTCTGAAATAAAACTGCGGACGATACCCGGTGAAGAACGGCGTGTGTCGGCCGCCTTCTTCCTTCGTCAATACGTACGCTTCTGCCTTGAACTTGGTATGCGGCGTGATCGATCCGGGCTTGGCCAACACCTGTCCGCGCTCCACTTCATCCTTTTCCGTACCGCGCAGCAGAAGTCCAACGTTGTCGCCCGCAATGCCCTCATCCAGCAACTTGCGGAACATTTCGATGCCCGTCACCGTCTTCTTCATCGTCGGTCGGAAGCCCACGATTTCCACTTCTTCGCCGACCTTCACTTTTCCGCGTTCCACACGGCCCGTTACCACCGTGCCGCGGCCCGAGATCGAGAAAATATCTTCGATCGGCATCGCGAACGGCTTATCGATATCACGCACCGGCTGCGGAATGTTCTTGTCCACCGCTTCCATCAAATCCAGCACCGACTGCTCCCACTTCGGATCGCCTTCGAGCGCCTTCAGCGCCGAACCGCGAACCACCGGCAGCGTGTCGCCCGGATATTGATAGCTCTTGAGCAACTCGCGAACTTCCAGTTCCACGAGTTCCAGAAGTTCCGGATCATCAACCATGTCGCACTTGTTCAAAAACACGCAGATGTAAGGAACGCCGACCTGACGCGCCAGCAAAATGTGTTCGCGCGTCTGCGGCATCGGTCCATCGGTCGCTGCCACCACCAAGATCGCGCCGTCCATCTGCGCCGCGCCCGTGATCATGTTCTTCACGTAGTCCGCGTGCCCAGGGCAATCGATGTGCGCGTAGTGCCGGTTCGCCGTCTCGTATTCCACGTGCGATACCGCAATCGTAATTCCGCGCTCGCGCTCTTCCGGAGCGTTATCGATCGAATCAAACGCCCGGAACGATACCTTCGGGTTGTTCTTCGACAATACCTTCGTGATCGCCGCCGTCGACGTCGTTTTGCCGTGGTCGATGTGTCCGATCGTCCCAATGTTTACGTGCGGCTTTGTTCGCTCGAATTTCTCTTTCGCCATTTTTCTCTCTCAGCTCCTCAATTCAATCCGGTTGTGTTGCTAAGCTTTTCGGGAAGCGCGGCCTACTTCTTGCCAGGCGCGCCGCCGTTCTTACCCTTGATGATTTCGTCCGAAATGTTGTTCGGCGCCTGCTCGTAATGCGAGAAGTGCATCGTGAAGCTGCCGCGACCCTGCGTGCGGCTTCGGATTTCCGTCGCGTAGCCGAACATGGTCGAGAGCGGAACCAGCACGTTGATAATTTCCGTGCCGCCGCGCGACTCACGGCCTTGCATCTGGCCGCGGCGGGAGTTCAAGTCCGCAATCACGGTGCCCATGTAATCTTCCGGCACCACAACTTCCACTCGCATGATCGGTTCGAGCAGCTTTGGATTGGCCTTTTTGCAAGCATCCTTAAAAGCCATCGAGCCCGCGATTTTGAACGCCATTTCCGAGCTGTCCACGTCGTGATAGCTACCGTCGGTCAGCACGACCGCCGCGTCCACCATTTCGTAGCCCGCCAGAATGCCGGTCTCCATCGCTTCGCGAATGCCTTCTTCGATCGGCTTGATGAATTCGCGAGGTACAGAACCGCCGATGATCTTGTCGATGAAAAGCAGCCGATGCTCTTTGTCGAAGCTGAATTTGCCGGGCTTACCGCCGCTAATGTTTTTCGCGAGGTCGGCGAGTTCTTCTTCCGACAATTCATGCATGTCGTCATGCGCCGACTGCGGCAGCGGCAACAGCTTGATCACCGCGTGGCCATACTGTCCGCGTCCGCCGGTCTGCTTGATGTATTTACCTTCGCCTTCCGCTTCCTTCAGTACCGTTTCACGGTACGCGACTTGCGGACGGCCGACGTTCGCCTGCACCCCAAATTCGCGCATCATGCGATCGACAATGATTTCCAGGTGCAGCTCGCCCATTCCCGAGATGAGGGTCTGATTCGTTTCCGCATCGGTGTGCATGCGGAACGTCGGGTCTTCCTGCCCAAGCTTGCCCAGCGCGACACCCATCTTTTCCTGGTCGGCTTTGGTCTTCGGCTCAATCGCCACCTGAATCACAGGCGCCGGGAAGTCAATGTTCTCCAGCGTGATGGGCTTGTCTTCATCGCACAGCGTGTCGCCGGTCGTTACGTTCTTAAGACCAACGCACGCGGCAATGTCGCCCGCTTCGATCGTGTCGATTTCTTCGCGCTTGTTGGCGTGCATGCGGAGCAGGCGGCCAATGCGCTCGCGCGTCTTGCGCGTCGAGTTGTACACGTTCTGTCCGGCCTTCAACACGCCGGAGTAAACGCGAATGTAAGTCACGTGGCCGACGAACGGGTCGGTCATGATCTTGAACGCCAGCGCCGAAAACGGCTCGTCGTCCGAAACCTTGCGGACCAGCGTTTCGCTGCCGTTCGGATCCTGACCCTCCACCGGAGGAACGTCGATCGGCGCGGGCAAGAAATCGATCACAGCGTCGAGCAGCGGCTGCAAGCCCTTGTTCTTAAACGCGGAGCCCGCTAGAACCGGAACCAGCTTCAGCGCGATCGTCGACTTGCGCAGCGATGCGCGCAGCTCGGCCGCCTCGATTTTGTGCTGTTCGAGGTATTTACCCATGATGGCGTCATCATGTTCGGCGATGTATTCCACGACCTTGTCGTGGTGCTCTTTGTAGAATTCTTGTGTCAGGCCCGAAGCTTTCACGGCCTTTTCAACTTCCGGATGCTCCGCGAGATACGCCGCATCCCAAAGCTTCTCGAGCGCGACGGTTTCGTATTCCGCGCCAAGCGTTTCGTCTTTCCAGATGATGGCGCGCTCTTCGAGGAAGTCCACGACGCCGATGAAATTATCTTCGCGGCCGATCGGGAATTGCAGCGGCACGGGATGCGCACCGAGACGTTGGCGAATCGTGCGAATCGAGTGATCGAAGTCCGCGCCGATGCGGTCCATCTTGTTGATGAACGCGATGCGCGGCACGCGGTACTTGTCCGCCTGGCGCCAAACAGTTTCCGATTGCGGCTGCACGCCGGCGACGGCGTCGAAAATCGCCACCGCGCCGTCCAGCACACGCAACGAGCGTTCGACTTCTACCGTGAAGTCCACGTGGCCCGGCGTATCGATAATGTTGATGCGGTACTTCTTTCCGTAGCGTGTCCAGGAAGCCGTCGTCGCGGCGGACGTAATCGTTATGCCGCGCTCGCGCTCTTGCTCCATCCAGTCCATGACCGTCGTGCCTTCATGAACTTCGCCGATCTTGTAGGTCACACCCGTATAGAACAGGATGCGCTCGGTCGACGTGGTCTTACCGGCGTCGATGTGAGCCATGATCCCGATGTTACGGGTCTGATCGAGTTGTACCTGACGTGGCATGTGTCCCTAGGCCCGTGCTTACCAGCGATAATGCGCGAAAGCTTTGTTAGCCTCCGCCATGCGGTGCACGTCCTCCTTCTTTTTCACGGCGCCGCCACGTCCATTCGCAGCGTCCAAAATTTCTTCAGCCAACTTGTCGGTCATCGAGCGGCCACTGCGGGTGCGGGAATACAGCACCAGCCAGTGAATCGCGAGCGACTGCTTGCGGAAAGGGTTCACTTCGACGGGAACCTGATAGTTCGCGCCGCCGACGCGGCGGGTCTTCACTTCCAGCGCCGGCTTGCAGTTCTCAACCGCCTTCTTGAAAAGCTTGAACGCGTCGTCGTTCGATTTCTTCGCGACCTGATCCATCGCGTTGTAGAAAATCGACTGCGCGGTGGCGCGCTTCCCGTCGTACATCATGCTCGAGATGAACTTCTGCACCAGGTCCGAACCGAAAACCGGATCCCCGGGAATCTTGCGGCGAAGTACCCAACCCTTGCGTGGCATCTATCCAGCCTCCTACTTCTGTGCGGCTTTGGGCCGCTTGGCGCCGTACTTCGAGCGCGCTTGCTTGCGATTTTCAACGCCGGCCGCATCGAGCGTGCCGCGAATAATGTGGTAGCGAACGCCCGGCAGGTCCTTCACACGGCCGCCGCGCACGAGCACGATCGAGTGCTCCTGCAGGTTGTGGCCAATGCCGGGAATGTAGGTGGTCACTTCAGCGCTGTTGGTCAGCCGGGCGCGCGCAACCTTGCGCAGCGCGGAGTTCGGCTTCTTCGGCGTCTGGGTGTAAACGCGAACGCAAACGCCGCGCTTTTCCGGGCAGCCTTCCAAAGCCGGCGATTTCGTCTTGACGCGAATCTTTTCGCGGCCGTGGCGCACGAGCTGTGAAAACGTCGGCACGAGTCTCTCCTAATTCCTATCGATCGAATAAATCCGATTTTGAAGCGCAGTGTTCCGCCCCGCGCGAAAATCGGCGAGTGAATGAACAGAAAAGGTGCCAAACCGTAGGATTAAACCTAGGTACTCCGGCGGCGACGCGTTTCCACTCCAAGGAGTGAACTGCATCTACTCGACTGCGGAGGAGGCTGTCACGGCTTTGCGGGGCTGGCGCCCCATTTCGGCCGCTCTTTCAACTCCCCCATCCGTCGTTCTTTGTTCGGGGGACTGAAAGACTTCCCTAATCACACACATGCAACTGCTCAATGCAACCGCAGGAGTATAGGAGAACCAGCACGCCTTGTCAACTCGAATCAATCCAAAAAATAAATCCGAGGCTTTGGACCGAATCGTGCCAATAGCAACTAAACGCCCTGCTTCCAACTTCCAAATCAGCTCATGAACCTGCCGCGCCGACCTCGGAACCCCGTAATAGTACCATAAACTGTTGACCGTTTGAGCACATTTGGAACACCTGCTCACGCCATCGTTAGTTGACGCATAAGCGCATTAATATCAACAGCTTAGAAGCGTCTTGGGTTTCGACGGGACAAAAATCTGAACGGTCGCTTGCGATGGGTCTCTCGGATCGACGCGATTTTGCTGGGTTTTGCCCTGCCCTTGCACCATTTGCGTTTGCTCAACACCCCCGCCTCCCGGCATTTACTCCCGCTTGCGCCGCACCTACACTGGTTCGGGCGTTTCTCACTTGGGAGATGGAATGAAGAATTTCTGCGCGGCCTTTCTCGTTTTCCTATTCACATCCACCGCATTTGCGCAGCAGCAACTCTCGCCGGCTCCCACGCCTCCGTCCGCGCCGGTGCCCGCGCCGATGCAGAAGCTCGCGCCCGACTATTCGAGCGAGCCTTTCGTCGTCGAAAAATATTCCACCAAAGCGCGCTTTGAAAATGACGGCACCGGTGAGCGCGAACTCACTGCGCGGATCAAAGTGCAAAGCGACGCCGGCGTGCAGCAGCTCGGCGAACTCGTCTTCGGTTACAACTCCGCCAACGAAGAAATGGACGTGCAGTCCGTCCGCGTCGTAAAGCCCGACGGCACCGTCGTCACCGCCACGCCCGACGCGATCAAGGAAATGACCGCCGCGGTTGAGCGCGACGCACCCGAGTACACGGACTACAAAGAAAAGCACATCACAGTCCCCTCTCTCCACTCAGGCGACGCGATCGAATACGACATCGTTACCAAAACGGTAAAAGCTCTCGCGCCCAACGAGTTCTGGTATTCGCAGGATTTCCTCGAGGACGCGATCATTCTCGACGAGCAACTCGAGATCAGCGTGCCCGAGGGCCGCGACCTGATCGTGAAATCCGCGGACTACTCCATCACCGACGGCGCGAAGCCCGCGGCGAACTCCGCTACCTTTTCAAAAAAAGACGCAGACGGTCGCACGCTCTATTCGTGGAAGCACAGCGTGCTCACGCGCCCCACCGACGAAGAGCAAAAGAAAAAGAAATCCGAGCCCACAAAAGAAAAACAGGCCGACGTCCAAATCACCACCTTCAAGAACTGGCCCGCCGTCGCCGCGTGGTACGCCGATCTGCAAAAAGGCCGCACCACGCCGACGCCGGACATTCGCGCCAAAGCGCTCGAGCTGACCAAAGATAAAACCGCCCAGCTCGACAAAATGGCCGCGCTCTACAATTACGTCGCGCAGAACATCCGCTACGTAAGCCTTTCCTTCGGCCTCGGCCGCTTTCAGCCGCACACCGCCGCCGACGTTTTCAAAAATCAATACGGCGACTGCAAAGATAAAGTCACGCTGCTCGCCGCGATGCTCAACGCGATCGACGTCCCGTCCGACGCTGTTCTGATTCCCTCGGCGCGCAAAATCGATCCCACCGTCCCTTCACCGTCGCAGTTCGATCACCTGATCACCGCGGTTCCGCACGACGACAAACTCATCTGGATGGATTCCACCGCCGAAGTCGCGCCGTTCCGTCTGCTCGCTTCGCCGCTCCGCGATAAACAAGCGCTCCTCGTGCCGCCCGATGGCGCAGGCAAGCTGGTCGAAACACCCGTCGATCCGCCTTGGACGTCAACGCAAGTCGTCCAGATGAACGCGGAAGTCACCGACCTCGGCAAGCTCAACGTAAAGCTGAAATATTTCCTGCGCGGCGATAACGAATTCGTCCTGCGCGTCGCATTCCGCCGCACTCCGCAAAATCAATGGAAAGAACTCGGCCAGACCATCGCATCGCTCGACGGCATCAAGGGCGAAGTGACCAGCGTGAAGCCCAGCGATCCGTCCGACACCGCGAACCCTTTCGAACTCGATCTCGAATATTCGCAGGCCGGCTATCTCGATTGGTCCAGCAAGAAAACCAAAGTGGAAATCCCGATGCTATCGATGGGCCTTCCCGAAGCATCTTCAGACCAAGTCGATCCCATCAAGCTGGGTAGCCCGCTCGACGTCACCGAAAAGCTCACGCTCACTCTGCCGAAAGGTTTCACCGCGCAGCCGCCTTTCGGCGTGAACGTCGATCGCGATTACGCCGCCTACAAATCGATCTACCACTTCACCGACGGCGTGCTCACCGCCGAGCGCGTGCTGAATTTCAAGTTGCGCGAACTGCCTGCCTCGCGCACCAGCGAGTATCTGACGTTCTCGCGCACCGTCGCAGCCGACGAATCGCAAGCTCTGCAAGTCGACAATCCGACGCCGGGCTCGCCCGAAATTCCGAAGACGGCCACCGCCGAGGAGCTGCTCGAATCCGGCATCGCCGCGCTCAACGCCGGCAATCCCACCGAAGCAATTCCTCTACTCAAGCGCGTCACCGAACTTGATCCGAAAACCAAGCAAGTCTGGAACGATCTCGGCCTCGCCTACCTGCGCCTCGGCCGCTTCGACGATGCCGCCGCCGCATTCCACAAACAGATCGACGCCGATCCGTACGACGAGCACGTTTACAACTATCTCGGCCTCACGCTCACGCAGCAGGAAAAGTTTCCCGAAGCCATCGCAGCATTCAAAAAGCAGGTCGAAATCAATCCGCTCGACAACGTCGCGCACGCCGCGCTCGGCGGAATTTATCTCGACCAGCACAAATTCGCGGACGCCGTGCCCGAACTCGACAAAGCCACCGTCCTCGCGCCTGAAAACGCCGAACTCGAAGTGAGCCTTGGCCGCGCGCTGCTCAACTCCGGCCAAAAAGAAAAAGCGATGGACGCGTTCGACAAAGCCATCGACACGGCGCAGACGCCCGTCGTGTGGAACAACGTCGCCTACAATTTGTCCGAAGACGGCCTCGAACTCGAAAAGGCGCGCCAGTACGCCGAATCCGCCGTTTCTGCCACGGCCACGGCGCTGCGCAACGTGAGCCTGCTGCACCTCACGCTCGACGATCTCAATCAGGTTTCAAGCCTCGGAGTTTATTGGGACACGCTGGGTTGGGTTCGCTTCAGGCAAGGCGATCTCGATGACGCAGAGCGCTTCGTCCGCGCATCATGGTTGCTGAATCAGCACGGCGAAGTGGGCGATCACCTCGCGCAGATTTACGAAAAGCGCGGCGACAGACAAAAGGCCATCGACCTCTACGCCGAAGCGATCGCAGCGCAACACTCCGTGCCGGAAACGCGCGCCCGCCTCATCAAGCTACTCGGGACAAACGAAGGCATCGACGCGCTCGTCGCCAAAGCGAAGCCGTCGCTTCTCAAACAGCGCGAGTTTTCGATTGCCGATGGATTGAAAGAAGACGCGAAGGCCGACTTCTTCGTTTTGCTCTCGCCTGCCGACGCAGGATCGAAACACGCAAACGTGGACGCCGCGAAATTCGTCAACGGCAGCCAGGATCTTCGCCCCTTCGCCGAAAAATTGAAGGCCATCGACTTTGGCGCCGTATTCCCGGACTCATCTCCCGCAAAAATCGTCCGCCGCGGCACCGCAACCTGCTCCGCCAACACAGGCAAGTGCACCTTCACGCTGCTGCTGCCGGAAGAGATCCACTCGCTGAACTGATTGGCGTAGCGCCGCAATCCAGTAGCATGGGCAATCCTGCCGGTGTGAATGCACGGCGAAGCAGCGCCGATTCCCCGCGTGCGAGAAGCGCCAGAGCGAGCGCAGCGCCAAACTCCTCAAGTCCGCGCACTCATGATTCGTCCTACACGCCCGAGCACGCGAAGATTGTCTGTACGTCCGGCGAAGTACCGGTCGTTCAGCTGTGCGCCGCCCAAGTCTTCGAAGTGCGAATAACCCATGCCACGCATTTCCGCGATTAGAGTCTTCGGGTCAAAGAGCAGCTTGAACGGTTCGCCCGCCATCGCCACACGCTGCGCGAGACGTTCGAACGCGAGCCGCCCCAAAATTCCCATCTGCCGCCTCTCGCACACATAGTCGAACACCACGCCGCTTCCTTTCGCGCAACTCGCGATGAATCCCAACGTAGAATCCATCGCCGGCTTCGTAAGGTATGGCGTCACGCCAAGCCACGCGAAAAATGTGACGCGTCCGGGATCGAATCCGGCCTTGGCCAGTTCGCCAGCGAGCGACTGGGTCTCAAAATCGACAGCCACGTACGCCAGAGCCTCAGCCGGCGGCACTACAACGTGGCCATCCGCGAGCCGCTTCCGTTTCCAAGCCTGCGTCGCGGGATGATCCACTTCAAACACACGAAGCCGCGCCGGCGAGTACGGACTGCGGTACGCGAACGTGTCGAGTCCCGCGCCGAGGATCACATATTGCGACGCGCCGCGAGGCACCGCGGCTTTTAGTTCGTCTTCGGCGAAGCGGCTGCGCACCACCATGAACGCGCGGAACGACGCCTGCGCGCGGCCGCGGGCTTCGCGCTCCTCCGCGCGGAGTCGCGCCCGCGTTTCTTCGCCGAGAATCGGCAGCGCGATTGGATCGTCAAGTATGAGGGGATGGTCGAACAGCTGGTGGGCGGCGCGCCGCATCGCCACTCGGTGTGCGGTGGTACTCGGACGCGCTTCGATCATTTCAATTCCCTGCAGCGACAGGCGCCGCGACGTGCGGCACCGGCCTACACGCTCATCAATTCTTTTTCTTTCGCGGCGAGCAGGTCGTCCACCTTCTTCGTCTCGGAGTGCGTCACCTTTTCCAACTCGTCCAGCGCGCGCTTCTTGTCGTCCTCGCTCATCTTCTTTTCTTTCTCGAGCTTCTCCACCGCTTCCTTGATGTCGCGGCGGACGTTGCGCAGCGCGGTCTTATGATTCTCCGAAATTTTGTGGATGTGCTTCACCATTTCTTTGCGGCGGTCTTCGGTCAGTGACGGCAGCGGCACGCGCACCACTTTCCCGTCGTTCGTCGGATTCAGCCCAAGGTCGGCGGTGCGAATCGCTTTGTCGATCAGCGGAACGATCGAAGCATCCCACGGCGAAACCACGATCGTGGACGAATCCGGAACGCTCAGCGTGCCCACCTGATTCAGCGGCGTCGGCGTTCCGTAGAAATCCACTCGCACATGATCCAGCAGCGAGACGTTCGCGCGCCCCGTGCGCACCGTGGAAAGCTCCTTCTTAAAATCTTCAACGGCCTTCTCCATGCGCGTGCGCGCTTGGGCCAGGGCGTCTTTGCTCGTTGCGATTGCAGTCATCGAAAAATTGCCTCCGGACGAATCCAGCAGATTCCCAGCGATGCGTTACTCGGCCGTCACCACAGATCCGATCGGCTCGCCCATCACCACGCGGCGCAAATTGTTCGACACATTCATGTCGAACACTACGATCGGCATTTTGTTGTCCATGCAGAGCGAGATGGCGGTCGAATCCATCACGGAAAGGCCCTTCTTCAGCACGTCGATGTAAGTGATGCGGTCGAACTTCTTCGCCGTCTTTACCTTTTCGGGATCGGCGTCATACACGCCATCGACGCGCGTGGCCTTCAGGATCACGTTGGCCTTGATTTCCATCGCGCGCAGCGCCGCAGCCGTGTCCGTGGAAAAATACGGATTGCCCGTGCCCGCCGCGAAAATCACCACGCGGCCCTTCTCCATGTGCCGCGTCGCGCGCCGCCGGATAAACGGCTCCGCCACCTGGTGCATCTCGATCGCGCTCATCAATCGCGTGTGGCAGCCGTTCTTCTCCAGCGCGTCCACCAGCGCCATGCCATTGATCACTGTTGCGAGCATGCCCATGTAATCGCCCGTCGCGCGCTCGATCGAAAGGTTGGCATCCTTCTGCCGGCCGCCGCGGAAAATATTTCCGCCGCCCACCACGATGGCCACCTGCACGCCCAGGTCGTGAATTTCTTTCACCTCGCGCGCCATCTCGTGCACCGTCTCGGCGTGAATGCCACTCTCGGCCGGGCCCGACATCGACTCGCCCGACAGCTTCAACACGATTCGTTCATACACCGGCGCACCGGTCGGCTGCTTTTTGTCTTTTGCCAGCTGTGCTTTCGTCATCGCAGGATTGGCCAGCCTCTCTGGCCCGCCGAGCATTCTAGCAGAGAATCGCCGGGCGACGCTCCGCAAGATGCCCGAAAATGGGCAGTTTGATGGACTATCTCAAATGTTCCGTTCGCTTTTGAACCGCCGCAATCGCGTCGTCGAACCCAAGCGTCGTCCGCGCAAAAAAAATCCGCCGTGGTTGCGGCGGATTTTCTTTCGCTTCGAAATGTAAAGCGCGTTTCAAATTTAGACCGACGGCACCGCTACGGCCGTGTCCGCCGCAGCATCCTTGCCGCTCTCGAGCTCGCCCACCTTGAACCGCGAAAAGCGGCTCACGGTGATGTTCTCGCCGATCTTCGCGATCGCCTGATCCACCAATTCCTTGATCGTTACGCCTTCGTCCTTGATGAAGTGCTGTTCGTAGAGGCAATTTTCCTCGTAGAACTTCTCCATCTTTCCGGTGACGATCTTCTCCACCACGGCTTCCGGCTTTCCGGTCTGCTTCGCTTGATCCTTGTAGATCTCGCGTTCGCGGTCGAGGATTTCCTGCGTCACTTCCTCGCGGCGCAGAAAACGCGGATCGAGCGCGGCGATGTGCATCGCGATGTCGTGGCACAGCTTCTGGAAATCGTCTGTGCGCGCCACAAAGTCGCTCTCGCAATTCACTTCGATCAGCACACCAATCTTGCCGCCCGCGTGAATGTAGCAGCTCACCAGGCCCTCGGACGTGGACCGCTGCGCTTTCTTCGCCGCAGCTGCCTGTCCCTTCTTGCGCAGCACGTCGATCGCCTGCTGCAGGTCGCCCTTGGCTTCCGTCAAAGCATCGCGGCACGCGGAAAATCCCGCGCCCGTGCGGTCGCGGAGCTCTTTCACTTGTTGCGCTGAAATGTTTGGCTTGTCTGACATTTCTACACCAATCCCTTATTTGTGAATTCTGGCTACGCGCCCCACAGCTCTCCGTCTAGCGGCATGGCGCAATCCCGTACCCAAGAAATTCGGTTCGGAGTTCTTGCGTGCGGGCGGCGCCGCGATGCACCGCCCGTTTGAAGCTCTTGCGAAGTTGTTCCGAGACTTGAAACTACTTATGAACTTCGTCTTCCGTCGGCGCCGTCACCACTTCATCGGTTGCGGCTGCTTCCGTCGGCTCGCCTTCCACGAAGTCGCCTTCCTGCTTCTCATACACTTCGTAGGCGCTCGTATCAACGTAGTCGACGTTGTCGTCCGAGCCGTCCGACGCTTTCTGATCCGCAATCTGCGTCTGCTCGAAAGACTGGCTGCCAACCACCACGGCATCCGAAATCTTCGACGTGAACAACCGAATCGCACGCAGCGCGTCGTCGTTGCCCGGAATAACCCAGTCAACCAAGTCCGGATCGCAATTCGTATCGACAATCGCGACCACAGGGATGCCCATCCGGCGCGCTTCTCGCACCGCGATCAGCTCCGCGTTCGGGTCGATTACAAACATCGCATCGGGCAGCGTCGTCATGTTCTCGACGCCCGAAAAATTCTGCTTCAGGTGCTTCAATTCGCGATCGAGGCGCGCTGCTTCCTTCTTCGAAAGCTCCGCCATGCGGCCGTCTTCGATCATCGCCTTCAAGAGCTTCAGGCGCTTGATCGATTTCTGAAGAGTGACCCAGTTCGTCAGCGTGCCGCCCAGCCAGCGGTGGTTCACGTAGAACATGCCGCAGCGGTTCGCTTCTTCAGCGATGGCTTCCTGCGCCTGGCGCTTGGTGCCGAGAAAAAGAATTCGTTTGCCCTGCGACGTGATTTCCGAGACGTACCGCGCGGATTCGCGGAACATCTTCAGGGTCTTCTGCAAATCGATGATGTGGATCCCGTTGCGCTCCCCGAAGATGTATTCCTTCATCTTGGGGTTCCAGCGGCGCGTCTGGTGGCCAAAGTGAACTCCGGCCTCCAGCAGCTCTTTCATTGTGATCTCGACTCCCATGGTTCTCCTTTTCAGAAAGGGAAGCTTTGCGCGGCGGCGAATCGTGCTCCCCGCTCGGCAGCTTCCTTTTTTGCCGGCATCTTGCCGGCCGTGATGTAACCCGGTCTCGTTTCCCAACTGCGAGACTCGAGTCCAAACTTTTCGCACCGCCGTCGCGCCAGCTTCACGCGCCCGCGCGGCGCGCAAGCTTTAACGCTTGCTGAACTGGAAGCGGCGACGCGCGCCCTTCTGTCCGTACTTCTTGCGTTCCTTCATACGCGAATCGCGCGTCAGGAATCCGTTGGTGCGCAGCGACGGCCGCAGCTCCGGGTTCAAGATCGACAGCGCGCGCGAAAGGCCCATGCGCACCGCGCCGGCCTGCCCGCCCGTGCCGCCGCCCTTCACCACGGCGCGCACTTCCACCTGATCCTGCATCTGCGTGAACGACAGCGGCTCGGTCGCCGCCTTGTGCCACGCCACGTTGCGGAAGTAGTCTTCCACCGGGCGTCCGTTCACCGTGAATTTCGCCGCGCCGGGCTTGATGTAAACGCGCGCGATCGACTCGCGGCGCCGGCCCGTGCCGTAGTGCTGCTTCACTGATCCCTGAAACGTGTTCGTCGAACTCAAAGCTCCCCCTCGTACAGCGCCTCGCGCAGCGTCCCTGCGGAGACAAGTAGGCCTGACGGAGTTTTCCGTCCGGCTCAAAAAATGTATGGACCGAATGGTGCGAGGTTACAGCGCGATCGGCTGAGGCTTTTGTCCGGTGTGGCGCGCGAGGCCTTCACTTCCGGCATAAACACGCAGCTTCTTTGCTCTCCGTGCACGAAGCTTGTTCTTGGGCAGCATGCCCAATACCGCTTCACGTACGACCTCTTCTGGACGACGTTGCAGCATCGACCGGATCGGTGTGGTCTTCAAACCGCCCGGCCATCCACTGTGACGGTGATAGACCTTCTGGTCGATCTTGTTCCCCGTCAGTTTCACCTTGTCGGCATTCACTACGACGATATGGTCACCGCAATCGAGATGCGGAGTGTACGTCGGCTTGTCCTTGCCGATCAGCATGCGCGCGACCTTCGTCGCGAGTCGTCCCAATACCACGCCACTCGCGTCGATCACGAACCAATTGCCACCGACCATCAGTTCTTCCGCCTGACGTCCCCGCGGTATATATGTAGCCATCAGCTAGTCACACCCTTCCGTGTAGAGACAAACGTAGAGTCTAAGGTAACAACCGGGGTCTGTCAACCAAAGTCATCTTCACCGCCCCGACACTCAAGAGAACGCATACCTCGGATCCTGTGCGGCGTTAGTTTGGGCCCACGATTTGACGGAGAGTTCGATAGCGGCAAGCAACTCGTCCACTGTCGCAGTCGGCGCCACGTGCGGAAATGGCTGAGCCTGACTGCTGGTTACGAGCTGCCCAAAGAGCTTTTCAACTTCAGACTGCAATTTGAGGTCTGATTTTACCTTCCTGTGCGCTCGGATCGGTTTGTCTTTTCCTTCCTCTCCCCAGCCTAGTCGGCGTTCGAAATCTGGAACGCTCACCCGATGCCTAATCTCTACACCCTGAGTGCGAGCTTCCCAAATTGCTTCAGCAATATTGCGGTTCATCGCCCACGCAGGATTCTTTCCGCCGCCCTGATGCCGTGGCGAGTCCACATCGTGTAACACGCCAAAATTCATCTTGAAATGCGCCAACAACCGAACGATAGAGGGGATTAGCATCTTCCCACGCGCAGGAACGACGAAGAATTCGATTTGACCTTTCTCCGGCGGGAGCGCCGCCCAAAACGATGCAATTTCGGTGTCGCCCTCAACGACGATCGGGTAAGAGCCAAAAAACATTTCGGCGAGAGATGCGTCTAGCTGGAGTAAAGCCCGCAAATTCTCTCTATCCTCGTCGCTGAACTTTGCTGTAGCTGCACGAAAAGCCCGGGGCCGAGTCGTCTTTCCGTCGCGATCGATCCGCAGGATCGTTGTGTTGTCATGAAGAGGATTAATAAAGTACGGCGAATGGGTTGATAGCATCACCTGCCAATTGGGGTCCTCGGCCAAATCATAGAGCTGACTACAAGCAGCGCGAACCGCAAGTGGGTGTAGCGCGTTTTCAGGCTCGTCGATTAAAAGAATGAACCCAGGAAGTGAAGCTTCGTCTCCGGATGACGCGGGCTCTGCCACGAGCGCGGCTAGTTCCTGCTTGTACTTCTCCAATCTCCCGTCGTTAGGCTTGGCCTTTTCCTCTTCCGCTTTGATCTTCGTCTTAAGCCCGGAAATCGCCGAAGCCTGTTGCTCGTGCCGCTTTTCCTCGTCCCTCTTAAGCTTCTCTTCTCGTTGGAGTTGATTTCGAATCTGTAAAAGCGTCCAGAACAAGGCGCGGCGCGAGCCCGTCCCCTGTTGCCTAATTCCGGTTTCCGAATCGCCCTGAATGAACCGAACGCCAGAACCGGCGCTTAACTCCTTCACAGGGTCGAACGTGAGATTGTCCATTCGCAGCTTGATCTGGATATTTAATTCAGGGAACACACCGGCAAAGCGCTTGTGGACGCTATCTCCTACCTTATCTACCTCTCGCTGATACTCAGAAAGAGGTAGATCGACTGCTTTGAGGAGCTCGTTAATCGCGGTTTGCAGGGCCGTACCTTGAGTCTGTTGGAGTGTGCGCAGTTTCGTCGCGATTGGCTCGATTATTAGTTTCAGAAGTTGATCGTGTTCGGTTATTGAATCGACCAGCGAGTCTACCCGAAGAGGTTGCGGCAATCTGGATTTGAAGACGTTGTCCGCACCTCCGGCCTTTTCCTGTTCAGCCCAATCGCCGTTCCCGTCAGCCGCTTCAGGATCCCAAGTCTGGCGGATCGGCTTTTCGCCGATCGCCCTCCACTGCCACCGGCTCTTAACCAACTTATTGTCACCACTGATTACTTTCCATTTTTCGTCAACGTTCATTGTTCCGTCAGGGATGTGAACGCATAGTTCGACTTCTGGATGGTCGTTTTCCGGAGCCCATGCACATTTGTCATGACCGCTAATGATCTTGCCGCCTTGCGCTAACTCGTAAGCCCTTAGGACCGTGGACTTGCCGCAATTGTTGCGCCCCACTAGGCAGACGATTTTGTCTAATTGGACTTCGACGCCCTCAGGGCCAATGCATCCGAGATTCCTGATTTTAAGTGAGACCAGCCTTGATCTTTCAGGAGCGAGCGCCATGGTTGACAGTACCTCCGACGCCGCCTTAATACCTCATTGTTACTCTTGACGCAAGACCCTCACGTATAATGAGTAGGGGTGTGACAAAAAAACAAAAAGCCCACGCTTGCCCGCTAAAAAGCGGACCACCGTGGGCTTTCTAATTCCGGACCTGCGTGACTCGAGGGCTTACGTCGTTACGTTGGCGGTCTTGCGCGCGTGCGACTTGTCGTCCGCCAGATCGCCCGTCTTGTCGATCTCGATCGAGCCCTTGAAGTAGGCGCCGTCTTCGATCGAAATACGCGCGGTGGTCAAATCGCCTACCACCGAGCCGTCCTTCTTGATCTCGATACGGTCGCGCGCGCGAAGATTGCCCTTCACGTTGCCGTACACCACCACTTCCCGCGCAATCACGTCCGCCGTCACCTTGGCGCTCGCGCCCACGGTCAACTTGCGGTCTTCCAGCTGCACCAGGCCTTCGACGCTGCCGTCGATCAGCAGATCTTCGTTGCCCGTGATCTCGCCCTTCACGTGAAGGGTCGATCCCAACCGCGCGATTCCGCTCGGCGTGGTGTTCCCAAAAGTCGAATTCGATGCCATTGTTCTTGCCTCCCCAGTGAGTGCCGGTGCCTTCGCACTCGGCGCGTTCGGATTGCTTGCCCTTCTACCGTTCTGAACCGGCTGCCCGTTCGACTGCTGCTGAGGGAGCGGACTCGCCGCGCTGTCCGGCTTTTACTCTCCCCACATGCGCTCTCCCCGGTTTTCGAAGGAGGAGCCCAGAAAAATCGGATCAATATAAGGACCGGGTCTTTGAATGTAGTCCCGCGCTGGGTCGGTGCCAAATTCAAAATGAAACAGATGTGTCTGACCCGATAAGGTCACACGATTGAGGGCTGCTGGTTGTGGGCTCGATGAGTGTGAACCCGTCCGCCGCGGGAAGGCAAGCGACTATTTCGCGCCCCGCCACAAACAAAACGGCCGCGGTATCCAGCGTCAGGTGACTCACTGATCGCCAAACACCGCGGCCGCAGTTCCGCTGGTGCGAACCTTTAATTAATATTTGCGAAGAACGCCGACCACGCGCCCCTGAATCTTCACATCCGCCGCCGCCACCATGATCGGCGACATCGTCGAGTTTGCCGGCTGCAACCGGACTTTGCCGCCCGGCTCACGATAGAAACGCTTCACCGTCGCGTCGTCCTCGCCCACCAGCGCCACCACAATCTCGCCCGGATTCGCCACCTGCGTCGATTCCACCACGATGTAATCACCGTCAAGGATGTGATCGTCGCGCATCGATTCGCCCTTCACCTGCAGCACGTACGTTCCCTGCCCGCGCGAAAAATCCGCGAGCGAAATCGTCTCGTTTACTTCCACCGCTTCCAGCGGACGGCCTGCAGCAATGCGGCCCGCGAGCGGAAGTTCCGACACCTGGCGGTCGAGCACCTGCTCGCGCACCGGCTTCGGAAGCTGCAAAATTTCAATCGAGCGGCTCTGGTTGTAGCCGCGGCGCACGAAACCTTTCTTCTCGAGCGTCGACAGGTGCTTGTGCACCGTCGCAAGCGACGTCAGCTTCAGCGCGTGCGCGATCTCCTCGAAACTCGGCGAGTAGCCGTTCTTGTTCAGAAATCCTACGAGGTAGTTGAGTACTTCTTTTTGCCGCTTCGTTAACGCCATCGAACGCCCCTTTGGGTCGCAGTATCTTGCGCAACTATGGGCGAATCAAAAGCGAAAGTCAATGGTACTTAGGGACAGTTGCCCTTTTTAATTTCCAGTCCTAAAGGGCTATGGGTGTGGAAAACGAGGACTTACGAGTTTGCGTTTCCGCCGCTGAATCCGCCGCGCCGGCGCCTGTTCGGACGGCCCTTCTGCGTGGGTGCGCTTGCCGAGATTGCAGACGCCGATGTTGTGGGTGAGGGCACAACGGTGAGTGATTCGCGAATAGACCGGATCTCCTGCTTCGATTCGTCCGCCATCGCCTGCATCCGCTCGTAAACTTTTTCAAGTAGCTGCTGCAGCGAATCGTCGAAATGCCGCCGCATGGTTGCAGAGTGTTCCGTCAATCGTTCGTCCACCACTTCGCGCACCATTTCGCGCATCGTAAGATTCTGCCGTTCCCGCTGGCGCTCGCCGATGCTGGCCCGCTCCGGAACACGTTCCGTCGCGCGATGCGGCGTCGATTTTTCCGCCGCAGGAATTTCCGCGGTGAAGTCCACCTCAAACGCTTCACTCACCGCAACCGACGTAGGCACCAGAAGCACCTGCTCCGCTTCCGCGCCACGCCTTCCCGAACTGATGGGCGCAACCTTCGCCGTCTCCAGCTCGCGCGCGTCTTCTTCGTCGCCGGGAAACGAAAACCAATCCGCCGGCGCCGCCGCGAGACTCCATACATTTCCCGCAACTTCGAATTCCAACCCGATGTGATACACGTCCTGATACGAACGCGGCCGCTGTACCCAAATCACTTTGCCGCGGACCGTTCGTGGCGGCAAACCTTTGTGTGTGCGATGAACCTCGATCGAGACGTGCGTGCTCTTCGGTACGTAGTGGACCGACTGATACTTACACCCGTAGCAGTTGATCATCACCGTGTTGGTTGACTCGCGGAACTCCTGTCCCAACGCATCGGTACCCGTCACCGTAATCGGGACGGACTTGATGATCCGTGTGCTTCGGCGCTTCTCGGCGCCGGGCATATTGGCGTCAGCTAACTCGGTCACACACCACTCCCCAGGGGCTTTCATTAACGCTAGCACTTCCCGCTGGGACGCGAGATGAACCTTCCGAAACTGTGCGAAAAGGGTAAAGGTGGGTACGTATAGAACTAGACCCAGGGTCAGTGGAATAGCCTGCCGCGCAGGCTGTTCTCCGACGTAGGTCGCGAACCGTTACGGGGCAACTCAACTCGTCGCACAGCGCCAACAACTACCAGCGTCGTCATCCTGAGGCCGTACACGGCCGAAGATCTCTCTTCGTTTTCACCAACGCCAGCGACCCGCGCCTAAGCGCCACCCTCAATCCGCCCCGTGCGCCAGCGCCGCCTTCTTGTGCCGGAACCCAAACCACCAAATCAGAAACACCACCACCGCAACTCCGATCAGTATGTAGAGAAACGTCCACCCGTGCGCCACCACCACCGCGAAAATCTGCCGCCCATACTTCGCGCCCAAATACGCCAGTATCGCGTACCGCGTCGCGCGCCCAATCGTCATCGCCAGTAGAAATTTCTGCACCGGATACTTCATCGCTCCGGCCGCAATCGTAAACGGAACCATCGGAAATGGCGGCGGCAGCAGCGCCGGAATCGCAATCGAACTGAAGCCGTACTTCTCGAAAATCGCATTCACCTTCTTGATCGTGCGGGGCTTGAATCGTTTGCTCATCGCCTTCTCGCCCTGTGTCCGCGCAATCCGAAACGTGAGGTACGCGCCCAGCACCGAACCAATCGTCGCCATCACGGCGTAGTAAATCCAAAGCGTCTTTTCGTGCGCGGAGAGAATAATCGTCATCGCATCGACGCTGCCCGGCACGGGGATCACCGAGCTATCGATCACGCCCAGCAAAATCAGCCCCGGCCCTCCCAGGTGGAAGAACCAGCGCCGCACCGCATGGGACGCGGAGGTATCCGGCGCTTTCCGCGCCTGCCCCTGCACGAAGCTCACAAAGTCCAATTTCATTTTTGTATGCATCCGAGTAACAACACAGCAGGCACGCTTTGGGGCGAAACGCGCATCGTTATGCTAACCTACAAAAGAAGATGCACGAGCTTCATCCGCGGTCTTTGCATACTTGCCGCCCGTGCGCGCCGACGGTTTCCGCCGAAAAGCGCTGAGCATCGGATGGCGCCTCGGATGATTCGCGCCGGCGTACCGACCGCTTAATGTTGAGACGTGCAGCTTGGGCCTGCCGTTTCGACCGTTCGCGGTTCCTGCCGCATCCTGCGAGACAATCCGCGCATCTTTCAAGTAGGCGGCACTCGCTTTTTGCCATCTCAACTTTGAGGTCCTGACTACGAATGGCTTCGACGATTACTGAACCTCTGGCGCGCCGTCGCGAGACCGTTGAAAACGCGGTCATCCGCTTCTGCGGCGACTCGGGCGACGGCATGCAGCCAGTTCACCAATACGGCCGCCCTTTTCGGCAACGATCTCGCCACTTTCCCGGACTTCCCCGCCGAAATTCGCGCCCCTGCGGGTACGCTGCCGGGCGTCAGCGGTTTCCAGGTTCACTTCTCATCCACCGACGTTTTCACGCCGGGCGATGCGGTTGACGCGCTTGTCGCGATGAATCCTGCCGCGCTGAAGATGAATCTCGCCGACCTGAAGCCGAACGGCATCCTGATCGTCAACGTGGACCATTTCCTTGAAACCGATCTACGCAAGGCGAACCAGACCGAGAACCCGCTCGAGAACCACACTCTCGATGGCTATCGCCTTTTCAAAGTTGAACTCACCAAGCTAACCCGCGCCGCGCTAAAAGATCTCGGTCTCGATACGAAAAGCATGGACCGGTGCAAAAACTTTTTTGCGCTCGGCATGTGCTACTGGCTCTACAACCGCTCGATGGAATCCACCGAGCGCTGGCTCAACGATAAATTCAAGAACAAGCCGATTCTGGTGCAGGCCAACCTGCTCGCGATGAAAGCGGGCTATAGCTACTGCGACGCCTCGGAATCGTTTCAAGTCACCTACGACATTCCGCCCGCGAAGCTCGAACCGGGCCTCTATCGCAACATCAGCGGCAATGCCGCTCTCGCTCTCGGATTCGTCGCCGCATCGCAACAATCCAAGACGCGGCTGTTCCTTGGCTCGTATCCCATAACGCCGGCGTCCGACATTCTTCACGAGCTCGCGCAGTACAAAGAT